>NZ_VUOI01000043.1:0-29047 GCF_015390205.1 Azospirillum sp. INR13
GTGACGGAAGGCGCAGAGGGCGGGAGGATTCCCTCTCCGGCCCGGGAGAGGGAGCCTTGCCCTGCTTCCCACACGGAAGAGGGGCCTCTGCCATATACCGTTTCCTACCCCATTCCATTGACCTGCGGACGGCGGTTCTGCATGGTGCGCCGTTTCGCGGCGCCTCATCCGGCGACCGCGCAACCATCGTTGCCGACGCCGCACCGCGCCCGATTCCGCAGGAAACGCCAGATGTCCGCTGCCTCCGCCCAGCCCTCCCTCACGATGGCCAGCGCGATCCGCGCGCTCTCCATGGACGCGGTCGAGGCCGCGAAGTCCGGCCACCCCGGCATGCCGATGGGCATGGCCGACGTCGCCACGGTCCTGTTTCACCAGTTCCTGAAGTTCGATCCGAAGAACCCGTCCTGGCCCGACCGCGACCGCTTCGTGCTGTCGGCCGGCCACGGTTCGATGCTGATCTACTCGCTGGCCTACCTGACCGGCTACGAGCGGATGACCATCGACGAGATCAAGAACTTCCGCCAGCTGGGCAGCCTGACCCCCGGCCACCCGGAAGTCGATCCCAGCCTGGGCATCGAGATGACCACCGGTCCGCTGGGCCAGGGCGTCTCCACCGCGGTCGGCATGGCGCTGGCGGAGCGGATCACCAACGCCCGCTTCGGCGACGAGCTGATCGACCACTACACCTACGTCATCGCCTCGGACGGCGACCTGATGGAGGGCGTCAGCCACGAGGCCTGCTCGCTGGCCGGCCATCTCGGGCTGAACCGCCTGATCGTGCTGTGGGACGACAACCACATCTCCATCGACGGCTCGACCGATCTCAGCTTCACCGACGATACCCAGGCGCGCTTCCGCTCCTACGGCTGGAACACCATCGCCGTCGACGGCCACGACACCGACGCGGTGACGAAGGCCATCGCCCAGGCCCGGACCTCCACCGACAAGCCGACGCTGATCGCCTGCCGCACCATCATCGGCAAGGGCGCGCCGAACAAGGCCAACACCCACGGCTGCCACGGCTCGCCGCTGGGCGCCGACGAGGTCGCCGCGACCCGCGAGGCCATCGGCTGGACCCATGAGGCCTTCGTCATTCCCGACGAGGTGCTGGCCGCCTGGCGCGCCGCGGGCACCCGCAGCACCGACGCCTACGCCGCCTGGGCCGGCCGCCGCGCCGGCCTGACCGAGGGTGCCGGCAAGGCGTTCGACGAGGCCTTCGGCCGCGGCGTTCCCTCCGCCCTGACCGACGCCATCGTCGCCTTCAAGGAGAAGGTCAGCGCCGAAAAGCCGAGCTGGGCGACCCGCGTCGCGTCCGGCAACACGCTGGAGGTTCTGGTCCCGGCCATCCCGGAGATGATCGGCGGTTCCGCCGACCTGACCCCGTCGAACAACACCAAGGTCAAGAACACCGCCGACGTGAAGGGCAAGGGCGAGTTCGCCGGCCGCTACGTCCGCTACGGCGTGCGTGAGCACGGCATGGCGACGCTGATGAACGGCATGACGCTGCACGGCGGCGTCATCCCCTACGGCGGCACCTTCATGCAGTTCGCCGACTACTGCCGCCCGTCGATCCGTCTGGCCGCGCTGATGAAGCAGCGCACCATCTTCGTGATGACCCACGACTCGATCGGTCTCGGCGAAGACGGCCCGACCCACCAGCCGGTGGAACATCTGGCGGCGCTGCGCGCCATCCCGAACCTGCTGGTCCTCCGCCCGGCCGACGCGGTCGAGACCGCCGAGTGCTGGCAGATCGCGCTGGAGGCCACCGGCGCCCCGTCGGTCCTGGCGCTGACCCGCCAGAACGTGCCCACCCTGCGCACCGAGCACACCGCCGACAACCTGTCGGCCCGCGGCGCCTATGTCCTGGCCGAGGCCGAGGGCGAGCGCAAGGCGACGATCCTCGCCACCGGTTCGGAAGTGTCGCTGGCGATGGAGGCCCGCAAGGCCCTGCAGGCCCAGGGCATCGGCACCGCCGTTGTGTCTATGCCGAGTTGGGAACTGTTCGAGCGTCAGGACGATGCGTACAAGGCATCGGTGCTCGGCACCGGCGTGCGCGTCGGCGTCGAGGCGGCGATCCGTCTGGGCTGGGACCGCTGGCTGGGCGCGAACGGCGCCTTCGTCGGCATGGCCGGCTTCGGCGAATCGGCGCCCTACCAGGAACTGTACAAGCACTTCGGCATCACCGCCGAAGCGGTCGTGGACGCCGTTAAGGCGCGCCTCTAAGGGCGCGTCTCTGAGAGAAGCCGAAGGGGCGTCCAGCCGAATTCGGGCGCCCCATATCCAACTGGAGGAAGTCATGGCTGTACGGGTAGCGATCAACGGTTTTGGCCGCATCGGCCGTCTGGTTCTGCGCGCCATCTACGAGAGCGGCCGCAAGGACGTGGAGGTCGTGGCGATCAACGACCTGGCCGATCTGAAGGCCAACGCGCACCTGCTGAAGTACGACAGCGTCCACGGCCGCTTCCCCGGCACCATCGAAACCGGCGACGGTGTCCTGATCGTCAACGGCCACTCCATCAAGGTCGTGCAGGAGCGTGACCCGGCCAAGCTGCCGTGGAAGGATCTGGGCGTCCAGATCGCCATGGAATGCTCGGGCATCTTCACCAAGCGCGCCGATGCCGCCAAGCATCTGGAAGCCGGCGCCGAGAAGGTGCTGATCTCCGCTCCGGCCACCGACGAGGACATCACCGTCGTCTACGGCGTCAACCACGACAAGCTGACCGCCGAGCACCGAATCGTCTCCAACGCCTCCTGCACCACCAACTGCCTGGCGCCGGTCGCGCATGTCCTCCACAACCTGGTGGGCATCGAGAAGGGCTTCATGACGACGATCCACTCCTACACGGGTGACCAGCGGATCGTCGACACCAACCACAAGGACCTGCACCGCGCCCGCGCCGCGGCCCTGAACATGATCCCGACCTCCACCGGTGCGGCCAAGGCCGTCGGCAAGGTTCTGCCGGAACTGAAGGGCAAGCTGGACGGCACCGCCATGCGCGTTCCGACCCCGAACGTGTCGGTCGTCGACTTCAAGTTCACCGCCGGCCGCACCACCTCGGTCGAGGAGATCACCACGGCGATCAGCGACGCCGCCAACGGCCCGCTGAAGGGCGTGCTGGGCGCCTACACGGAAGATCTGGTTTCGACCGACTTCAACCACGACCCGCACAGCTCGATCTTCGCGCTGAACGAGACCAAGGTCATCGACGGCAACTTCGTCCGCATCATGACCTGGTACGACAACGAGTGGGGCTTCTCCAACCGCATGAGCGACACCGCCGTCGCCATGGCGAACGCCAAGTAAGCCTCGCCGGACCAAGAAAAGGGCGCCTTCCGCAAGGGAGGCGCCCTTTTTTGTTGCGAGAATACGGCTGTTACGCCGCCCGAACCGTCGCCAGGAAGGTCCCGACCTGGGCGTTCAGCCCGGCGGCCTCGTCGGACAGCTTGCCCAGCGCCTCCACCAGCTCGCGGGCGGTGCGGCCGCTCTCGTCCGATTCGGCGGTGACGCCGGAGATGCTCGACGACACCTCCCCCGTTCCGGCCGCGGCTTGCTGGACCGAGCGGGAGATCTCCGCGGTGGCGGCGTTCTGCTGGTCCACCGCCGCGGAAATCGTCGTGGCGATGGCGCTCAGCCGCTCGATGACGGCGGACACCTTCTGGATCTCCGTCACCGCCAGACCGGTCACCGACTGGATGCCGCTCATCTGGCCGCCGATCTCGTCGGTCGCCTTCGCCGTCTGGTTGGCCAGCGCCTTCACCTCGCTGGCGACGACGGCGAAGCCCTTCCCCGCCTCGCCGGCCCGCGCCGCCTCGATGGTGGCGTTGAGCGCCAGCAGATTGGTCTGGCCGGCGATGGAGTTGATCAGCCCGACCACGGTGCCGATCCGCTCCACCGCTTCCGCAAGGCTGCCGATGCGGCCGGTCGCCTCCTGCGCCATGCCGACGGCCTCGTTGGCGACGCGGCTCGCCTCCGACACCTGCCGGCCGATCTCGACGATGGAGCTGGACAGCTGTTCCGACGCCGCGGCCACGGTCTGCACGTTGGCGGCTGTGCCGTCGCTGGCGCTGGCCACCAGCCCGGCGAGTTGGCTGGTCTGCTCGGCCGCGTGCGACATCGCCCGCACCTTCTGCCCCAGCGCGTCGGTGGTGGTGGAAACCGAGCGGATCATGCCACCGACCGTTCCTTCGAATCGGGCGGCCAGCCGGTCCATCGCCTGCCGCTTGTCCTCCTCGGCCCGGCGGGCGGCCTCGGCCTGTTCGGCCTCCAGGCGCCGGCTCGCCTCGGCGTTCAGCTTGAACACCTCCACGGCGCGGCCCATGTCGCCCAGTTCGTCGCGGCTGCCGGTCTCGGGAACGGCGGCCGACAGGTTGCCGTCGGCGAGGCTGCGCATGCTGTCGGACAGTCGGCGGATGCGCCGGCTGATGGAGTTGCCGACCAGCGCGATCAGCGCCACCACCGGCAGGGCCAGCCCGCCGACGATGGCCGCCATGGTCCACAGGCTGCGCATGAAACGGGCGTCCAGGTCGTCGATGTAGACGCCGGTGCCGATGATCACCTGCCACGGCTCGAACATCTTGACGTAGCTGAGCTTTGGCAGCGGCTGGTCGCCGCCGGCCTTGGGATAGCTGTAGCCGACGAACCCCTCGCCCTTGTTGCGGGCGGTGTCGACCATCTCGCGGGAGAAGAAGACGCCGTTGGCATCCTTCATGTCGCGCTGGTCCTTGCCGATCACGTCGGGGCGGACCGGGTGGATGACTGCCTGGTAAGCGGTGCCGAGGACGAAGATATAGTCCTTGCCGTTGTAGAACATCGTATTGATGTTCGCCTTGAACCGCTCGAACGCCTGTTCGCGGGTCAGGCGTCCGGCCTTCACCTCGGCGTCGTAGCCGGCGGCGAGCCCATGGGCGGTCTGCACGACGGAGCGCAGCGTCTCCTTGCGGTCCTCCAGCGTGCTGCGCTGGTTCAGCCACAATGCCGAGGCGGCGAGCGCGATGCATATGGCGCCGGCCAGCCCGACCAGCGCCCACAGCTTCGCCCGCAGGGTGAGTTTCAGTCCGCTCATCGGAATCCCCCTTTATCCTTTGGGGGGATATGAGCAAGTGCAATGCCAGTCGAGCAAGAGGAACATGCCAATGCATCTCAACGCATGCGCGCAGTCCCCGCCCGCAGCCCGAATGCCAAATGCCAAGCGGCCGGACCGGCGCAGGCAATCGGCATCGCATTTTGCGAATTTTCAGCCCGCCTTCACCTTCGCCACTCCGGCCGCCCGCCCCAGGCATTCGGCGATCCAGGCGGAAAGGCTCTTGCCCTCGTGCGCGGCGCAGTCGGCAATGGCCCGATGCAGGATGGGATTGATGCGGATGGAGAGACGGCCGGAAAAGGGCTGCTCCCCATCGCCGCCCATATCGCAGGACAGGTCGAGATAATCGTCCACCGCACGGCGGAAGGACTCGCGCAGTTCGTCCACAGACCGGCCGGAAAAGGTGATGCCGTCGTGGGTGTTGATGACCTCGCCGACGAAGACGCCCGCGTCGTTGTCGAAGTCGATCTGGGCCTTGTAACCCTTGTATTCCATCATCGCGGCATTCCCGGGGGATCGATTCCCATGAAACGGACCCGGCGCGCTGGCACCCTGTCCCCAGAGATTGGGTCCGATATGACCGACCATACTCCGGACCGCGATCATAGGGTTTGACCTGCCTCAATTCTCACAACCGCTGGATCACGACCCGCCGGATCTCCGATTCGCCCGTTCCGGCCACTGTTGGCCGCGGGTAAAGTGCGCCGCCCTTCCCAGCTGCCGCGACATGCCGATGACCGTCCCTCCGCCCTTCCGCCCCATCCTGATTCGCGGCCTGGACGACGCCTTGCTGGCCGCCGGCGCAGCCGACTCGGCCGGGACGCCCCTCGTGCTGATGGGTCCGCCGGCGGCCGGCGCCCTGTGGCTGCGCGGGGTGGTGGAGCGGGTCCGCAAGGCGCACCCGGGGCTGGAGGTCGCCGGCCTGCTCGATTGCGGCGACCGCGCCGGCGAGGCGCAAGGGGCATTGGCGGCCGGGCTGCGGCTGGTCCTGTTCACCGGCCGACCCGAGATGGCGGATCGGCTCGCCGCTATCGCCGCCGCCCGCGGCGCGGCGCTGCTGACCCACCGTCCGCCCGCCCTCGACCTCGCCGCCCGGTCCCCCGCCGCCCGGCCCCTCGCCGAAGGTCGGAGCCGGCACTGCGCGGCCGCGCTGGAGGCCCTATGCCGCGACTGGCTGAAACGCGACCAAGGTTAGGGCGGGACTACCGCTTTTTCGCACAGCCTCGCCGCGCAAAGGTGGTGTACCGTCGCCTAAGGATATTTTTGTGACACGACACCCTCCCTCCGATGCCGGAAGAGCCGCCCATGAGCATCACCTCGCTGACCACGCCGGACTCGACGATCGCGCAACCTCGCCGTCCGGGGCACGCCGTAAGCGGCCGGCCGGCGGACCGGAGCGGACTGGGGGCCACCGGTCCCGGCGCCGGGCCGGAGAAGATGCGCGGCATCCGCCTGCTGGCGGTCTGGATCGGGTTGACGACGGGCGCCTGGGCGGTGCTGGGCGGCGCCGGCTATGGGTTGTACATCGCACTGCACACCCTTCTGCCCTAACCCCTTTGTGGGTGCCGCGCCCGCCCTGCGGACTTGGCCCATCCACAGGCCCTAGGCCGTTCAGACGTGGCAAATGGCCGCTTTATGCCCCTCCCGCCGTTGCAAAACGGCCAAATACGGGCTAAGTACGGCGCCATTCCAAGAATGCCCCAGGGAAGAGCCACAATGAAGCTCACGCGCCGCGTCAAAGACATTCTCGCCAACTACGAGAGCGACAATCCCGGCACCAAGGCGAACCTCGCCCGCATCCTGATGGAAGGCAAGCTCGGCGGCACCGGCAAGCTGGTGATCCTGCCGGTCGACCAGGGCTTCGAGCACGGGCCCGCCCGCAGCTTCGGCCCGAACGATGCCGGCTATGACCCGCACTACCACTACCAGCTGGCCATCGACGCCGGCTGCAACGCCTATGCCGCCCCCCTGGGCTCGCTGGAAGCCGGCGCCGGCACATTCGCCGGCTCGATCCCGCTGATCTTGAAGATGAACAGCGCCAACTCGCTGTCCACCCAGAAGGAAGCCGCCGACCAGGCCGTCACCGCCTCGGTCCAGGACGCCCTGCGCCTCGGCTGCTCGGCCATCGGCTTCACGATTTATCCCGGCTCCGACGCCATGTACTCCCAGTACGAGGAGTTCCGCGAGCTGTCGAAGGAGGCGAAGTCCTACGGCCTCGCCACCGTCCTGTGGTCCTACCCGCGCGGCGGCGCCGTCACCAAGGACGGCGAGCTGGCCATCGACGTGATCGGCTATGCCGCCCACATGGCCGCTCTGCTGGGCGCCCACATCATCAAGGTGAAGCTGCCCTCGGCCACGCTGGAGCAGGCCGAAGCCAAGAAGATCTACGAGTCCAAGAACATCCCGATCGCCACCCAGGCGGAGCGGGTGAAGCACATCATGCAGTGCACCTTCAACGGTCGCCGCATCGTGGTCTTCTCCGGCGGCGCCACCAAGGGCGAGGACGCGGTGTTCGAGGACGCCCGCGCCATCCGTGACGGCGGCGGCAACGGCTCGATCATCGGCCGCAATGCCTTCCAGCGCCCGCGCGAGGATGCCTCAAGCTGCTCGACCGGATCATGAAGATCTACCAGGGCCGGGAGTAACACTTGGCCAAGGGAAAGCCGGCGCAGGCGGAACTTCCCGCCTGCCGTCTGTACCTCGTGACGCCGCCGGCCCTGGAGCCGGCGGCGTTCGCGCCGCTTCTGCGGGAAGCGCTGGATGCCGGCGACGTCGCTTGCGTGCAGCTGCGCCTCAAGGACTGTTCCGAGGACGACATCCGTCGCGCCTGCGACCTGCTGCGCCCGATCGCGCAGGAGCGTGACGTCGCCTTCATCCTCAACGACCATCCGCGCCTTGCGCGGGAGACCGGCTGCGACGGCGTCCATGTCGGGCAGCAGGACACTCCCTATCGCGACGCCCGCAAGATTATGGGCAACGACGCCATCGTCGGCGTCACCTGCCATGACAGCCGCCATCTCGCCATGATCGCCGGCGAGGAGGGGGCCGACTACGTCGCCTTCGGCGCCTTCTTCCCCACCGCCACCAAGACGGCCGAGTACAAGGCGGAGCCGGAGCTGCTGAGCTGGTGGTCGGAGCTGATGGAGGTCCCCTGCGTGGCGATCGGCGGCATCACCGCCAAGAATTGCGCGCCGCTGGTCACGGCCGGCGCCGATTTCCTGGCCGTCGTCAACGCCGTCTGGAACCATCCCCAGGGTCCGGGCGCCGGAGTCCGGGCGCTGAACGCCGCCATTGAGGCCTCCACTGGGGCCGCACTCGCCGGCTGAACCGGCAGATTACCTGGACTTCCCCAAAATCATGGATCTTCTGACGCCCGAGTCGCTGGGCATCCTGTTCGCCATCGGCCTGCTGGCCGGCTTCGTCGATTCCATCGCCGGCGGCGGCGGCCTGCTGACCATCCCCGCCCTGCTGGCCGCCGGCCTGTCACCCGCCGAGGCACTGGCCACCGGCAAGCTGCAATCCAGCTTCGGATCTCTCTCGGCCACCATCAAGTTCGTCCGCCGCGGCGAGGTCAACCCCGCCTCGATGCGCATGATGATCGTCTGCACCTTCGTCGGCGCCGGCGCCGGCGCAACGCTGGTGCAGATGCTCGATCCCAGCTTCCTGCGCGACGTCATCCCGATCCTGCTGATCGGCATCGCCGTCTATCTGCTGGTCTCGCCCAAGGCCGGCGACGTCGACGCCCACCAGCGCATCGGCGAGCATGCCTTCGCGCTCAGCATCGGCACCGGCATCGGCTTCTACGACGGTTTCTTCGGGCCGGGGACCGGTACCTTCTTCGCCATCGCCTTCGTCTCGCTGCTGGGCCACAACCTGCGCAAGGCGACCGCCCACACCAAGGTGCTGAACCTGACCAGCAACGTGGCCTCGCTGCTGTTCTTCATCGTCGGCGGCCATGTGCTGTGGACAATCGGGTTGCTGATGGGCGTCGGCCAGTATATCGGCGCCCAGCTCGGCGCCCACATGGTGATCCGCAACGGCGCCCGAGTCGTCCGTCCGATGCTGGTCGTCGCCTCCATCGTCATCACCGCCAAGCTGGTGTGGAGCGACGAGCACAACATCCTGCGCGAGATCTTCGCCGCCGCGGTCGCCTGGGTCGCCTGACGCGCCGGGCTTCGCCGGCACTTTTTCTCCACTGAAATCACTGGATAATTCCGCCGCCTGACGGCGCCACGGCCGGAGCCTGCGCTTCCGCCGGTGGTGCCGCCTTGCGGCTATTTCCCTTTTCCGACTTCCGAAACCGATGCAGGGCCGCAACACTGCTTGTGCGGCCAACAAAAAGTGGTGGGCGACCCTTTACGTAAGCGTCAGTTTGTGTATCATTGCGTCAACAACACAATTTAGGGAAGGAACCATGTCTCCGATGACGCTCAAGACACGCCTGATGACCGCCGCTGCCGCCCTTGCGGTGACCGCACCGATCGCGACCGCCTCCACGTCGTTCGCCGCCGGTTTCGCGTTGAAGGAGCAGAGCGTATCGGGCCAGGGCACCGCCTTTGCCGGCGTGACCGCCGGCGGCAACGGCGACGCCAGCTCCATGTATTACAATCCGGCGACCATGGGTCTGGTCACGGGGATCGAGGCGGTGCAGACCGCCACCGGCGTCATCGTGAAGTCGAAGGTCGAAAGCGCCAGCGCCACCCGCGCCGGGCGGCTGGGCGGCACCGCGATCGGCGGCAACGCCTCGCCCGGCGACATCGCGCAGGACGCCATCGTCCCCGCCGGCTATTTCGTCTATTCGATCAACGACGACCTGAAGGTCGGCCTGTCGGCCAACGGCCCCTGGGGCCTCGTCACCGATTACGGCGACAGCTGGATCGGCCGCTATCACGGCATCCGGTCGGACCTGCGCACCTACAATTTCGTGCCGACGGTCTCGTACCGGATCAACCCGATGATCACCATCGGCGGCGGCGTGCAGATCCAGTACGCCAAGGCCAAGCTGTCGCAGTCATCCGACTTCGGCGCCAGCCGGCTGGGCCGTCCGGGCGCGCTGGACGTCAAGAGCGACGTGACCGGCGACGACTGGGGCTGGGGTGTCTCGCTGGGCGCCTTGATCGAACCGATGAAGGGCACGCGGATCGGTATCGGCTACCGGTCAGCGGTCAAGCACACGCTGACCGGCAACATTTCCTTCACCGGATTGCCGCCGGCGCTGGCGGGCGCCCTACCCTCCCAGAGCGCCAACGCCGACCTGATCACGCCGGAGATCGCCTCAATCGGCCTGTACCACGAGGTGAACGACCGCTGGGCGGTAATGGCCGACGTCCAATGGACCAACTGGTCGCGCTTCAAGGAACTGCGCGTCAACATCGCCAACCCGGCGCTCACCTCCGTCACGGAAGAGCACTGGAAGGACACTTGGTACTATGCGCTGGGCACCTCCTACAAGGTGACCGACAAGCTGACGCTGCGCGGCGGCGTCGCCTTCGACAAGAGTGCGGTCGATGTCGAATTCCGCACGCCGCGCATTCCGGAGCAGAACCGCTACTGGCTGTCTGTCGGCGCCGGCTATCAGGTGACCGACAGCCTGCGCGTCGACGCCGCCTACTCCCACGTCTTCGTGCCGAAGGCCTCGGTCAACCTGACCGACGACCTGACCGGTGCCGAGGCCGGCCGCGGCAATCTGACCGCGGAGTACAAGAACGGCATCGACCTGATCGGCCTGCAGGCGAAGTTCACGTTCTGAGCAATCCTACCCTCTCCCGCCCCGGGAGAGGGAGGGACCCGCCGAAGGCGGGAGGGTGAGGGGTGATCCGGACATGGATTTTCGATGCTCGGATCACCCCTCACCCTTCCCAAGCTCCGCTTGGGCCCCTTCCCTCTCCCGGGACGGGAGAGGGAGCGGTCTCCCCCCTACACCCCCGCCACCGGCAGCCACAGCACCTGTTCGATGCTCTCGGCCCCGCTGCACAGCATCGCCAGCCGGTCGAAGCCCATGGCGATACCGCTGCTCTGCGGCATGCCATGCTCCAGCGCGGCGAGGAAATCCTCATCCACCGGGAAGCGCTCGCCATAGAGCCGCTCCTTCAGTGTCATGTCGGCCTCGAAGCGGGCGCGCTGTATCGCCGGATCGGTCAACTCGCCGAAGGCGTTCGCCAGTTCCAGGCCGCAGGCATACAGCTCGAACCGTTCCGCCAGCCGCGGGTCCTCGGGCTTCGGCCGCGACAGCGCCGCCATGCACAGCGGATAGTCGGTCAGCACGCAGGGCACGCCATCGCCCAGATGCGGCTCGATCCGGTCGAACATGATGCGGAAGACGATGTCCTCCCAGCGGTCGCCGCGATGGGGCGCGATGCCGATGCGCGCGGCCTCCGCCGCCAGTGCCGCCGGGTCGGGATCGTGGCTGCCGTCATAGGTCGCCATCAGGTCGATGCCGGCATACTCCCGAAACGCATCCGGCACGGTCAGCACTCGCCACGGCGCGAACGGATCGCAGCTCATGCCGCGGAACGTGAAGCACCGCCGCCCGCCGGCGTCCGCCCCGGCACGCAGCAACTCCCGGCAATCCTCGATCAGGGTGCGGTAGCCGTCGCCCGCGCGATACCATTCCAGCATCGAGAATTCCGGTGCGTGGGTGCCCGACCGTTCGCCGTTGCGGTAGACATGCGCCAGTTGCCACAGCCGCGGCACGCCCGCGACCAGCAGCTTCTTCATGGCGAATTCAGGGCTGGTGTGCAGGTAGAGCGGCCGGCGGTCGTCCGGATGGGGGCCTTGCAGTTCGGTGGCGAAGGCCTGGAGATGCGGCTCCATCCCCGGCGACACCTGCAGGGCGGGCGTGTCCACCTCGACGAAGGCAAGTTCCTCGAACACGCGGCGGACGGCGTTCAGCACCCGGCCGCGCGCCGCCAGATAGGGCCGGCGCCGGGCCAGCGCCTCGGGATGCCAGGGAGGAAGCTCGGGGGATCGGTGGGCGGGCATGCGGCGCGCTCTTCTGCAAAGTCGAAAGGGGTGCGGGCGCATCAGAGCACCCACGGGCGGCGTACTCAAGCCGGCTCGCCATTGGTCACAGCCCCCTGCTCCCGGTTCGCGGTTTTGCCGCCCCCGCTTACCGCCGGCTGACGCGCCGTGGTAAACTCCACCGATCAACGGCCGGTGGTGGCGATCGCGGGGAATGGAACAGTGAACAAGGGCCGCAAAACCGTTTCAAACGTCGCATTGCTGGAGCAATTCCAAACTGGCTGCGCCGATTCGCCGAAGAATCGTCCGTCAATCGCCTGGATCGCGCGCCATTACCGTTCCGCGCCGTTGCCTATGGGCGGTCAAGCTGGTAGGGTCCGCGCCGCCCTGATTCTGGAATTCACGAGTACGCCATGAAGGTCAATGCCAACACGATGCGCCCCGGCCATGTGCTGGAGCACAACGGTAAGCTCTGGGTCATCACCAAAACCGCCATCGTGCAGCCTGGCAAGGGCGGCGCCTTCATCCAGCTGGAAATGAAGGACGTTCGCACCGGCAACAAGTCGATCGAGCGGTTCCGCACCCAGGAGACCGTTGAGCGCGCTCGCCTGGACGAGCATGAGATGACCTTCCTCTTCGCCGAAGGTGACAGCTTCACCTTCATGGACAAGGAAAGCTTCGAGCAGGTCGCCATCCCGCGCGACATCATCGGCGAGCCGGCCGTCTTCCTTCAGGACGGCATGGAAGTCACGGTGCAAAGCCACGAAGGCTCGCCGCTGGGCGTCGAGATCCCCGGCAAGGTCACGCTGAAGATCACCGAATCCGACCCGGTGGTGAAGGGCCAGACGGCCTCGTCCTCCTACAAGCCGGCCAAGCTGGAGAACGGCGTGTCGATCCTGGTTCCGCCGCACATCGAGGCCGGGACCCGCGTCGTCGTCGACACCGCCACCGGCGAATACGTCGAGCGCGCGAAGGACTGATCCTTCCAAGGTCCGTCCTGCCATCACCGGTCTTCGCCATGCGCGGAGGCCGGTGTATTGTTTTCTGGTTCCTGCACAAAACGGTACACCAACACCCATGGCCACCCGCTCCGCTCTCATCAACGTCATGGTCCGCGCCGCCGAAAAGGCCGCCCGCGGTCTCGTCCGCGACTTCGGCGAGGTCGAACACCTCCAGGTGTCGCGCAAGGGGCCGGCCGACTTCGTGTCCGCCGCCGACCTGAAGGCCGAACGCACCCTGCGCGAGGAACTGCAGAAGGCGCGGCCCGAATTCGGCTTCCTGATGGAGGAGAGCGGCGCGTCCAAGGGCAGCGACGCCGAGGCGCGCTGGATCGTCGATCCGCTCGACGGCACCACCAACTTCCTGCACGGCCTGCCGCACTGGGCGATCTCCATCGCCGCCGAGCGCAACGGCGAGATCGTCGCCGGCGTCATCTACGCCCCCATCGGCGACCAGCTGTTCTGGGCCGAGAAGGGTGCCGGCGCCTTCGTCAACCACACCCGCCTGCGCGTTTCCGAACGCCGCCGGCTGGAAGACTGCGTTCTGGCCACCGGCATTCCCTTCAAGGGCCGCGGCGACCATGCCGCCTTCCTGAAGGAACAGGAGGCGGTGATGAAGGAGGTCGCGGGCATTCGCCGCTTCGGCGCCGCCTCGCTCGACCTCGCCTACACCGCCGCCGGCCGATTCGACGCCTATTGGGAGCGCGGGCTGGCTCCGTGGGATTGTGCGGCCGGCGTGCTGATGGTCACCGAGGCCGGCGGCTTCGTCGGCGAGATCGAGGGTGGCCGCAACCCGGTGTTCACCGGCAACGTGCTGGCCGCCAACAGCCACCTCCAGGTCCCGGTCGCCCCGCCTGCTGAAGTCCGCCAAGGGCTGAGCCCGTCGCCCGCACCGGCCCGTCCGCCCTGCCCCGCACCAGGGCGGGACGGATGAGCGGTTGTCGCTGGTGCGATCGATAGGCTATGGTTTGCAAGACAAGGGTTTAACGGGACGCATCGTTTTGGGCCGCTGGGGACACGCCGACCGCAAACACCGTGCCGTCGCCGCCGCGCTGTTCGCGGCCTGGGCGCTGCACCCTGCTGCCCTGTCGGCCGCAGCTCCGGCGACTGCGGCTCCGGCGAACGCACAGCTCGCCGCCGGGCTGACGCTGGAAAACGCGGTTCCGCTGTCCGTGCCGCCGCGCCCCAGCCTGCGCACCCCGCCGGCCGTAAAGGCGCCGCCGCGCCTCGTCCTGCCGCAGCCGCTCGAAGCACCTCCCCCGCCGGAGATGACCGAAGGCCCGGCCCAGCCGCCCGCTTCCCGCCCCGTTCCGCCGTCCGATCCGGCTGTCGCCACCGCGCCGACGCAGGCAGCCCCCGAGCCGACGCCCGGAACCGAACCGGCGTCTCCGCGGACCGACACCGCGGCATTGCCCCCTCCCCCGGAAGCGGCACCCCCTGCGGCGAGCCTGCCACCTTCGAGCGTTTTGAGCCTTGTGTTCGCGGCCGACGCCACCAATCTGCCGGATACCGCGGACGCCACGGTCGACCGGATCGTCGAACGGCTGCGCGCCAGCGACACCGCCCGTCTGCAGCTGCGCTCCTACGCCAGCGGCACCGCGGACACGGCGCGGGAAGCCCGGCAGCGCTCGCTCGCCCGGGCGCTGGCCCTGCGGGAGCGGCTGACCGCCTTCGGCATCCGCAGCAGCCGGGTCGATGTCCGCGCACTAGGACTCGACGAGGCGGGCGGAGCGCCGGACCGGATCGATGTTGTCTTCTTGAACGAGTAGCGCTCCACCCGTGGGCCCATCCCTGGGCGAGGTCTGATCGGAACACCCCTTCGGAGCATCATGACCGCCACCACCCCGACGACCCGACCGCTGGAGGTATCCTCCCTCATGACACGCCCGGAGCGGTTCCTGACCCGGATGATCCTGTTCCTGGTGGTGGTCGGTGCCGTGTGCGGACTGCTGTTCCCGGCCTTGCGCGCAGCCTTCCTGAACAACGCGCCGTTGAACGGCGTCATCCTGGCCACGCTGCTGGCCGGCATCGCCTTCATCTTCCGTCAGGTCCTGATGCTGCGCCCCGAAGTGGCGTGGCTGGAGCAGTATCAGAGCGGCGTCGCCCCCGCCTCGCTGCAGGAGCCGGTGCTGCTGGCCCCGATGGCCCGCATGCTGGGCGAGCGGCGCGGCCGGCTGACCCTGTCGGCGCTGTCGATGCGCTCGCTGCTGGACGGCATCGCCTCACGCCTGGACGAATCGCGGGAGCTGTCGCGCTACCTGATCGGGCTGCTGATCTTCCTCGGCCTTCTCGGAACCTTCTGGGGCCTGCTGCACACGGTGCAGTCGGTGGGCGGCGTCATCGGCAGCCTGTCGGTGCAGGGCGGAGACGTCGGCACCATGTTCTCCCACCTGCAGCAGGGGCTGGAAGCGCCGCTGGTCGGCATGGGAACTGCCTTCTCCTCCTCGCTGTTCGGCCTCGCCGGGTCGCTGGTGCTGGGCTTCCTCGAACTCCAGGCCAGCCAGGCACACAACCGCTTCTTCCAGGATCTGGAGGACTGGCTGTCCAGCGCCACCCGGCTGTCGAGCGGTGCGGCGGGCGGACTCGAGTCGGGCGATCATGCCGCCTCCGCCTACCTGACCGCCCTGCTGGAGCAGACCGCGGAGAACCTCGACTCCCTCCAGCGCACCGTCGCCACCGCCGAGGAAGGCCGGCGCGCCGCCAATGCCAACCTGATGGCGCTGACCGAGCGTCTGTCGAGCCTCACCGACCATATGCGGGCCGAACAGCAGCTTCTCCTGCGGCTGGGCGAGAACCAGCTGGAGGTGAGGAGCCTGCTCGACCGGCTGGCGGAATCCGCCGGCGGCGGCTTCGACGACGCGTCGCGGCAGCATCTGCGCAACATGGACATCTATCTCGCCCGTATCGTCGAGGAATCCTCGAACGGCCGAGTCCAGGCGGTGCAGGAGATCCGCAGCGAGATCAAGCTGCTGGCCCGCACCATCGCCGCCTTGGCCGAAGAAGCCGACCAGCAGCAGCGCTGACACCCAGAACACCCAAGGCAAACGCCGGGAGCATCCATGGCCAGCATCAGCCGCCGCAACGGCCATCGCGACGCCAGCGCCTGGCCCGGCTGGGTCGACGCCCTGTCGTCCCTGGTGATGGTCGTCATCTTCCTGCTGATGGTCTTCATCGTCACCCAGTTCTACCTCGCCACCGCGCTGACCGGCCGTGACGAGCAGCTGACCGTCCTCAACCGCAAGATCGCGGAGATGAACGACCTGCTGGCGATGGAGCGGGAGGCGAACGCCGATCTCCGCGTCAACATCACCCAGCTGTCGACCGAGTTGCAGACCTCCGTCGCCGCACGCGACGACATGACGCTGTCGCTGAGCCAGCTGCAGGAGGACCGCGACCGCACCGCCCGCACGCTGGAGGAACTGCAGCGCAACGTCCGCGTCGACCGCGAGGCGCTGGACCTGAAGCTGAAGGAAATCCTCAGCCTGCAGGCCGACATCAAGGCCCTGCGCGATGCCCGGCAGAAGCTGGAGGGCGAACTGGCCGCCGCCGTGGCTGCGACCAAGCTGACAGAACAGCAGCGTCAAGTCCTGCTGGCGGAACTCGGCACCACCCGCGACCGGGCGAAGGCGCTGGAGTCGGAACTGGCCTCCGCCGCCGAGAAGACGATGCTGGCGCAGAAGGAGATCGATCAGCGTGATATCCGTCTGAAGTCGCTCGAATCGCAGCTGACCGACAGCCGGACCCAGGCCCAGAAGGATCTGGAGCAGCGCGACATCCGCATCCGCGACCTGATGGCCTCACTGACCGGCGAGCAGGCCGAGGGCACGCGGAGCAAGCAGCAGATCGACCTGCTGAACCAGCAGCTTCTGGCGCTCCGCGAACAGCTGGCCCGGATCGGGGCGGCGCTGGAGGTATCGGAGAAGGCCTCGGCCGAGCAGAAGGTGCAGATCGCGGAGCTGGGCGCCCGGCTCAACCAGGCGCTCGCCGCCAAGGTGCAGGATCTCGCCCGCTACCGCTCGGAGTTCTTCGGCCGGGTCCGCGAGGCGCTGGGCAGCCGGCCCGACGTGCGGATCGTCGGCGACCGCTTCGTCTTCCAGTCGGAACTGCTGTTCCCGTCGGGCTCGGCGACCCTGGAGGAAGCCGGCAAGCAGCGGCTGGCCGATCTTGCCCGCACCCTGATCGAGATCGGCAAGGCGATTCCGTCCGACATCAACTGGGTCCTGCGCGTGGACGGTCACACCGACATCAAGCCGGTGCGCTTCCAGTTCGCCTCAAATTGGGAGCTGTCGTCGGCGCGCGCCCTGTCCGTGGTCAAGTTCCTGGTTGACCAGGGCATCCCGGCGGAACGGCTCGCCGCTGCAGCCTTCGGCGAGTTCCAGCCCATCGACCCCGGCACCTCGGACGAGGCGCTGGCGAAGAACCGCCGGATCGAGATCAAGCTGGACCAGCGGTAAGGACCGACCGCAGGGCAATCGCATTTGAAAACCATGTTCCATTGAAAGGACTTTCGTCATCCCCGCGAAGGCGGGGATCCAGACTTCGCAGAGCGAATCCGGTGGAAGAGCCTGGATCCCCGCCTTCGCGGGGATGACGGGTTTCCTTGGTAGGGAGCACGATCTTCATATGCGATTGCCCTGGGACCGGAGGGGTCAGCCCTTCCATTCCTCGCGCAGGATGGCGTAGAGGACATGGTCGCGCCAGGCGCCGTCGATGCGCAGATAGCCGCGGGCATAGCCTTCGTGGCTGAAGCCTACCTTTTCCAGCAGGCCGCGGCTCGGCAGGTTCGTCGGCAGGCAGGCGGCCTCGACCCGGTGCAGGCCGAGTTGGCCGAAGGCAAACTCCAGGACCAGCCGGGTGCCGCCCGACACATAGCCGTTGCGGGCGTAGGGCTGGCCGGCCCAATAGCCGAGCGTGCCCATCTGGGCCACGCCGCGCCGGATGTTGGTCAGGCCGAGCCCACCGACCAGGGCATCGGTTCCCCGGTCGAAGATCAGGAAGCTGTAGCCGAGATCGTCCCGCCATTCCTGGGCCTGCCGCCGCAGCCGCCGGCTGAATGCCGCCCGCGTCAGGGCGTCGGCCGGCCAGGTGGGTTCCCACGGGGTAAGGAAGTCGCGCGAGGCGGCGCGGAGGTCCGCCCATTCCCGCCAGTCGCGTGGGAGCGGTGGCCGGATGTAGCAATGCGGACCGTCGAGCCGGACCGCGGGCGGGCTGATGAGGCCGCTGCCAAGGAGGCGGATCATGAGTGCGGCCCCTCTCCCACCATTCTGTCCCCTCTCCCCCCTACTGCAATCTCAGCTTGTGGTAGGGGGGAGAGGGTTAGGGTGAGGGGGATCCGCCGGCCGGACGGTCCACGCGATGCATCCCCCTCACCCCGACCCTCTCCCCGAGGGGGAGAGGGGGAAAAGCGCGAGAGGAGAGAGGGCGCGGCCACCGTCTTCATCGTCAGGCGAGACGCTCCGCGATGCGGTCGTAGCTTTCCAGCTTGGCGATCGGGCCGAGGGCGGCGACGGTCGGCCGGCCGACGCGCAGTCGGCTGGCGGCCTTGACCACGGCATCGCGGTCGACGCCGTCGATCTTCGCCACGATCTCGTCCACCGGAACCGGGCGGTCGTAAATCAGGATCTGCTGACCCAGCTGCTCGCAACGCGACATGGAGCTTTCCAGCGCCATCAATGTCCCGGCCTTCAACTGGGCGCGGGCGCGGGCGACCTCGTCCTCTGTGACGTCGGCACCGACCTTGGCGATCTCGTCGCAGACGACTGGGATCAGTTCCGCCACCTCGTCCTCGCCGGTGCCGGCATAGACGCCGAACAGGCCACCGTCATGGTAGCCGCCGGTGAAGGTGTAGATGGAATAGACCAGCCCGCGCTTCTCCCGCACCTCCTGGAACAGGCGGGACGACATGCCGCCGCCCAGCAGGGTCGACAGCACCGAGTGGGCATAGAAGTCGGGATCGTGGACCCCTACCCCGTCGAAGCCGAGCACGAGGTGCATCTGCTCCAGGTCGCGGTCCTCGCGGAAGTCGCCGCCGGTATAGCTGGCGGGCTCCGGCTTGGGCGGGGCGCCGCCCGGCAGGTCGCCGAATGCCTTGAACGCGAGATCGACCATGCGGTCATGCTCGATCCGGCCGGCGGCGCTCAGCACCATGCCGGGGGCGCCGTAATGGCCGGCGATGTAATCGACCAGCGCCTCGCGCGGCAGGGCGCCGACGATCTCCGCCGAGCCCAGCACCGGACGGCCGATGGCCTGCCCCGGATAGGCGGTGGACTGGAAATGGTCGAAGATGATGTCGTCGGGCGTGTCGGCGCTCTGCCCGATCTCCTGCAGAACCACCGTGCGCTCGCGCACCAGCTCCTCGGCGTCCAGCGTGGAGTGCTGGATCATGTCGGACAGGATGTCGAGCGCCAGCGGCGCATCCTCGTGCAGGACCTTGGCGTAGTAGGCGGTCTGCTCGCGGGTGGTGTAGGCGTTCAGCTGCCCGCCGACATTCTCGATCTCCTCGGAGATGCGGAAAGCCGAACGGCGGCGGGTGCCCTTGAACAGCATATGCTCGACGAGGTGGGCGACGCCGTTGACGCTCGCCGCCTCGTTGCGGGTGCCAACCCCGACCCAGCAGCCGAGCGAAACGGACTGCACGTCGGGCATGGTGTCGGTCGCGACGCGAAGCCCGTTGGGCAACGTCGTCACACGAATGGAACTCATGCGGCCTCCTGGGCGGCGCGGGCGCGCGCGATGACGAAGTCCTGGACCGCCGCCAGATCGTTCGGCAGTTCGGACAGGCGCTCCTCGCGCACATAAAGATCGGACAGACGCGGCGGCAGGTCCGGCCGGCGGCCGGTCGCCTTTTCCACCGCGTCGGGGAACTTGGCGGGATGGGCGGTGGCGAGAACCACCATGGGAACGGACGGATCGACTCGGCCAGCGGATACCGCCGCCTTGGCCGCCCCGATGCCGACCGCCGTGTGCGGGTCGAGCAGATAGAGGCTGCCCTTCCAGACATCGGCAATGGTCGCCATGGTGGCGGCCTCGTCCACCCGGTGGCCGGAGAAAATGTCCAGAGCACGGGCGAGCTGCGCGTCGGTCACCGCGAACTTGCCCTCGGCGCGGAAGCGGTTCAGCGCCTCCGTGACCGCGGTGCCGTCGCGGTCGAGCAGGTCGAACAGCAACCGTTCGAAGTTGGAAGAGATCTGGATGTCCATGCTGGGAGACAAGGTAGGCACGACGGGCGCCGCGACCATGCTCCCACTGGCGAAAAAGCGCGCCAGGATGTCGTTGCTGTTGGAACCGACCACCAGCGTCTCCACCGGCAGCCCCATGGCGCGGGCACCGTAGGCGGCATAGACGTTGCCGAAATTGCCGGTCGGCACGGTGAAGGCGAGCTTGCGGTCGGGGGCGCCCAGCGCCACCGCGGCGGTGAAGTAATAGACGATCTGGGCCATGATGCGCGCCCAGTTGATCGAGTTCACCGCCGACAGCCCCATCCGGTCGCGGAAGGCGCCGTCGTTGAACATCGCCTTCACGAGGTCCTGGCAGTCGTCGAAGGTGCCGTCCAGCGCGATGTTGTGGACGTTGGACGACAGCACGCTGGTCATCTGCCGGCGCTGCACCTCGGACGTGCGGCCCTTGGGATGCAGGATGAAGATGTCGACGTTCTGGCGGTCGCGGCAGGCCTCGATGGCGGCGGAGCCGGTGTCGCCGGAGGTGGCGCCGACGATGGTCACCCGCTGCCCGCGCTTGGCCAGCACATGGTCGAACAGGCGGCCGAGCAGCTGCAGAGCCACGTCCTTGAAGGCCAGCGTCGGCCCGTGGAACAGCTCCAGCACCCAGGTGGTCGGGTCGACCTGCACCAGCGGGTCACCGCGGCATGGTCGAAGCTGGCATAGGCGTCGCGGACGATGGCGCGGAACTCGTCCTCGGCGATGGCGCCGCCCAGGAAGGGCAGCATCACGCGGACGGCGATCTCGCTGTAGGGCAGTCCGCGCATGGCGCGGATGTCGTCGGCCGTGAACTGCGGCCAGGTCTCCGGCACATAGAGGCCGCCGTCGCGCGCCAGCCCGGCAAGAAGGACGTCTTCGAAACCCAAGACCGGGGCCGCGCCCCGCGTGCTGACGTACCGCACCGCTTACACTCCGTCCGATGAAGTGGGCATAGTTAGCGAGGACCCTGCCCGCACGCAAGCGGTGCGGGACGCACGGCGCATATTCCGTCCGGTTGGGGCCGCCGGGTGGCTATGGATGGAACGTTTGGAACGCCGTGGAACAGTTTTCCGGGGGGTGTTCACTGTTCCATCCGGGCCGGCGCCTCTCACGCGGCCTCCTCCACGTCCACGTCGGCTCCGCGTCGGCGCACCAGGGAGGCGGCGCGTTCCAGAACCTCCGGACCGGCGCCGGGGCGGTGAGCGTTCTCGGCGATGTGGCGGCGGTAGGCGCGAGCGCCGGGCAGCCCCTGGAACAGACCCAGCATGTGACGGGTGATGGAGGAGAGCGGCGTCCCGCGCGTCATGCGCGCCTCGATGTAGGGCAGCATGGCGTCGATCACCGCGTGGCGGTCGGGACCGGGCTGTCCGCCCATCAGGCGGCGGTCGGCATCGGCCAGCAGATAGGGCGTCTCGTAGGCCGCGCGGCCGATCATCACGCTGTCGACCTTGCCCAGATGGTCTTCGCCTCGTCCAGCGTCCTGATGCCGCCGTTGATGGCGATGGTCAGTTGCGGATACTCCGCCTTCAGCCGGTGGACGAGGTCGTAGCGCAGCGGCGGAATGTCCCGGTTCTCCTTGGGGCTGAGGCCCTTCAGCCAGGCCTTGCGGGCATGGACGATGAAGTGGGTGCAGCCGGCGGCGGAGACGGTGCGGATGAAATGGTCCAGCGTCGGCCATTCCTCCATCTCGTCGATGGCGATGCGCGACTTGACGGTCACCGGGATCGATACCGCGTCGCGCATGGCCCCGACCAGCCGGGCCACCAGATCGGGTTCCGCCATCAAACAGGCACCGAAGCGGCCGGACTGCACGCGGTCGCTCGGGCAGCCGACGTTGAGGTTGACCTCGTCATAGCCCCACTCCTCCGCGATGCGGGCACAGGCGGCAAGGTCCGCCGGGTCCGACCCGCCGAGTTGGAGCGCCACCGGATGTTCCGCCGCATCGAAGCCCAGCAGCCGCTCGCGGTCACCATGCAGCACGGCGCCGGTGGTCACCATCTCGGTATAGAGCAGGGTCGAGCGCGACAGCAGACGGTGGAAGTACCGGCAATGCCGGTCGGTCCAGTCCATCATCGGGGCGACGCTGAGGGGGATGGCGGGGGACGTGGTCATGTCGGGTGCGGGCCGGTGCAGAGGAACGGAAGGTCGAAGACGGAAGATACGACGCTAAGGGCTGACGGTCAGGCGGAAGCCGAGGGACTTGATGACCTTCAGGACGGTGGCAAATTCCGGATTGCCGTCCGGCGACAGGGCCTTGTAGAGGCTTTGACGGCCGAGGCCGGCATTGCGCGCGACCTCCGTCATCCCTTTGGCGCGGGCGATGTCGCCGAGCGCCGCGACGATCAACTGGGGATCGCCGTCCTCCAGCACCGCGTCCAGATAGGCCGCAATACGCTCGTCGCTGTCCAGACTTTCGACGATGTCCCAGGGGCGGGTCTCGGTTTGGGCCATGCTCCCCTCCTTTATCGGGCTGCGCGCCTAAAGATCCCGCGCCAGCGCGTTTGCAGCAGCGATATCGCGGTCCTGGGGCCGCTTGTCTCCCCCGGCCAGCAGCACGATCAGCGTGTCGCCACGCTGGATGAAATAAACACGGTAACCGGGGCCATAGTCGATGCGCAGTTCGCTTACGCCCTCGCCCACCGGTTTCGTGTCACCAGGATTGCCGAGTTGAAGGCGACGAATGCGCACTTCAATCCGCATGCGAGCCCGGTCGTCCCGCAAGTTCTCTATCCAAGCGGAAAAGCGGTCGGTCTGGCGGATCTCGATCATCGGAGAATGTCTTCTTTGGGAGACAGTTTGTCAAGCCACCAGCCCAAAACGACTAAGCCCCGCACAAGGCGGGGCTTAAGTCATTAACCGAGAGAGTGGCGTCCCCGACGGGAGTCGAACCCGTGTCGCCGCCGTGAAAGGGCGGTGTCCTAGGCCTCTAGACGACGGGGACGTCGTTCGCGGTGACGCGCTTTCTAAAGATCGGAGGCGGGGAGCGCAAGCGCTTTTTCGCATCCTCCGATACTTTTTTGCGCCCTGCCCGCCCGGCGTCCTGCGAACACTCAGGCGGAGCGCGCAGGCGCCGCGTCGTCGATCAGCAACTGCACGCCTTCGGACCCGTTCCAGCGGTCGATCCGCAGCACGCCGGCGAGGTGGAAAGGCGTTCCTCGGCCGGTCAGCAGCGCCTGCCCCATGTCGCTGTCCAGCGCACGGAAGGCGATGGCCTTCAACCGGGCGCCGTCGTTGCCCTGCAGGATGCAGCGGACATGGTTGGCGCCCACCACGTCGGCGCGCACGACGCGGGCGTCGGCGATGGCGAAGCGGGGTTCGGAATTGCCGGTGCCGTAGGGGCCGAGCTTGTCGAGCATGGTCACCAGGCCGACGCTCGCGCCGCCGACCGACAGGGCGCCGTCCAGTTCCAAGGTCGGCACCAGCGGGGCGGATGCCACCTGTTCGGAGATGCGGCTGTGCAGGAAGTCGCGCAGCGCGTCGATCTTGTCGCCGGCCACGGTGAAGCCGGCCGCCATGCGGTGGCCGCCGCCGGCCAGCAGCAGCCCCTCCTGCCGGGCGGCGATCACCGCGGACCCCAGATCGACGCCGCGGACGGAACGGCCGGACGCCTTGCCGATGACGGTGCCGTCGGCGGTTTCCTCCAGGGCGACGACGCAGGCGGGGCGGCTGTAACGCTCCTTCAGGCGGGCGGCGACGATGCCGATGACGCCGGGATGCCAGCCGACGCCGGTGACGAAGACCAGATCGGTCTCCCGCCCGCCTTCGGCGGCGACGCGCTCCAGCGCCTCGTCGAGAACCGCCTGCTCGATGGTGCGGCGTGCGGCGTTGTGGCCTTCCAGACGCTGGGCGAGTTCCATCGCCTCGATGGGGTCGTCGGTGGAGAGCAGGCGGGCACCGAGGTCGGACGCCCCCACCCGGCCGCCGGCATTGACGCGGGGGCCGAGGACGTAGCCGGCATGATAGGCGTCGGGCTTCTCCTTGACCCCCGCCACGTCGGACAGGGCGGCAAGGCCGGGGTTGGCGCGGCGGGCCATCACCTTCAGCCCCTGCGCCACCAGCGCGCGGTTGAGGCCGGTCAGCGGAACCACGTCGCACACCGTGCCGAGAGCGACGAGATCGAGCCACTCCATCAGGTTGGGCTCCGGCCGGTCGCGGTAGAAGCCGGACTGTCGCAGCGCGCGGTTGACGGCGACGATGGTGATGAAGGTGACGCCGGCGGCGCAGAGCGTGCGATAGGCGCCGTCCTCGTCCAGCCGGTTGGGGTTGACCAGGGCGACGGCAGGCGGCAGGCGCGGCTCGGCGGCGTGGTGGTCGAGCACGACGACCTCCAGCCCGGCATCGGCGGCGGCCTCCAGCGCGGCGAAGGCGGAAATGCCGCAATCGACGGTGACCACCAGCCGCACCCCCTCCCCTTTCAGCCGCAGCAGCGCCGCGGCATTGGGGCCATAGCCTTCGGTGATGCGGTCGGGGACATAGACGCGGATGTCGGCGCCGAGCGAGCGGAAGAAGCGGCGCAGCAAGGCGGCGGAGGTGGCGCCGTCGACGTCGTAGTCGCCGAACACCGCCACCGGCTCACCGTCGCGGATGGCGCGGGCGATGCGCTCGGCCGCCGGGTCCATGTCGCGGAAGCGCGACGGGTCGGGCAGCAGCGCCTTCAGCGTCGGGTTGAGGAAGGTCTCGCAGGTGTCGTCGGTGACGCCGCGGGCGGCCAGCACCCGGCCGACGATCTCCGGCAGCCCGCGCCCCTGGGTGAGAGCCTGCGCCTGCCGCTCGTCGCAGGGCCGCGCCTGCCAGCGCTTGCCGGACAGGGAGGTGGCGACGTTGAGGAAGGCGGCGGGGTCGGTCATGGCGGTGCTGCACGGTCGCTGGATCGGGGGCACAGCCATAGCAGAGATGGGCGTTCGGCGCACGGGTGGGTGTGGGCAGGGGTGGGATGTGGGGGTGGGATGTGGGGGTGGGATGTGGGGGTGGGATGTCGTCGGCTGACGATGCCCCCACCTAACCTCCCCCGCTGGGCGGGGAGGGACTGCCGCTTCTCTCCAGATCAAGCGCTTAGCCCCCTCCCCCGCCCAGCTCTCGCACAAAGCTCTGCTTTGTGCTGACGCGGCAGGCGGACCGAAGGTCCGCTGAGAGCGGGGGAGGGTTGGGGTGGGGGTCTGACGCCCCTATACCCGCACCTACGCCGCCCGCATCCACACCGCCGTGTCGTGGAACGCCGCACCGCCTGCCGGCGGCACCGGCTCCGGCGAGGTCAGGCTGTTGATGCCGATGCCCTCGACGAAGGCGCTGTTGGGCCAGATGCCCTCCACGATCACCACGCCGCGCGGCACGCCGGCGAAGGGCTTGGCATGCACAACCACGCTGCCCTGCGGGTTGCCCAGCCGCACCGCGTCGCCATCGGCCAGACCCAACCCGGCCGCGTCGTCCGGGTGGATCAGCGCGGTGGGGCGGCCTTCGCGCTTCTGGGCGGTCAGCGTCTCGGTGAAGGAGGTGTTGAGGAACTGGCGGGCCGGGGCGGTGACGAGGCGGAACGGATGCTCGGCGTCGGCATCGCGGCCGGGGGGCATGTGGTCGGGCAGCTCCGGCATGCCGCCATAGGGGCCGAGCGCCGCCCAGTCGGGGGCGAAGCGGAACTTGTCGTCGGGATGCGCAAAGCCGTTGAGGAAATGCGAGGTCTCGAAATCGGGCTGAGCATCGATCCAACGCTGCTCGGTCAGCGTCGCCGCGTCGCCGAGGTCGGAGGCCTTCAGCATGGCATCGACGATCTCCAGCGCGGTCATGCCGAACCCCGGATGCTCGGCGCCGACGCGGCGGGCGACTTCGGAGATGACCCAATGGTTCTCGCGCGCCTCGAACTGCGGCTCGATCACCTTGCGGCCGATCAGGATGTGCATCTGGCCGCCGCCGCGGTAGATGTCGTCATGCTCCAGGAAGGTGGTAGCCGGGATCACCAGATCGGCCAGCTTCGCCGTGTCGGTCATGAACTGCTCATGAACCGCGACGAACAGGTCCTCGCGCAGGAAGCCCTGGCGGACACGGGTCGAATCCGGGCAGATCGTCACCGGGTTGGTGTTCTGGATCAGCATGGCCGTCACCGGCGGGCCGCTGGTCAGGTCGCGCGGGTCGCCGGTCAGAACCGCGCCGATGCGCGACTGGTCGAAGCTGCGGACGCTGGTGTCGAGACGGTCCAGCCCCTCCGACAGGGTCTTGTCCAGCTTGTAGATGCCCGACGAGCAGTAGAGCGCGCCGCCGCCCTTGTGCTGCCACGCCCCGGTGACCACCGGCAGGCAGGACACGGCATGGACCTGCGCCGCGCCGTTGTGGGCGCGCGACAGGCCGTAGCCGATGCGCAGGTAGGACCGCTCGGTGGTGCCGTAGAGGCGGGCGAACTCCTCGATCTCCGCCACCGTCAGGCCGGTGATCCCAGCCGCCCATTCGGGGGTGCGGGTGGCGAGATGCGCCTCCAGCCGGTCGGTGCCGGCGGCGAGGCGGTCCAGATAGGCGCGGTCGGCGTGGCCGTCGCGGAACAGCACATGCATCACCGCGCAGGCCAGCGCCCCGTCGGTGCCCGGCCGCAGCATCAGGTGCAGGTCGGACACCTCGGCGGTGCCGGTGCGGTAGGGGTCGATGGTGACCAGCTTGGCGCCGCGGCCCTTCCGGGCGCGGCTGACATGGGTCATCACGTTGACCTGGGTCGCCACCGGGTTGCGCCCCAATTGACGATCAGGTCGCTCTCCGCCATCTCGCGCGGGTCGGCGCCGCGGATGTCGCCATAGCCGGCGAGCCAGCCCATGTTGGCCGGCGTGTCGCACACCGTGCTGGTCTGGCGCGAATAGCCCTTGGCATGGCGCAGGCGCTGGATGGCGCCGCGCTGCACCAGACCCATGGTGCCGGCGTAGAAGTAGGGCCAGACCGCTTCCGCGCCATAGGTGCGCTCGGCGGTCAGGAAGGCGTCGGCGATACGGTCCAGCGCCTCGTCCCAGCCGATTTCCTTCCACTGGCCCGAGCCCTTGGGGCCGGTGCGCAGCAAGGGCGTCTTCAGCCGGTCCGGCGAATGCACGCGCTCGGCATAGCGGCTGACCTTCGCGCAGATGACGCCGGCGGTGTAGCTGTTCTCCGCCGCGCCGCGCACCTTCCCGATGCGGTCGGGGGCGAGGCGTTCCACCTCCAGGGCGCAGGTGCTGGGGCAGTCGTGCGGCAGGCTGTGGGCAGGAAACTGGGCCGACAAGGCTAACCTCTGGTCTGGCTGGCGGCGGGAATGGCGCAAGTTTAGGCCCTGCCCCGCGTTCGCTTCAATGCACAACAATGTATGGGTACAATAAAGAAGGGCCGCGAAGTCCCCTTCCGGACTTCGCGGCCCCAACCGCTCGGGTGGAAAAATCCCCTGACGACTTGCGGCTTTACATCACGCCGATCAGGCGCGGGAACCACAGCGAGATCGCCGGCACATAGGTGACGAGGCCGAGGAAGATCAGCATCGTCAGCAGCCACGGCCACACCGCGACCGTCAGCTCCGTGATGCCCATCTTTGTGATGCCCGACGCGACGTAGAGGTTCAGGCCCACCGGCGGGTGGCACATGCCGACCTCCATGTTCACGATGATCAGGATGCCGAAATGCACCGGGTCGATGCCCAGCGACATCGCCACCGGGAACAGGATCGGCGCCATGATCAGGACGATCGACGACGGCTCCATGAAGTTGCCGGCGGCCAGCAGGACGATGTTCACCACCAGCAGGAAGACCCAGACGCTCAGGTTCTGACCCTGGATCCAGGCGGCCATGCTCTGCGGGATCTGCTCCGACGTCAGGACGAAGGAGAAGAGGACCGCGTTGGTGATGATGTAGAGCAGCATCGAGGACATGCTGGCGCTGTCCAGCAGCACCTTCGGCACGCGGCTGAGCGGCATGTCGCGGTAGATGAACACCGCCACGACGAAGGCGTACACCGCGGCCATCGCCGCCGCCTCGGTCGGGGTGAAGATGCCGGTGTAGATGCCGCCCATCACCACGACGATCAGCAGCAGGCCCCAGAAGCTCTCGCGGAACGCCTGCCAGCGCTGGCGGGCCGACGCCTTGGGCAGCCGGGGATAGCCGAACTTGCGGGCGCGGAACCAGGTGGTGAAGGCGAGGAAACCCGCCAGCATCAGGCCCGGAACCACGCCGGCCAGGAACATCTGGCCGATGGAGGGCGCCTGCGGATGGCCGGTGGTGGCGACGCAGTACATCACCATCACGATCGACGGCGGGATCAGGATGCCGAGCGCGCCCGAGGTGGTGACGACGCCGGCACCGAAGTTCCGCGGGAAGCCCTGGGCGATCATCGCCGGCAGGATGATGGAGCCGATGGCGACCACCGTCGCCGGGCTGGAGCCCGACACCGCCGCGAACAGGGCGCAGGCGACCACGCCGGCCATGCCGAGGCCGCCGTGCCAGTGCCCGACCATCGAGGTGGCGAAGTTGATCATGCGCCGGGCGACGCCGCCGTGGGTCAGGAAGTTGCCGGCCAGGATGAAGAACGGGATCGCCATGATCTCGAACTTCTCGATGCCCGTGAACAGCTTCAGCGCCACCGCGGCGACCGGCACGTCGGTCATCAGGAACAGGAAGGACAGAACCGTCAGGCCGAGCGAGATCGAGATCGGCATGCCGGTGAGCATGAGGGCAATCAGCAGCCCGAAGATGATGAGCGCGTTCACGCCGGGCCTCCCTCGTTGGCGGCTTCGACCGGGTCGATGCCGTCGACCTGGGCATGATCGTGGTGGGGCAGTTCGCCGGTCCGGATGAAGGTCCAGGCGACCTGGAGGAAGCG
>NZ_VUOI01000044.1:0-27482 GCF_015390205.1 Azospirillum sp. INR13
TGGCGTCTGCCCCGGATGCCGAGGCGGAGCGAGACATCGCCCGTGCGGTGGAAGTCGCCCGTGCCATTGGCGCGCTCGATGTCGGGCAGGGGGCGGTCGTCCAGCAGGGCATCGTCCTGGCGGTGGAGGCCATCGAGGGCACCGATGCGATGCTCGACCGCTGTGCCGGTCTGTCACGGCCCGGACCCGGCGGCGTGCTGGTCAAGGTGAAGAAGCCGAAGCAGGACCGTCGCATCGACCTGCCGACCATGGGCGTCACGACGGTCGAGAAGGCCGCTGCGGCCGGGCTACGCGGTATCGCGGTGGAAGCCGGCGGTAGTCTGCTGGTCGATCGAGCAGCAGTGGCGGCGACGGCCGACCGGCTCGGTCTGTTCGTCACCGGCATAGAGATTCCGCAATGAGCATCAATGTGGCGGCCGATTACGGCCCGACCCTGTTCCTGATCGCCGGCGAGCCGTCGGGCGACGCGCTGGGCGCACGGCTGATGGCGGCGGCGAAGCGGCTGACCGGTGGCAAGGTGCGCTTCGTCGGAATCGGTGGCGAGAAGATGACGGCGGAGGGGCTGGTCAGCCTGTTTCCCATGGGCGAACTGACGCTGTTCGGCATCTTCGAACTGCTGCCGCATTTGCCGAACCTGATCCGCCGCATCGACCAGACGGTTGTTGAGATCGTCCGGTTGCGCCCCGACGCCGTGGTGGGCATCGATTCGCCCGGCTTCACTGTGCGCGTGGCAAAGAAGGTGCGGGCCGCGGAGCCCGCCATTCCGCTGATCCACTATGTGGCGCCCACGGTGTGGGCCTGGAAGCCCAGGCGGGCGGCCAAATATGCTGCCATATATGACCACCTTCTCGCCGTTCTGCCCTTCGAGCCTCCGTATTTCGAGAAGGAGGGGCTGGCCTGCACCTTTGTCG
The DNA here is from genome assembly GCF_015390205.1 of Azospirillum sp. INR13. Lineage (NCBI taxonomy): Bacteria > Pseudomonadati > Pseudomonadota > Alphaproteobacteria > Rhodospirillales > Azospirillaceae > Azospirillum > Azospirillum sp. INR13. The sequence goes on from NZ_VUOI01000044.1 coordinate 912, forward strand.
GCCATTCGGTCGTCGAGGGTGGTGCGGGGAAAGGCGACGGTACGGCGTTTCGCGAGCGGCATGGCGTCGCGGCGGACGAGCGGATCGTCATCGTGCTCCCAGGCAGCCGCAAGGGAGAGGTGTCGCGCCTGCTGCCCGACTTTCGCGCGACGCTGGACCTGTTGCGACCGACACACCCCAATCTGGTGGCAGTGGTGCCGACCGTGGCGACGGTGCGCGACCGCGTCGCCGCCGCCATCGCCGATTGGCCGGTCCGTACTCTGCTGGTCGAGGGGGATGCCGAGAAGTACGATGCCTTCGCGGCGGCGGAAGTGGCGCTTGCCGCATCGGGCACGGTCGCATTGGAACTGGCACTTGCCCGACTGCCGACTGTCATCGCCTACCGGCTGAATCCGATCACCGTCGCGCTCTATCGGCGGCTGATCCGGGTGAAGTACGTCAATCTCGTCAACCTGATGCTCGATCGGATGCTGGTTCCGGAACTGCTGCAGCATGACTGCCGGCCCGATAGACTGGCGGCCGAGCTGGGGCGTCTGCTCGACGATCCGGCGGCGCGCCAGGCGCAGGTCGACGGTGTTGCCGAGGTGGCCCGCTGGCTGGGGCAGGGGGATATCCCGCCCAGCGAACGCGCCGCCCGCACCGTCCTGGACGTCGTCGAAGAAAGCCGCTCCAGGACAGCTGAACAACCGCCCAGTTAACCGCCAAGCGGGAGAGTAGAGACCATGAGCGAATTCCGTCTGCTGCATACGATGCTGCGCGTGCTGGATCTGGAGAAGTCTTTGGACTTCTATACCCGTCTGCTCGGTATGAAGCTGCTGCGCCGCAACGACTATGAGGGCGGCCGCTTCACCCTTGCCTTCGTGGGATATGGCGAGGAATCCGACACCGCCGTCCTGGAACTGACCCATAACTGGGACCAGAAGGAGCCGTACGAGATCGGCACCGCCTATGGCCACATCGCGCTCGGCGTTCCGGATATCTACGGCACCTGTGAGAAGCTGGCCGCGGAAGGCGTCAAGATCCCGCGACCGCCGGGTCCGATGAAGCACGGCACCACCGTCATCGCCTTCATCGAGGATCCGGACGGCTACAAGGTCGAGCTGATCGAGAGGAAGTGACTATTCTGCCAGTCATCGGCTTCGGACGGGGGCGTGGTCGGCAACGGCCGTGCCCTTGTCCTATGTGGACGGCGCGGGATCGCGGCGGAAGCGTGCCCGGTAGCTTGCAGGGCTGATCCCCAGACGCTGGCGGAAGTGATGCCGCAGGGTCGCGGCGGAGCCGAAGCCGGCGCGGGTCGCGACTTCTTCCACCGGCAAGGTTCCGCCTTCCAGCAGGTCACGGGCGCGGTTCAGCCGCTCCGTCGCCAGCCATTCGCCGGGCGTGGTGCCGGTCAGCGTCTGGAACCGGCGCAGGAAAGTACGCAGGCTCATGCCGGCGCGCGACGCCATGCTGGACAGGCTGTGGTCCTCCTCCAGAGTTGCCCGCAAATGGTCGAGCAGCGGTCCCAGACGGGCGCCCTCGCGGGCGATGGGCACGGGTGCCTCGATGAACTGCGCCTGACCGCCCTCACGGTGGGGCTGGACCACCAGACGGCGGGCGACGCTGTTGGCGGCGTCATGTCCGAACTCGCGGCGCACCAGATGCAGGCAGAGGTCGATGCCGGCGGCGCTGCCGGCAGAGGTCAGAATGTTGCCCTCGTCCACATAGAGAACGTCGGGCATCACCCGGATGTCGGGATAGAGTTCCCCAAGCATTGCGGCATAGCGCCAGTGGGTGGTCGCGCGGCGGCCCTTCAGCAAGCCCGCGGCGGCCAGCACGAAGGCACCGGAGCAGATCGAGAGGATGCGCGATCCGCGGGTGTCAGCCCGACGCAGCGCCTCCGTCAATTGGACAGGCACCGGTTCGTGAGCGCCGCGCCAGCCGGGAATGACGATGATGTCGGCCTGGTCGAGCAGATCGAGCCCGCCATCGGCCTCGATGCGGATTCCGCCCATCGCCCGCAATGGGCCAGGATCGAGGGCAGCGACGGCGAAGCGATACCAATCGGGGCCAAGCTCAGGGCGTGGAAGACCGAAAACCTCGACGGCCACCCCGAACTCGAAGGTGCACAGACCGTCATATGCAAGCGCGACGGCAAGTGGTGGTGCGGCATTTGGCATGATCTGAACGATAGCTGGCAGTCACGCCACTTTCCAGCGGAAGCGGCGATTGGAATGATGCGGGCGAAGCCCGACGAAGCACGATCAGGAGAGTTCCATGGCCAGTCCCGTCACCGACATTCCGGCCGCATCGCCGGCAGAGGCCGCCGCCCATTTCGCCCGCAAGCTGTCGTTGGAGACCGATTGCTGGGATGTGCATGAGTCGCTGAGATCCGGCAGTCCCGACTTCGTTCTGCTCGACGTGCGCGGTCCGGCGGCCTTCGCCAAAGGGCATCTGCCGGGGGCGTTGAACCTGCCGCATGGCAAGATCACCGAACGGCGGATGATGGAGTGGCCGGAGGGAACGCTGTTCGTCGTCTATTGCGCCGGCCCGCACTGCAACGGCGCGGATCGCGCGGTCTTGCGGCTGGCGCGGATCGGGCGTCCGGTCAAGTTGATGATCGGCGGGATAACGGGCTGGATCGACGAGGGCTTCGCGCTGGCAAGCGGGAGTTGAGCGATTGCCTTAGATGAACACGACACCGGCGACCAGGGCCAGGATCAGCAGATAGACGATCATCCGGCGCACCCGCCAGCCAAGCGGTGCCCGATTATCGTTGGCCGGCGAGCGTAGGCGCACGCGCCGGGCCGGAACGATGTACGCAGTCGGGTCCTGGGCGGCTCCGTTGGAGCCGCCCATTCCCACATGTGCTGTTGGCCGGTTAGCCACGCTCGGCCAGCGGCACGAACGGCCGCTTGGTGTCGCCGGTGTAGAGCTGACGCGGACGGCCGATCTTCTGCACCGGGTCCTCGATCATCTCCTTCCACTGGCTGATCCAGCCGACGGTGCGGGCCAGCGCGAACAGCACGGTGAACATGCTGGTCGGGAAGCCCATCGCCTTCAGGATGATGCCCGAATAGAAATCGACGTTCGGATAGAGCTTCTTCTCGATGAAGTACTCGTCCGACAAGGCGATCTTTTCCAGCTCCATCGCGATGTCCAGCAGCGGCTCGTCCTTGATGCCGAGTTCGCCGAGGACCTCGTGGCAGGTTTGGCGCATGACCTGGGCGCGCGGGTCGTAGTTCTTGTAGACCCGGTGACCGAAGCCCATCAGGCGGAAGTTGTCGTTCTTGTCCTTGGCGCGGCGGACGAATTCGGGAATGCGGTCGACCGAGCCGATCTCCTCCAGCATCTTCAGCACGGCTTCGTTGGCGCCGCCATGGGCCGGACCCCACAGCGAGGCGATGCCGGCGGCGATGCAGGCGAACGGGTTGGCGCCCGACGAACCGGCCAGACGGACGGTGGAGGTCGAAGCGTTCTGCTCGTGGTCGGCATGCAGGATGAAGATCTTGTCCATCGCCTTGGACAGGATCGGGTTGACCTTGAACGGCTCGCAGGGCGTGCCGAAGGTCATGTAGAGGAAGTTCTCGGCATACGACAGGTCGTTGCGCGGATACATGAAGGGCTGGCCGGTCGAATACTTGTAGGCCATCGCCGCGATCGTCGGCATCTTGGCGATCAGGCGGTGCGCGGCGATCTTGCGCTCCCGCGGATCGTTGATGTCCAGCGAGTCGTGGTAGAAGGCCGACAGGGCGCCGACGACGCCGCACATGATCGCCATCGGGTGGGCGTCACGGCGGAAGCCGCTGTAGAACTTGGTCAGCTGCTCGTGCACCATCGAGTGGCGGCGCAGGATGTTCTCGAAATCCGTGCGCTCTGCCGCGGTCGGCAGGTGGTTGTTGAGCAGGAGGAAGCAGACCTCCGGGAAGGTGGAGTTCTCGGCCAGCTCGTCGATGGCGTAGCCGCGGTGCAGCAGGACACCCTCGTCGCCGTCGATGTAGGTGATGCCCGACTCGCAGCTGCCCGTGGAGGTGAAGCCCGGATCGTAGGTGAAATAGCCGGTCGCGGCGTAGAGCTTGCGGATGTCGATCACGCTCGGCCCGACGCTGCCGTGCAGGATCGGCATCGTGACCTGCTTGCCCGTCTTATTGTCGATGAGGGTAACGGTGTCCTTGCCGTCCTCGGTCTGGGTCATCTCGGCACGTCCTTATCGTTGAGGGTCGGGCTTAACGCCCTTTTTTCGTCGGCGCAGCATAGTTCCATGGCAGCCTGATGGCAACGCACGGAAATGACCTTTATGCTGCACCCGCTGCGTCGCGGATGCGAGAAAGCGTCGCTTCCCGGCCCAGCAGTTCGGCCACCTCGAAGATCGGCGGCGACACCGTCGAACCGGTCAGCGCGGCACGCAGCGGCTGGGCCACCTTGCCCAGCTTTTCGCCCCGTGCCTCGGCGAAGGCACGGACCTGCGCCTCCAGCGCCGTGGCGGTGAAATCCGGTTCGCCGGCAAAGGCTTCGGCCAGTTCCTTCAACAGGCCGCGGCCCTTTTCGTCCAGCAGCGCGGTTGCTTTTTCGTCATAGCCGAGCGGCTGCGCTGCGACATAGAAGCGGGCGCTCTGCGCCAGGTCGACGACGGTGCGGGCCCGCTGCTTCAGGCCGTTCATCGCCCGCGTCAGAAGGTAGCGATCCGCGTCGGTCAGGCCTGCGGCCGAGGTCGGCCTCCAGCCGCGGGGCGATCAGCCCGAGAAGCCGGGTATCGTCGGCCAGACGCATATAGTGGGCGTTGAGGTTCTCCAGCTTCGCGAAGTCGAAGCGCGAGGGCGAGCGGCCGATGCTCTCCAGGTTGAACCACTCGATCGCCTGTTCGGTCGAGATGATCTCGTCGTCGCCATGCGACCAGCCGAGCCGCAGCAGGTAGTTGCGCACCGCCTCCGGCAGATAGCCCATGTCGCGGTAGGCATCGACGCCCAGCGCGCCGTGACGCTTGGACAGCTTGGCGCCGTCCGGCCCGTGGATCAGCGGGATATGGCCGAAGCGCGGCAGATCCCAGCCCATGGCGTGGAAGATCTGGATCTGCCTGAAGGTGTTGGTCAGATGGTCGTCACCGCGGATGACGTGGGTCACGTCCATATCGTGGTCGTCCACCACCACCGCCAGCAGATAGGTCGGCGTGCCGTCGGCGCGCAGCAGGATCAGGTCGTCCAGCTGGGCGTTCTGGACCGTGACCTCGCCCTGGACGAGGTCGTTCAGGACCGTCTGGCCTTCCTGCGGCGCCTTCAGGCGGATCACCGGAGCGACGCCGGGAGGCGCGTCGGATTCGGGGCGGTCGCGCCAGCGGCCGTCATAGCGCATCGGCTGCCCGGCGGCCTTCTGGGCGGCGCGCATCTCCTCCAGCTCTTCCGGGCTGCAGTAGCAGCGGTAGGCCTTGCCGGCAGCCAGCATCTGGTGTGCCACCTCGGCGTGGCGGTCCTTGCGTTCGAACTGGCTGACCGCGTCGCCGTCCCAATCCAGGCCCAGCCATTGCAGCCCGTCCAGGATGGCGTCGACCGCCGCCTGGGTCGAACGTTGCCGGTCGGTGTCTTCGATCCGCAGCAGGAACTTGCCGCCGGTGTTGCGGGCGTACAGCCAGTTGAACAGGGCGGTGCGGCCACCGCCGATGTGCAGAAAGCCGGTCGGCGACGGAGCGAAGCGGGTGACGACGGTCATCGGTCTCTCAATTTCCGGTTCGGCGCTGGTATGATGCGCCGGTGGTTCGACACCGTGGTTTAACACAGCCACCGGGTTGGGAGGCAATGCGATGCACGCATGGACGGTCGTTAAGGGGTACGCGGGCGGCATCCCTGCGCCGGGAAGCCGTCGTCGGTGACTGTCGCCGGCTGGCCGGACGAGGAGGCGGATGGTCCCGCAGCATCCGGTGGGCGGTGGCGGCGCCCGTGGCTCCACGTCGGAAGACGACTCGCGGCCTTGGCGGCGGCGGAGGGGGACAGGTGGGTCCTGTGGCTTCCCGTCGCCTTCGGAACCGGAGTGTCGCTGTATTTCGGCCTGATGCGGGAGCCGGACTGGTGGATCGGACCGGCGGCCTGTGGAGGTGGCGTTGCGCTGCTTCTGGTCCTGCGGCGCTGGTTCGCGCTGTTCGGTGCGGCAACGGCGCTGCTGATGGTCGCGGCCGGGTTCCTGGTGGCGCAGGAGCATAGCGCACGGGTGGCGGCGCCGGTGCTGACCCGCGTCATCACCGGGGCCACCGTCACCGGCCGCGTGATGGCGGTGGAGCGGCGGCCGGGTGCCGTCCGCGTCACTCTGCGGGGCCCGGTTGTCAGCCGGTTGCCGCCTGAACGGACACCGGTCGCGCTGCGCATCCGCCTGTCGGATCGCCATGCCGCGCCGGAACCCGGATCGGTGATCAGCCTGCGCGCCACGTTGCTGCCGCCCCAGGCGCCGGCCGAGCCGGGGGCCTTCGACTTTCAGCGGCGGGCCTGGTTCATGGGGCTGGGCGGCACCGGCTACGCCACCGGTGCGGCGGAGGTGGTGGAGGCGCCACCGGTCACGGGCTGGCGCGTGGTGACGGTGGCGTTCGAGCAGGCGCGCGGTGCGATCGCAGAACGGGTAGCTTCGGCCATTGCCGATCCCGTTGAGGCGAGCGTCACCACGGCACTGCTGAACGGGGAACAGTTCGGCATCCCGGACGGGACACTGGAGGATTTCCGCAACAGCGGGCTGGCGCACCTGCTGTCGATTTCCGGCCTGCATGTGGGCATCGCCGCCGGCATCCTGTTCTATGTCGTCAGGGCCTTGCTCGCGCTGGTGCCCTATGTCGCCCTGCGCTGGCCGATCAAGAAGATCGCGGCGCTGTTCGGCATCCTGTCGGCGCTCGCCTATACGCTTCTGGTCGGTGCACCGCTGCCGACGGTGCGGTCGGTGCTGATGACCGGCATGGTGATGGGGGCGATCATGCTGGACCGTCACCCTCTGAGCATGCGGCTGGTCGCCTTTGCCGGGCTGGTGACCATCGCCATGGATCCGGAGGGGATGCTAGGCCCCAGTTTCCAGATGTCCTTCGCGGCGGTGGTGGCGCTGATCGCCGCCTTCGAGCGCGGCAGTCCGCGGCTGGCGGAATGGCGCAGCGAGGCGGGGTGGTTTCTGCGCGGCCTGCTCTATGTCGGCGGCATTCTGCTGACCAGTGTGGTGGCGACGCTGGCGACACTGCCGTTCGCACTCTTCCACTTCCAGCAGATCGCCTTCTATGGCGTGCTGTCCAACCTGATCGCCATTCCGATCACATCCTTCTGGGTCATGCCGTGGAGCTTGATCGCCTACGCCCTGATGCCCTTCAGGCTGGAGGCGCCGGCGCTGATCGCGATGAACTGGGGCGATCGGGCGGTGATCTGGACCGCGGAGTTCTTCGGCCGTCTTCCCGGGGCCTCCCTGACCATGCCGGCGATGCCGGTGGAGGGGTTCGCAGCGCTGGTGCTGGGCGGCATCTGGCTGTGCGTCTGGACCCGGCGGTGGCGCTGGCTGGGGCTGCTGCCGGTTCTGGCAGGGCTGGCTTCGCCGGCACTGGTCACGCGGCCGGACGTGCTGGTCGCGGGGGACGGGACGGTGATGGCGGTGCGGATGCCGGACGGTCGCATCAGCGCTTCGGGCAAGACTGGGGGCCGGGTGATCGAGACATGGCGGGAGCGCGATGGCGAGCGATCGGCTGTCGATCCGTGGCCTGCTGCAGGGGGATGGAGCGAGGGGGAGCGGTCGCTGAGCTGCGATGCGCTGGGGTGTCTGTACCGGGTCAAGGGGAGGACTGTCGCCCTCCCGCGACTGCCGGATGCGCTGGACGAGGATTGCGGGGCGGCCGATGCGGTGGTGACGGCGGCAGTGGCGCGGGGATGCCGGGCCGGGGTCGTGATCGACCGCTGGGCGCTGCGGCACGAGGGGGCGCATGCGCTGTGGATGACGGCGGAGAAGATAGAGGTGGAGACGGTGCGGGGGATCAGGGGGGAGCGGCCTTGGACTGGGGGGAGGATGAGGGAAGCTACACCACCCCCTCCCTAACCCTCCCCCGCTGGGCGGGAGAGGGAACTCCGCTGCTCTGCCGCTCACGCCCTCTCCCGCGGATCGGACGGGCCTTTGGCCGGCCGAGGGCGGGGGAGGGGCGGGGAGCGGGCAACAGGGACTCAGTACTTGCGGACCAGACCGACCAGCTTGCCCTGCACGCGGATGCGGTCGGCGCCGAAGATGCGGGTTTCATAGGCGGCGTTGGCGGGCTCCAGGGCGATGGTGTTGCCCTTGCGGCGCAGGCGCTTCAGCGTCACTTCGCCCTCGTCGACCAGGGCCACGACGATGGTGCCGTTCTCCGCCGCATCGCAGCGCTGGATGATGATGGTGTCGTGATCGAGGATGCCGGCCTCCACCATCGAATCGCCGGAGACCTCCAGCGCGTAATGGTCGCCGGCGGTCAACATCGAGGCGGGGATGTCGACGAAGGCGCTGTTGTCGCGCAACGCTTCGATCGGCGTGCCGGCAGCGATGCGGCCATAGAGCGGGAGCTGCACCGTCTCGTTCGCGGCGGCCGGGGTGGGGGCGGGCGGAGCGGTGTCGCGGCCGGCGAAGGCGAAGTCGCCCTTGATGACGTTGGGTTGGAATTTCGGCTTGGGTGCGGTGCGGGAACGGGCGGCGTCCAGCCCTTCGGGCAGGCGGAGAACCTCCAGCGCGCGGGCGCGGTGGGGCAGGCGGCGGATGAAGCCGCGTTCCTCGAGACCGGTGATGAGACGGTGGATGCCCGACTTGGACTTCAGCCCCAGGGCGTCCTTCATCTCGTCGAACGACGGCGAGACTCCGCCCTGGCCGAGCCGTTCGTGGATGAACAGCAGCAATTCGTGCTGCTTGCGCGTGAGCATGGATGCCTCCCGGCCGTCGCCAGACTGAAGATGGAACAAAAACTAAACGTTGCTCCATGTTCTAGTTTGGTTCCTGCCGCGCGTCAAGCCCTCCATCGGCTTCTTTTAGAACTTGTGTGGAACATTCGGAACGCCGTGAAACAGTTTTCCGGGTGATGTTCAACTGTTCAATCCGCCGTCCAAACGCTGTGCTCAAGTCTAGATGCTGAGCGCTCCATCGGCCAGGGGAAGCACGGTCACCATGGCGCCGGCCGGCTCCGGGTCGGCGTCGGGCCGGCGCGGGATGAGGCAATCGGCCTGGGCATAGAGCGAGGTGATGGCGCTGTCCTGCCGGGCGAAGGGCGTGACGGTCAGGACCCCATCGGGGCCGGCAGCCAGGGTGGCGCGCAGGTACTCCTCGCGCCGGTCGTTCGCCTTCAGCGCGGTGGTCAGACGGGCGCGCAGCGGCGGCCGGTCGTCTTCGGGCGGCAATCCCTGCAGCACGCGCAGAACCGGGCGCAGGAACAGGACGGCGGTGACGCCGGTGGACACCGGATTGCCGGGCAGACCCAGCAGCGGCACCCCGCCGGCGCGGCCGAACATCAGTGCCTTGCCCGGCCGCATCGCCACCGTCTGAACCTCCAGCGCCACCCCTCGGTCGGCCAGCACGTCGCGCACCAGGTCGTAGTCGCCATGGGCGGCACCGCCGGTGGTGACCAGCAGGTCGCAGCCGGCGGCGCCCTTCGCCATGGCGGCGACGCTGTCGGCCGTGTCCTTGGCGACGCCCAGATTGTGGGCGAGCCCGCCCTGGGCGGCGACGAGCGCGCAGAGGCCGAGCGCGTTGGTGCTGACGATCTGGCTCGGCCCCAGCGGATCGCCGGGCAGGGCGATCTCGTCCCCGGTGGCGAGGATGGCGATGCGCGGCCGGCGGTGGACCGAAAGCCAAGGTACATTCCCACCGGCGGCCAGCGCGATGTCGCGGGCGGTCAAACGGCGGCCCTTCGGCAGAAGTTCCTCACCAAGAGTGAAGTCGAAGCCGGCCTGACGGACGAACCGTCCGGCGGCTACGGCCCGGCCGATCCGAACCGTCGCGTCGTCGGCGCTGCAATCCTCCTGCATCACCACGGCGTCGGCGCCATCGGGCAGGGGGGCACCGGTGAAGATGCGCACCGCTTCGCCGGGACCGACGCAGCCGGCAAAGGCATGGCCGGCGGAGGATTCGCCGATGCGGCGCAGGCTGACGGGGGTTTCCGCCGTGGCTGCGGCGATGTCGGCGGAGCGGACTGCCCAGCCATCCATGGCGGCGGCGTGGAAGGGGGGCTGGGTCAGCCGGGCGACCACCGGTTCGGCAAGCACGCGGCCGAGCGCGTCGGGCAGGGCGACCACCTCCGCCGGCAGAGGGGCGAAGGCCGACAGGATGCGGGCGCGCGCCTCTGCGACGGAGATCATGGCGTCAGGCTCCGGCCGATGGCGCGGTTGCGGCAGTGCCCCATTCGCCGCTCTTGCCGCCAGCCTTGTGCAGCAGGCGAACGTCCGTGATGGTCATGCCGCGGTCCACCGCCTTGCACATGTCGTAGACGGTCAGGGCCGCGATGGTGACGGCGGTCAGCGCCTCCATCTCCACGCCGGTCTGGCCCTTCAGCTTGCAGGTGGCGGTGACGTCCACCGCGTTGCGGGCCGGGTCGCAGGAGAGGTCGACCTTGACGGAGGTCAGCATCAGCGGATGGCACAGCGGAATCAGGTCCGGCGTGCGCTTGGCCCCCATGATGCCGGCCAGCCGGGCGACCGACAGCACGTCGCCCTTCTTCACCCCGCCCTGCATGATGAGCGCCAGGGTTTCCGGCTGCATCAGCACGGTGGCCGCGGCGGTGGCGGTGCGTTCGGTGTCCGCCTTGTCGGAGACATCGACCATCACCGCCTTGCCCTCGGCGTCGAAATGGGTGAAGCCGCTCATGCGACGGTCTCCCGCAAGGGTTTCTCCATGAAGACGCTGACGCCGTTCTCTTCGTAGCAGGCGTAGGGGCCGCGGTCGGAGAAGCCGGCCTTGCGGTAGAGCCCCAGCGCCTCGGGCTGATGGATGCCGGATTCCAACAGCAGGGCGGTCAGCCCCTCCGCCCGCGCCTGCTCCTCCAGCCGGGCAAGCAGCCGTTCGCCGATGCGGTGGCCGCGGGCGGCGGGATCGACGAACATCCGCTTGACCTCGCCATAGCCCGAGGGATCGACGCGCAGCGCGGCACAGCCGACCGGAACGCCGTCCTTGCGGGCGACGAAGAAGCGCAGGTCCGGCGCCTCAAGCTCCGCGATGTCGAGGAGGTGGCAGGTGTCGGCCGGATAGAGCTCCAGCAGATAGCGGTCCAGCGCGGCGACCAGCGCGACAACCTGATCCTGGCGCGGGCTTTCCGTGGCGATGGTGATGTCCGGCATGGGCTTAGACCGGAGCCAGCAGGGCGCGGGTGGCGGCGGTCACGTCGGCCTGCCGCATCAGCGATTCACCCACCAGGAAGCAGCGTGCCCCGACCTTGGCCATGCGCGCCAGATCGGCCGGGCTGTAGAGCCCGCTCTCCGCGACCAGCATGCGGTCGGCCGGCACGTTGGCCGCAAGTTCCTCAGTCGTCGCGATGTCGACCGCGAGCGTCTTTAGGTTGCGGTTGTTGACGCCCAGCAGCGGCGTCCGCAGCAGCAGCGCGCGGTCCAGTTCGGCGCGGTCATGCACCTCCACCAGCACGTCCAGCCCCTGGGCGAGGGCGGCGTCCTCGATTTCCGCCGCCTGGGCGTCGGACAGCGAGGCCATGATGATGAGGATGCAGTCGGCACCCAGCGCGCGGGCCTCCACGATCTGATAGGGATCGACCATGAAGTCCTTGCGCAGCACCGGCAGATCGACAGCCGCGCGGGCGGCGACCAGATACTCGTCCTTGCCCTGGAAATAGGGCTCGTCAGTCAGGACCGACAGGCAGCTGGCCCCGCCGTCGCGGTAGGCACGGGCGAGCGCCGGCGGATCGAAATCGGCGCGGATCAGGCCCTTGGACGGGCTGGCCTTCTTGATCTCGGCGATCAGGCCGTAGCGCCCGGCCTCCACCGCGGCGCTCAGCGCCCGGATGAAGCCGCGCGGCGGGTTGGTCTCGTTGGCGGCCTTGGCCGCGGCCTCCACTTCCGACAAGGGGCGGGCGGCCTTGCGGGAGGCGACCAGAGCGCGCTTGTCGTCGTTGATGCGGGTCAGAACGTCGCTCATCAGGCCACCGCCTCGTTGGTGATGGCGACCAGCCGGCGCAGGCGGTCGCGGGCGCCGCCGCTGTCGATGGCGTCGGCGGCCATCGCCACGCCCTCCTTCAGCGTCGCGGCCTTGCCGGCCACCAGCAGGGCGGCGGCGGCGTTCAGCAGCACGATGTCGCGGTAGGGGCTGCGCACCCCGTCGAACAGGGCATGGATCGCCTCGGCGTTGACCTGGGCGTCGCCGCCCTTGAGGTCCTCGATGCGGGCGCGGGGCAGGCCGGCATCCTCCGGCGTCACCTCGAACACCGTCACCTCGCTGTCCTTCAACTGGGCGACGGTGGTGGGGCCGGTGGTGGTGATCTCGTCCAGCCCGTCGGAGCCATGGACGACCCAGGCCGTTTCGGATCCCAGACGCTTCAGCACATGGGCCAGCGGCTCCACCCACTGCTTGGAGAAGACGCCCAGCACCTGCCGCCGGGCGGTCGCCGGGTTGGCGAGCGGACCCAGCAGGTTGAAGACCGTGCGGGTGCCGAGTTCGACGCGGGTCGGGCCGACGTTGCGCATGGCGAGGTGGTGACGCGGCGCCATCAGGAAGGCGATGCCGGCATCCCACAGCGCCTTGCGCACCAGCGCGAAGTCGCAGTCGAGGTTGACGCCGAGGGAGCCCAGCACGTCGGCGGCACCGGATTTCGACGAGATGGCGCGGTTTCCGTGCTTGGCCACCGGCACGCCGCAGGACGACACCACCAGCGCCGCGGCGGTGGAGATATTGTAGGTGCCGGCCCCGTCGCCGCCGGTGCCGCAGGTGTCGATGGTGCCGGGAGGCGCATCGACGGGGATCGCCTTGGCGCGCATGACGCGGGCGGCGCCGGCGATCTCGTCCACCGTCTCGCCACGCACCCGCAGAGCCATCAGGAAGCCGCCCATCTGCGACGGGGTGGCGTTGCCGGACATGATGATGTCGAAGGCGAAGCCGGCCTCGGCCTCGGTCAGGGCGGCGCCGGTGGCGACCTTGCCCAGGATGGCCTTCATATCGGACAGGTCGCCGCTCATGCCGCGTTCTCCAGGGCCGCGGTTTCCGGGCGGGGACGGGTCAGGTCCAGGAAGTTCTGCAGGATCTTGTGGCCGTGCTCGCTCTCGATGCTTTCGGGGTGGAACTGCACCCCGTGGATCGGAAGCTCGCGGTGGGCCAGCGCCATGATGAGGCCATCGGCGGTCTCGCCGGTCACCTCCAGGCAGGCGGGCAGCGTCTCGCGCTCGACGATCAGCGAGTGGTAGCGGGTGGCGCGGAACGGGCTGGGCAGGCCGGCGAGCACGCCGCGGCCCTCGTGCAGGATGTTGTCCACCTTGCCGTGCATGGGAACCGGCGCGCGGATCACCCGTCCGCCGAAAGCCTGACCGATCGACTGGTGGCCGAGGCAGACGCCCATCAGCGGCAGGCGGGCCTTGGCGGCGGCGTCGATCAGGGGAAGGCAGATGCCGGCGCGGTCCGGATCGCAGGGGCCGGGGGACAGCACGATGCCGTCGGGGCGGAGTGCCATCGCCTCGTCCACCGTCAGGGCGTCGTTGCGGCGGACCTGCACGTCGGCGCCAAGCTCGCCCAGGTAGTGGACGAGGTTGTAGGTAAAGCTGTCGTAGTTGTCGATGAGCAGCAGCATGCGCCTTCCACCTTCGCCCGGATCGTCGGGGCCGTTCCGCCCCTGTTCCAACGACCGACACCCTAGCCGCTGAGGGGGCGGATTTCCAGCCTCCGCGCAGAACTCTGCGGTATCAGCGGCAGTCGAGTAGCGGCGGGGTCTTCGGATCGTCCAGCACGGTGCCGAGGATGTCGGCTTCCAGTGTCAGGGTGCAGCGGCGGATCTGGCGCGGCAGGTCGGCGGCGAGCGTCGCCTGGGTGTTGCGATAGCGGCAGACGAGGAAGACGTTCTCGCGGCGCGTGCCGGAGAATTCCCAGACCTGGACGATGCTGCGCCCGCGCCGCGCCTCGCGGTCGGGGGCGAGCGTGGCGGGGGCGGCCGAGGTCATCTGGCTGGCGCGGTCGCCCTCGACGATGGAGATGCCGGCGAAGCTGTGGCTGTCGCGGCCGGGGTAGGGCGACCAGCCGCCGGGGGAGTCGGGCTGCGCCTGCACCGTCAGGCTGGCCGGGCAGTCCTGCCCCTGGGCGGCCAGCGCCGGTGTCGCGGCGGCGATCGGAATCAGGGCGGCGATGACAAAGATGGGACGCATCTGGCGGACTCTTGCGGTTGGGCTCGGCCGGACGGATCAGGGACGCCGCAGCGGCCTCTTGTACCGATTGGGCGATTGCGGTCACGGCGGCAGGGTGCCACTGTGCGGCGCCCCGGTCGCAGGATGGACGTCGTCACCATGGCCCGCAAGGCGCCTTCGAAAGCCCGCAAGTCTCCGCTTCCCCCCTTCCTGTCCAATCCCTTCGTCCTGGCGCTGGCGGCCGTCGCCGCGGTGTTCGCCGTGGCGATGGGAGTGGCGACGCTGACCGGTGGAGGGCCCGGCGGAGGCTCCGGCGGCGAGGCCGGCAAGCCGGCGCCGGTCCAGCAGGCTGCCCAGCAGCAGGGTGGACCGCGGGCCGGCGGGCAGCAGGCGGTGCAGCCGCCGCCTGTGCCGCCGGCAAAGCTGGAGCCGCCTGCCGCAACCTCGCAGCCAGCCGCGCAAGCGGGCACGGAAGGCACGGGTCAAGCGCAGGTGGAGAAGCCGGCGCCGGCCGAGTCCCGACCGCCGGCCACGACGGTGGCGATGCTGCCGCCGCCCGCTCCGCCCGCCCAGCCGCCGGTGCAGGCCCCATTGGGCAACGCCGCACTGTGGCGCAAGAACGCCCTGCCGGCGGAGGTGCCCCAGGGAAAGCCGATCATCGCCATCGTCATCGACGACATGGGGCTGGACCGGAAGCGCTCGACCAGGATGGCGGGGCTGCGCGGACCGCTGACCTTGTCCTGGCTGCCCTATGCCCGCGACCTGCAGGTCCAGGCCAGGGCGGCGCGGGCCAACGGGCACGAACTGATGTTGCACATGCCGATGGAACCCAGCGTGAAGGCCGATCCGGGACCGAATGCCCTGCTGGTCTCGCTCGACCGGGGGGAGATCGTGAAGCGGGCGCGTGCGGCACTGGACAGCTTCGACGGCTATGTCGGGGTCAACAACCATATGGGAAGCCGGTTCACCGCCGACCGGGCCGCGCTGGCGCCTGTGCTGGCCGAACTGCATCGCCGCGGCCTGCTGTGGCTGGACAGCCGGACGACGCCCAACAGCGCCGGGATCGGGCTGGCGCGGGAGCTGAAGATGCCCTGGGTCGGCCGCGACATCTTTCTCGACAACGAGGAAACGGTGGCGGCGGTGAAGGCCCAGCTGGCGAAGACGGAACAGGTGGCGAAGCGGCAGGGCTATGCCGTCGCGATCGGCCATCCGCATGATGCGACAATCGACGCCCTGGCGTCCTGGTTGCCGGACGTGCAAAAGCGTGGCTTCGTACTTGTCCCGGTCAGCGCGGTGGTGCGGACGCACCATGCCGGCGGCTGACCCGACCGTGAAGGGAGCCCCGTGACTATGGCCGATGCATACAAGGTGGAAGGGATGACCTGCGGCGGCTGCGCCCGCTCCGTGTCCAACGCGATCACCAAGGCGGCGCCCGATGCCGCCGTGACCGTCGATCTCGCGACCGGCACCGTGCTGGTGGACGGTGGCATCCCGGTGGAGGTGGTGCGGCAGGCGGTGGAAGCCGCGGGCTTCGATTTCGGCGGTGCCGCGGCCTGACGCCGACCCGGCGCCCATATCGGGTGCGCCGTGTCTGGTGCGCCATGTCTGGTGCGCCATGTCTGGTGCGGGCGCAACAAAACCGTTTTAATAATGTGGATATTGCGGGATACTCGGGCCGACGCGATCCGTGCGGGGAGGTCCCGATGCCGCTCTATTCCTACCGCTGCAAAGCCTGCGACCATGGATTCGAGACCCTGGTGCGCTCCGGAGAAACGCCGGCCTGCCCGTCCTGCGGCAGCGCCGAGCTGAGTCGCCAGCTGTCGAACGTGGCGCCGGAGGGAAAGTCCGGCACCATCGTCCGGTCGGCCCGCCGAATGGCGGCGAAGGAAGGACATTTCAGCAACTACGCGCGGGCGGAACGACCGAAGGGGTGAGGGTGGGAGTGCAATGACCCCTCCCCAACATTGCAGGCCCGCTGAGAGCGGGGAGGTTGGGTTGGGGCATCGAAGCCGACATTCCCCGAGGCAAGCCCTCACACATCCACCACCATATGCGGCCGGAATGCTCCTTCCAGCGTCAGCAGCAGGTGCAGGTAGACGGCCACCTTTCGCGCACCATCGGTGTTGCGGGACAGGCAGTCGCGCAGTTGTTCGGCCAGCCGGGCGGTTTCCGCGTCCAGTTCCGGTGCGGCGGTCGTAACGGCTTCGACGATATGCTCGGGATCGACGGGAAGCGGGGCGGCCGGGTCCTTCAGCAACGCTTCGGCCAGCGCCTCTTCATCATGATGGACCGGGGATGGTGTCGCCGGCGCTGGCGGCGCGCGCCGGGACAGATGACTGCGCAGATTGTCTTTCAGCCGCGCCCGCTGA
Source organism: Azospirillum sp. INR13 (assembly GCF_015390205.1). NCBI lineage: Bacteria > Pseudomonadati > Pseudomonadota > Alphaproteobacteria > Rhodospirillales > Azospirillaceae > Azospirillum > Azospirillum sp. INR13. Next base: position 17,542 of record NZ_VUOI01000044.1, read on the forward strand.
CGCACGTCCAGCCCGTCGAACTGATCGACCTCATCGAACAGAAGATCGTACAGGCGCCGCCGTTGCGGATTGGGCGGGTTATGGTCACGCCGTTCCTGCTCGCGGTCGTGGCGTTCCTGGCGGGAGTTGCGACGGCTGTTGCGGTCGGTGGCGCTGCCGCTCCGCTCGACGCCCGCGGTGGCGCGGACGCTGAATTCCGGCGGACCGATGCCGCGGCCGGATGTGAGATTGCCGGACATGAGCCGCCTCCCGGGACATGGATTCCCTGGCGATCGAGTCTGGCATAGCCGGCGCTTTCGTCAACGTGAAAGCGCCGGCTTTTTTTTTGCGTCAGTCGCCTGCCCCGGCGCCGACCGCGTCGTCGGCGGCGCCCGGCTTGCTCTTGCCGAAGCCGATGGTGGGGAAGACGTTGATCAGCGCGGTGATGAAGGCCGCCAGGTAGGGCAGCGACTGCACCACCAGCAGGCCCGACCACATGAAGGCGTCGCGGTTCTCGTGGCCGAAGACCATGACGATGGCCAGCGCCGCGCCCCACAGCGACACCAGCAGAACCAACTCCTCGCGCGCCATCAGGAAGGCCTGCATCAGCGCCGGCTGGTTCTCGCATTTCGGCGTGCGGACGAAGGGGCGGCCGGAGGTGAAGATGCCCAGCCACATGGCGCGGCCGACCGTGTGGGTCAGAGCCATGCCGGCGACGGCCGCGCCGACCTTGTCCCAGAAGCCGCACTTCACCCGCGCCTCGTAGAGCCAGAGCGACGCGCCGACCTTGAAGGCGAAGACGCTCAGCGTCGGGATCATGAAGACGTTGGGCGGGAACTCGAAATATTTCGGGAAGGCCATCAGGCCGATGGACCACAGGATGCCGGCGATGCCGAAGATCATGTGGGCGGCGTCGGCGAACCAGGGCAGCCAGCCGGTGATGAAATGGTATTTCTGGCCGGCGGTCAGCTCCTTGGCGCCCGGCGACAGCTGCCGCCAGTGATGCTTCAGGATCTGCACCGCTCCATAGGCCCAGCGGAAGCGCTGCGTCTTGTAGGCGGAGAAGCTGTCGGGAACCAGGCCCTTGCCGTAGCTCTCCGGCATGTAGACGGCCTCATAGCCATGCTCGAACAGGCGCAGGCCGAGGTCGGCGTCCTCGGTGATGCACCACTCGCCCCAGCGGCCGACCTTTTCCAGGGCCGACTTGCGGATGATGGTCATGGTCCCGTGCTGGATGATCGCGTTGCGCTCGTTCCGCTGGATCATGCCGATGTGGAAGAAGCCGGCATATTCCCAGTTGGTCATGCGCTGGAACAGGTCGTGCTCCCACTCGCGATAGTCCTGCGGCGACTGGACGAAGCCGACCTCCGGCCGGTTGAAGTGCGGGATGGTCGCCTTCAGCCAGTCGGGATGGACCTGATAGTCGCTGTCGATGACGGCGATGTGTTCGGCATCGGGCGCCGTCTGCGCCAGACCGAAATTCAGCGCACCGGCCTTGAAACCCGGCCAGTTGTCGAGGTGGAAGAAGCGGAACTTCGGCCCGAGCTTCTTGCAATATTCCTCGATCGGGCGCCAGACGGCCGGGTCCTTGGTATTGTTGTCGAGCAGCAGGACTTCGTAGTTCGGGTAGTCCAGCCGGGCCAGCGCGTCCAGTGTCTCCATGACCATGTGCGGCGGTTCGTTGTAGCAGGGCACATGGATCGACACCTTCGCCGCGTTGGGCAGCGGGGCGGCGGAGCAGGGGACGAACTTGCGCTTGAACTTGTGCTGCCAGACGACTTCCGTCAGTTCCATGCCGTCGATCAGCATGACCGCGAACAGCACCAGCTGGCAGAAGATCAATAGGCCCCAGGCGATTTCGGTGGTCAGCGCGAGGCCGGCGGCCGACGCGGCGCTGACGGTGAAGACCAGGACGGAGGCGACCGCCTGGATCAGCGCGCCGTAGAAGATCTGCCCGCCGATCTTCAGGTCGCTGCGGCGCCACAGGAAGAACACCAGCGGCAGGAAGCCCAGGGCTACGGCAGTGGCGCACTTGACCTCCCAGTTGCGGACCTCGTTCACCCCGCCGATCATCGGGAATTTCGGGTTGCGCTGGTAGTCCCACAGGCCCCAGCTGGTGCCGGCCGTGCCCTCGATCTCCCGCTTCCAGGGCTGGTCGAAGGCTTCCATGATGAAGTAGTCGAGCTTGTTCTGGGCGGCGACGTTCAGGAAGTTGCGGATGAACTTGGCCTGATTGACCTGGCTGGCCTCGGCGCCCCGGCGCCAGGGGCCATCGGCCGGCCAGCCGATCTCACCGATCAGGATGTGCTTGTTGGGAAACTTCTGCTTCAGTTCATTGTAGCGGAACATGGCGTAATCGACCGACTGGTCGACCGGAACGCCTTCCCAATAGGGCAGCAGATGGACTGCTAGGAAGTCCACGGCGTCGGCCAGTTCCGGGTTCTTCAGCCAGACGTGCCACGGCTCGGCGATGGAAACCGGAACGTTGACCTTCTTCTTCACCCGCTTGACGTACTCGATGGCCTGCGGAACGGTCAGGTCGGCGCGCAGGATCGCCTCGTTGCCGACCAGCACGCGGCGCACGTTGCTGTTGGCGCGCGCCAGCTTGATCAGGCCGGCCAGTTCGGGCTCGTCGATCTCGGGCTTGCCGGCGGTCCAGGCGCCGGCGGTGACCGGCAGCCCGTGCTTGGCGGCGATGGCCGCCACCATTTCGGAACCGTCGGTGGTGGAATAGGTGCGGACGGCCTTCACGGCGCCTTGCAGCGCGGCCATGTCCTTTTCGATGTCCTCTGCGGTCGCCTTGTCGCCCTTCGACGGGCTCTTGTCGGCGTGGAACGGGGTATAGGCGACGCCGGTGATGGCGCCGGCCCAGGACCGTTCGTCCACCGGGCGGTTCCACAGCGCCCAGAGGGCGACGTTGCCGAGGATCACCAGAAGCAGAACCGCGAAGGCTGATTTGCGCATGTGGGTCGTTCCCGCTCGCCGCACCAGAAAACATGGATACGGCCCGGAAAATGGCGCAAGGCGACTGTTGCCGCCCCGACCATCACCCGGACCGAACTCAAAACGTCGTCCAACGAATGCCGCTGCGCCATATGGCCGGCGCGCACGGCCTTCTATACAAGCTTCGCGGTTGCCCCGCCACTGCCGGCTATAACAGAGCAGCGTCCGGTTTATTCCCGCACGCCGCATCTGCCGAACGCCAGGAAGGAGTGAAGCATGTTTTCCCTTAACGAACGGCTACAGGCCGACACCCGTCATGTGACCGATCTTGGGCTTTGCCGGGTGTTGCTGATGAACAACGCCCTGTGGCCGTGGCTGATCCTGGTGCCGATGCGCAAGGATGCGGTGGAGATCCACCGGCTGGACGAGGGCGACCAGTTGGTGCTGATGCGCGAGATCGCGCTCGCGTCGCGCGTGGTGGAGCGGCTGTTCGCGCCGGACAAGATGAATGTCGGGGCGCTGGGCAACATGGTGCCGCAGTTGCACGTCCATGTGATCGGCCGCAAGCGCGGCGATCCGGCTTGGCCCGGCCCGGTTTGGGGCTCCGGCCATTCCCGGCCCTACGAGCCAGCGGAGGCGGAAGCGCTGGTGGAGCGGCTGGCGGAGGCATTGCGGAAAGACGCGTGAACTTTGCCGTGCCGGAAGTGTTGGGGTGGTCAACCAACTTTACGGGAGACCGCCGCCATGACCGACCAGGACCGCTCCAAATCCGTGACCTCCGACGCGCCGTCGGACGCCGCCCAGCGAATCGAGGACAAGCTGGTGGACAAGACCGGCAAGGCCTCGGGCGATCCCGACAAGCCCGTTCAGAAGAAATGGGAGGAGATGGGCGAGCGGGAGGAGATCATCGAGAAGAGCCAGCGTGAGGGGGGAGGGGCTTAAAGGGCGAACGATAGCCGGCATTTCCCCCCTCCCTAACCCTCCCCCGCTGGGCGGGAGAGGGGACTGCCGCCGCATTGCGAACTTACCCTCTTTCTACCGCTTCACCGTGCAGCTCAGCGCCAGCACGTCCGCCGCCTTGTCGAGGTCGTCGGCGCGGACCAGCACGTAATCGGTGTTGTAGGTGGAGATCGCGAAGATCGGCACATGGGCCTGGGCCAGCGGTACGGCGATGCGGGCCAGGATGCCGAACAGCGAGAAATCGATCACCCCCTCCACCCGGAAGGCGCGCCAGCCGCGCTCGGCCTTCACCCCGTCGGGCACGCGGTCCTCGCGGCAGAGGATCGACAATTCCTCTCCCGTACGGGTGGCGCCGACCAGCGGGTCGGTCCAGTCCAGCCAGTCGGGCAGGCCGCTGCCGGGCGGCAACTGCGCCACCGCCAGCCGGTCGGGCAGCACCGATAGGGTCAGGCCGGACTGCTCGCGCACCAGGGCCGCGGTCAGCGTCGCCTCGTCCACCTCGAAGGGCTTCAGGATTCGGCGGGCGCGGGCGGCCAGCGACGGTACGCCGGAGCGCATGGCGCGGCCCAGCATCTCCGCCGAGGTCGCGCGCAGGTCGGGGTCCGATTCGGCAAGATCGACCACTGCCTGCAGCGCGCTGGTCTGGACGATGCGGCTCGGGCTGTTCTCGAACCAGTCCGCCAGCAGGACGGCGGCGCGGTGGCGCTGTTCGTCGTCCATGGTCAGGCGCGGCACGATCTGGGCGATGTGCCAGCGCACCTCCGCCTGCTCGATGGCGACGGCGTCGGTCAGCAGATGGTCGACATATGGATCGAGCCAGCCGGGGTTGCCGCGCGACACCCGCTCCAGCGCATCGGCGGCGCGCATGCGCACGCTGGCATCCTTGTCGAACAGGCAGCCGACCAGTTCCGCCAGCTTGCCGCGGTCGGCGGACACCTCGTCGGCGACGGAGGGGGCGTCGCCCACCGTCCGCCGGTCGCCGCGCGCCAGCCGGCGGGCGAGCGACGCATTGCGGCTCAGGTCGTCCATCTCAGCGCCGCCCGGTCGGACGGCCGAAGCGCGACGGAGTGCCGAAGCGCGACGCCACTTTGGCGCCGGTGGGCCTCAACTTCGGTGGCGGCGGCGGCGGGGGAGGGGGCGGCGGCGGAGTTTCGCCGCGCGGCACGCCGCCACCCGACGCCATTTCCGCCAGATCCTTCACCAGCTTCTGCACGCTGCGCACGCGGGACTGCGGATCGGCCCATTCGCGGCTGTAGACCAGCTTGTGATCCGGCCGCAGCTTCATCAGCGTCAGATGCTGGGCGATGTAGGTCAGCAGCTTGGCCGGCTCGGCATAGAAATTCTCGTGGAAGGCCAGGACCAGACCCTTCGGACCGGCATCCACCCGGTCGATGTTGGCTTGGCGGCACCAGCGCTTGACGGTGACGACGTCCAGCAGGTTCTCCACCTCCTCCGGCAGCTTGCCGAAGCGGTCGATCAGTTCGGCGGCGAAGCCGTCCACCTCCGCCCGGTCGACCAGATCGGCGATGCGGCGGTAGAGCGACAGGCGCACGGTCAGGTCGGGGACGTAGCTTTCCGGGATCAGCACCGGCGTGCCGAGGTTGATCTGCGGCACCCATTCCTGCGCCGCGGCGGCGGCGACCGCTCCCTCCTGCATGGATGCGCGGGCGTTGGCGACGGCCTCCTCCAGCATCTGCTGGTAAAGCTCGACGCCGACCTCGCGCACCTGACCCGACTGCTCCTCGCCCAGCAGGTTGCCGGCGCCGCGGATGTCCATGTCGTGGCTGGCAAGCTGGAAGCCGGCACCCAGGCTGTCCAAGGTCTCGATGACGTGCAGGCGCTGCTGGGCGGTGCCGCTCAGCGGCTTGTTGGGGGCGTAGGTCAGATAGGCATAGCCGCGCTTCTTCGACCGGCCGACGCGGCCGCGGATCTGGTAGAGCTGGGCCAGACCGAACAGGTCGGCCCGGTGGACGATCAGCGTGTTGGCGTTGGGGATGTCCAGGCCGCTTTCGATGATGTTGGTGGCGAGCAGCACCTCGAACTTGCCCTCGTCGAAGGCGGTCATCACGTCTTCCAGCTCGCTGGCCGCCATCTGGCCATGGGCGGTGACGATCTTGACCTCCGGCACCAGTTCGCGTACCCGCTCGGCGACCTTCGCCAGATCCTCCACGCGCGGGCAGACATAGAAGCTCTGGCCGCCGCGGTAATGCTCGCGCAGGATAGCCTCGCGGATCACCACCGGGTCGTAGGGCAGGACGAAGGTGCGCACCGCCAGCCGGTCAACGGGCGGAGTCGCGATCAGCGACAGCTCGCGCACGCCGGACAGCGCCATCTGCAGGGTGCGCGGGATCGGCGTGGCGGTCAGCGTCAGGACGTGGATGTCGGCGCGCAGCTCCTTCAGCCGTTCCTTCTGCTTCACGCCGAAATGCTGCTCCTCGTCGACGATGACCATGCCCAGCCGCTTGAAGTCCAGGCCCTTCGCCAGCAGGGCATGGGTGCCGACGACGATGTCGGCGGTGCCCTCCGCCAGTTCCTTCTTCACCAGCGTCTGTTCGCGGGCGGTGACCATGCGCGACAGCTGGACCACGCGCACCGGCAGCCCATTGAACCGGGTGGAGAAGGTCTTGAAATGCTGGCGCGCCAGCAGGGTGGTCGGCACGACGACGGCGACCTGCTTGCCGCTCATCGCCACCATGAAGGCGGCGCGCAGAGCCACCTCGGTCTTGCCGAAGCCGACGTCGCCGCAAACCAGCCGGTCCATCGGACGGCCGCTGCCGAGATCGGTGAAGATGTCCTCGATGGCCTTCAACTGGTCGTCGGTCTCGGGATAGGGGAAGCGGGCGGCGAATTCCTGATAGACCCCTTCCGGCGTCAGCACCGGATCGGCCTTCTTCAGCATCCGTTCGGCCGCGATCTTCAGCAGGGCTTCCGCCATGTCCTTCAGGCGCTTCTTGACCCGCGCCTTGCGGCCCTGCCAGCCGGCGCCGCCCAGCTTGTCGAGCTGGACATTGGCGTCCTCCGAGCCGTAGCGCGACAGCACCTCGATGTTCTCGACCGGGACATAGAGCTTGTCGCCGCCCTCATAGATCAGGCGCAGACAGTCGTGCGGGGCGCCGGTGACCTCCAGCGTCTCCAGCCCGTCGTAGCGGCCGATGCCGTGGTCCATGTGGACGACGATGTCGCCTTCATGCAGGGCCGAATGTTCGGCGATGAAGTTGGCGGCCTTGCGCTTCTTCTTGGCCGGGCGGACCAGACGGTCGCCCAATATGTCCTGTTCGGTGATGACGGCGAGGTCGGCGGAGGTGAAGCCATGCTCCATCCCCAGCACGATGGTGCCGATGATGCCGCGGTCGAAACGGCGGACATCCTCGATGCTCTCCGCCGGCTCCAGCCCCGGAATGCCGTGGTCGGCCAGCACGTTGGACAGGCGGTCGCGCGATCCGGCGGAATAGCCGGCGATCAGAACGCGGCGACCGTCGGCCCGGAGCGCGCGGATATGGTCCTTCACCGCGTCGAAGACGTTCACGTCGGGGCGGTTGCGCTCCTCCGCGAAGTCGTGGCCGCGCTTGCCGCCGGCGTCCACAGTGCCCTTGATGCCGGGAGGCGTGGAGAAGATCTGCAGCTGCGCCACCGCGCGCTCCGCCAACAGCGCGTCCCAGCCGGTGGTGTCGAGGAACATCGAGGCGACCGGGACCGGCTTGTAGACCGGCGACCCGTCCGCTTCTCGATGGTCATCATCGAATCGCGCGAGGCGTGGAAATCGACCACCTGCGCGATTCGGGCGTCACGCGACTCGTTGGCCTGATGGTCCAGGCTGACGATGCCGCGCGGCAGGTAATCCAGCACCGTGTCCATGCTCTCGTGGAACAGCGGCAGCCAGTGCTCCATCCCGCCATAGGACCGGCCGGCTGAGATCGCCTCGTAGAGCGGATCGTCGTCGGTCACCGCACCGAACAGCTCGCGGTAGCCGGAGCGGAAACGGGCGATCCCCGCCTCGTCCAGGAAGACCTCCGACATCGGCTTCAGCTCGACGCTGTCGCGCTTGTCGGTGGTGCGCTGGGTCATCGGATCGAAGGCACGAACCCCCTCCAGCTCGTCGCCGAACAGGTCGAGGCGGAGAGGCTCCTCCGTGCCGGGCGGGAACAGGTCGACGATGCCGCCGCGCACCGCGAACTCGCCGGGCTCCCGCACGGTCTGGGCGCGGGTGTAGCCGTTGCCGGCAAGGTAGTGCTGCAGCTTCTCCAGGTCGATCCGGTCGCGCAAGCGCGCCGAGAACACCGCGTTCTTGAACGCGCTCCGCGGCGGCACCCTCTGCACCACGGCGTTGACGGTGGTCAGCACGATCAGCGGGGCCAGCCCGTCGCGGTTCGACGCCGCCTCTCGCCTTGCAATCAGCCGGGTCAGCGTGTCGATGCGGCGGGCGACGATGCCGCCGTTCGGCGACACGCGGTCGTAGGGCAGGCAGTCCCAGGCCGGGAAGGTCAGCACCTCCAGCTTCGGCGCGAAGAAGGCCAGCGCCTCCGCCAGCAAGGCGCAGCGCGTGTCGTCCAGCGCCACATGCAGCAGGCCATAAGCCCCAGCCTTCTGCGCAAGCTCCGCCAGGATGCGGGCGTCATGACCCTCGGGCGCGCCGCCGATCAGGAGACGGCCGGCGCGGCCGGGCTGGAGATCGTAACTGACCAAAGGAGGATGCCTCGGAGAAGGGAAGTGCTTTCGAGAGAGCCTCGGCCGGCTCCGTCAGGAGCCTTGACGTGGTGTGTAACGGAACGCCGTCAACAGGCGCATCACGTCGCTGTCATGTTCGGGGGGAACCGGTTCCCGTCCCGACATCCAGTCGTAGAGGTCGGGGTCTCCAAGCTCCAGCAGCGCCTCGAACCGGTCGAGCATGGCATGGTCGAACTCGCCGACATGGGCGTCGGCGAAGCTGCCCATCAGCAGATCCATCTCGCGCGTGCCGCGATGCCAGGAGCGGAAGCGCAGCCGCTTGCGCCGGTTCTCAAGCGATTCGGCCTTCTCGGGGGCCGGCGTCTCGGAAGCCGGGGGGGTGCCGTTTTCGGTCATTGCTTTCCAACGTCGAAAACCCCCAGCACCACCAGCGGCGAAGGGGGAACCATTCAGGAACCCCATCCTGCACGGGCGGGCGCCGCGATGCAACCTCGGCTGCCTGCCTTGACCGCTGGAGGTGGATGTCCTATCTGCCCACTGGCCCGCGGGGACGACCCCGCCGATGAGCAGAGGGTTACCGGGTGGGGACGACCCCGCCATTCCAAGACGGAGGTACCGTCATGGCGTGGGTCACGCTGTTCTTTGCCGGCCTGTTCGAAATCGGTTGGGCCGTCGGCCTGAAATACACCGAAGGCTTCACTCGTCTGGTCCCGAGTGTCCTGACCGCCGCGGCGATGCTGGTGAGCATCCTATTGCTGGGGGTCGCGCTGAAGACGCTGCCGTTGGGCACGGCTTATGCGGTCTGGACGGGGATCGGCACGGTCGGCACCGCGGTGCTGGGCATGTGGCTGTTCGGCGAACCCGCCGGAGCGCTGCGGCTGCTGTGCATCGCGGCGATCGTCGGGGGGATCGTGGGGCTGAAAGTCCTGCATGGGTGAGTGGTCGCTGAATGCCCCCACCTAGCCTCCCCCGCTGAGCGGGGGAGGGACTGCCGCCGCCCTTCCGTAAGCACTTGCTTCCCTCCCCGCCCAGCTCTCGCACAAAGCTATGCTTTGTGCTGACGCGGCAGGCGGACCGTAGGTCCGCTGAGAGCGGGGGAGGGTTAGGGTGGGGGCTAACGTACCCGCTACACCCCCTCCGTCCGGCAGTTCAGCCCAAGCGTCTCCGCGGTATTCGCCCACCGCCGACAGGCAGACCTCCGCCCGCTCCGCCGGGATCGACACCGAGAAGCGCAGGACATAGCGCTCGCCCGCGCGGTCGGGCAGGGTCTGCGCGTCCAGGCGCACGATGTTGGCGTCGAACTGGGTGAAGATCTCCGACAGGCGCGCCACGAGGCCCGGCTGGTCTCCGCCCGACACTTCGACGCGGTGGGTGACATGGCCTGCGGCCCCGGC
>NZ_VUOI01000045.1:0-25658 GCF_015390205.1 Azospirillum sp. INR13
CGATGCTGTCGTCGTAGGACCACATGCCGGGCGGGATCGGGTTCTTTGCCGGCCGCCCTCCATTCTGGTAGACGGCATCGACCAACGTGCGCTTGTCGATCGCCAGGGGTCACGGCACGCCGCACCCGCACATCGTCGAGCGGCGGCTTGCCTGTGTTGAGCGCCATATAGGCGACATTCTTCCCATCCTGCTGCTCGATGACCAGATTGGGGTCCTTTTCGATCTTTCCCAACTCCGCCGGGTTCGGAAGATCATCACGTGACACTCGCCGGACCGCAGCTTGTTCAGGCGCACGGCGATGTTCGGGGTGATCGAGTAGATCAGGTTGTCCAGAGGCTGGCGCCCCTGCCAATAGCCGTCGAACGCCTTGTAGCGGGATGGCGAGATCGCGCTGGTACGACACAAGACGGAACGGTCCCGTGCCGATGGGCGCCTCGTCGAACAGGTCCGGCCGCTTCGCCTTCATCAGGCTGTCGGCATATTCCGCCGACTGGATCGACAGGAACGGCATGGCGAGATCGGCCAGGAACGGAGCTTCCGGCCGGTTCAGCGTGATGCGAACCGTGTGGTCGTCCAGCTTCTCCACCGACTTCAACAGGGTCGGCAGCCCCATGCCACGGAAGTAATCGTAGGTTGCCGGGCCGACAGTGTGATAGGGATGATCGCTCTTCCATTGCCGCTCGAACGAGAACAGCACGTCATCGGCATTGAGCGTCCGGCTGGGCGTAAAATGCTCGTTGGAATGAAACCGGACGTTCCGGCGCAAACGGAAATCGTAGACCAGACCATCGTCGGAAAACCGTATAGGATTCGGCAAGAGCCGGTGTGATGATCTGCGTGCCGCGGCCGAATTCCACCAGATTGTTGAACAGGGGGCTGGCCGCGTTCACACTGGTGCCGGAGGTGGACACCTGCGCGTTGAAGCTCTGCGGATTTCCTTCCGTACAGTAGACAAGTGACTTGTCGGCCTGCGCAGCGCCGGACGTTCCCGCAAGTACGACGAGAACAGACAGCCCCTTCGCAAGCCTCTTCGAGAACGTCTTCGGCGGCAAAGGCATTTACTGCTCCTGCACGGATTGTGCTTCCATCGCAAGGGAGACGTTATCAGTAGCAAGTCGTCGTGGAAAGCGAATGGTGAAGCGTACGCCCTGGCTGGGACGGCTCTCCACTACAACCTTTCCACCCAGTCTATTCGCCACAAGATTGTAAACAATGTGCAGCCCAAGCCCTGTGCTGCCGGTTCCGCGGCGGGTGGTGAAGAACGGATCGAACACCCGTCCCAGATCGGCCGGCGGAATGCCCTTGCCGTTATCGGTATAGACCAGTTCCACCAACTCCGGGCTCGGCGCGCAGGCAGCGATCAGAAGGTGCCCCTGCTGTCCGTCCTGATATCCATGGATGAGGGAGTTCATCACGAGATTGGTCAGGACCTGAGCCAGGGCGCCGGGATAGCCGTTGATCTCGATGCCATCTGGGCACTCGACCCGCAGTGCGTGCCCCGCGCGGCGCCAGGACGGGCTGAGACTGGTCGCCAGATCCTCCAGATAGGGTTTCAATTCGAAGCGCCGCCCTTCGCCGCTGGTCTGGTCGGCGGCGACCTGCTTGAAGCTCTGCACCAGTTCGCCGGCCTGGCGCAGGTTCAGCACCATCAGCCGTGCCAATTCCTCCGCCGTTTCCTGGAAATCGGTGAAGTCGCTACGGCGCAGCTTTCCCTCTCGAACCAGGCGCCCGATCGACTCCAACCGGTCCTGCAGATGGGTGGCCCCCATCAGGGCATTGCCGAGCGGCGTATTGATCTCGTGCGCCACGCCGGCGACCAGGGCGCCGAGAGAGGCCATCTTCTCCGCCTGGATCAGATCGGCCTGGGTGCGGCGCAGGTCCTCCAACGCGCGGTCGGCACGCTCTTTCGCCTCGCGGGCCGCCAGTTCCCGCAGACCGATTTCGCGGATGAAGAAGGCGGCGGCGCGCGCCATCGTGCCGAACTCGTCCTGACGGCGCGTACCGTCGATCGGGCCGGCCAGCGGATCCTCGGCCAGCCGGGTCATCTGCCGTTGCAGCCGCAAGACCGGCCTGCTGATGGAGCGCGCGACCACGACCGCCGCACCACCGCCCAGCAGCAGGCCGATGGTCGCCCCGATGATCAGGATACGGCTCAGCAGGTCGCCGATGCGGGCCCGCCTCGTCGCGGAAGGTCTCGTCCAGCTGGCGGGCGGTCTCCACCAGGGCCCCCGCGTCGCGGTCCATGGTGATCAGCAGCTGGTTCAGCCGGCGCAGGCCCTCCGCGGTCCGTCTGAGGCTGTCGCGCCAGCTGCGGATTGCCGACAGCACCTCGTCCTGCAGCAGTGGCGACATCGGAAGTCCATGCACCGTCTCCAGAAGCTCGCCGGCATCGTCGACGATGCGGTCGGCTTCCTCCGCGTCGCGCACCGCCACCGCGTCGGCCGCCCGCCGCCCCAGGCGCAAGGCGACGATGGCGATATTCTGGGTTTCCTGCTCCGTATCGTTGGCCTGGATGGCATAGGCGATCAGCTGCACCACCTCTTCCTGGAGCGCGGTGTATCCGGTCGCTTTCACCATCAGGATTCGGGCGGTCAGCGCCTCGATGGCGGAGGCGGCTTCGGCGCTGGCATGCTGGGCGTCGGCAAGCCTCCGCTGCGCAGCGGTGGAGCGCGCCTGCACCTCATGCAACCCGTCCAGTGCCGGGCGGACCGATGGCAGGAGGGTGGATAGGAAGGTCACGTCCGGCTGTTGGTTCAAGGTGCCGGTCAGGACCAGCGCCCGCACCACCGGCAGGGTCCGGATGACCTGCTCCGCCAGCATCCGTTCCCCAAGGCCGGCGCCCGACCTGCCGTCTTCGCCGAAGCCGGCCGCCGCGTGTAACGCCGATTCGAACCGGTTCAGCGCCGCGTCGCGCTCCGCCCGCGTCTCGTGCAGCGCCTGCACGGCGGACTGCAGGTCGGCAACCACTGCGGCATAGCGGCCCGAGGTTTCCGTCGCCGGATAGCGGTCGGCCAACGGATCGGTGCGGCGCAGCGCCGCCTGGAGCCGGCCGGCGGTGTCAGTCAGCTTGTCGGTGGCGATGCGGAAATCCGCGGCGGTCAGCGGTCGCCCGGTGCCGAAGACACCGGCTCCGAAGGCCAGTGCCGCGACATGCTGCGCCTCCGCCCGTTGCAGGGCCAGCATCGCCTCGCGCAGTTCATGGGCCCCGTCGACCACGTCGCGGCTGTCGCGCAGGCGCTGGTCCGCTTCCGTCAGCGAGCCGAGCGAATCCACATTGGCGGCGTGCTGGCGCTTTCGGGCACGATCGGTCAGCGTCATCAGGCTGGCGGCATGCCGGCCCATATCGGCGACGGCCGCATCATTGGCGCCCGTCACTTCGATGAAGGCGCGCATCTGGCGGACGTAGCGCTCCAGCACCGCGGTGGCGCGCTCCACCTCAAGGCGGTGGTCGGCGGCCGATCCCGATGTGTTCAACTGCCGCAGTTCGGCATCGGCCGAGGCCGACAATGCTTCGAACCGGGCGACACGGCCGGCGCGATCGGTGGGAGCGACCTGGAGATAATCGATCCGTGCCGCCGTCGCCGCCAGCACGTCGCGATAGACGGACCCGGCAAGCACCGCCGCCTCGTAAACCCGTTCGCTGCGGTCCAGCAGCAGCCCCCCGGTGACGGCGATCACCGCGGCCACCGCCACCGGGACGCCCCCCACAATCGCGATGCGCGAGCGAATCCTCATGCGCGCCCCGCCGCAGTCATCGGCGCGCAGGGCTGTCCCGGCGGGAAGCCGGGGTAACGAAGAGGATGACCGGCGGTCCGCCACGAACGCTCCGCACACAGGATCACTGGTGCCATATCAGAGCAACAGGCGGGGGCAAAGGGGTAAAGATGAACGGGCGGAAGCGGTAACGCGGGCAGGTCGCCATCGCGCCCGCCCGTGGTCCCCGATCAGCAGGGGTGGTTCTCTCCGCGGCGCACGCAGGTGATCTGTCCCATGATCGATATGGCGATCTCGGCCGGGGTGACGGCGCCGATGGACAGGCCGACGGGGCCGCGGATCCGCTTGACCTCGGCCTCGCTCAGCCCCTCGTCGCGCAGGCGGTCCAGACGCAGCGCGTGGGTGCGCTTGCTGCCCAGCGCGCCGACATAGAAGGCGGGGGAGCGCAGGGCGGCGATCAGCGCCGGATCGTCCAGCTTGGGGTCGTGGGTCAGCGTGACCACCGCGGTGCGGACGTCGGGCTTCAGCTCCGCCAAGGCCTCGTCCGGCCACAGGTGGTTCAGCTTGACGCCGGGGAAGCGCGCCTCGGTCGCGAAGGCACCGCGCGGGTCGATCACCGTCACGTCGTACCCGGTCAGCGCCGCCACCGGGGCCAGCGCCTGGGCGATGTGCACCGCGCCGACGATCAGCAGCCGCATGGCCGGGTTGTGGACATGCACGAACAGGCGGAAGCCGTCCTCGTCCTGAGGATCGACCAGCAGGCCGGAACGGTCCTGGCGGATGCGTCGGCGCACCTCGTCCAGCAGGTCGGGTTCCAGCCCGAAACCGCCATGGATGGTGTCTTCGAAGACAAGGGTTTGCAGACCGCTGTTGAGGTCGGTCACCAGCGCGGCCGGGATTGCGGCGGCCTTCGCCGCAAGCAGCCGGTCCAGAATCTCGCGTTTCATTCCACGGCCTCGATATAGACCTGTACCTGCCCGCCGCAGGCCAGCCCGACTTCCCAGGCCATTTCGTTGGTGATGCCGAAGGACAGCACGCGCGGTTCGCCGTCCTCCATGGTCTTGGCGGCCTCATGCGCCACGGCGCCTTCGATGCAGCCGCCGGACACGGAACCCGCCATCGACCCGTGGTCGTCGACCGCCATCTGGCTGCCGACCGGCCGCGGCGAAGAGCCCCAGGTCGACACGACGGTCGCCAGGGCCACCCTGCGGCCGGCGGCGCGCCAAGCGGCCGCCTGCTCCACGATGTTGTCCGCCATCAGGGTGTCGTTCATCCCGCCGCCTCCTTCAACCAGCGGCGCAAGCCCGGGCTACGACGCGGACCATGGGTCGACAGGACACCGGCCAGATCCGCGAGGCTGTTCAGGCTGTGGGCCGCAAGAAAATCGTCCACATGCGGCAGCAGCGCCCGGATGCCCGAGGACTTCGGCGCGAAGCCTTCCCAGCGCAGCAATGGATTCAGCCAGACGAGCCGCCGACAGCTTTTGTGCAACCGTTCGGCCTCTGCCGCAAGCCCTTCCCCTGCATCCCTGTCCAGCCCGTCGGTAATGAGAAGCACGACGGCGCCCTGGCCCAGCACCCGCCGCGCCCAGGTCCGGTTGAAGGCGTGCAGCGCAGTGCCGATGCGCGTCCCGCCGGACCAGTCGGCGACCGCGCCCGACACCGCGTCCAGCGCCACGTCCACATCCTTGTGCCGCAGATGGCGGGTGATGTTGGTCAGCCGCGTGCCGAAGACGAAGCTGTAAACCCGGTCGCGGTCGTTGGTGACCGCATGCATGAAATGCAGCAGCATCCGCGAATAGCGGGTCATCGAGCCGGAAATGTCGCACAGCACCACCAGCGGCGGCGGCCGGGTACGGCGGCGCTTGCGGGCAAGGTCCGACAGGTCGCCGCCGCTGCGCAGCATCCGCCGCAGGGTGGCGCGCGGATCGACGCGCGGCCCCATCGGGTCGGAACGGTAGCGGCGGGTCGTGACCTCCGCCAGCGGCAGGGCGAGACGGGTCAGCAGGCGTTTGGCCTGCGCCATCTCCTCCCCCGTCATCTTCTCGAAATCCTTGTCCTGCAGCCGTTCGGCGGCCGATACGGTGAAGGAGGCGTCCACCTCGATCTCCGTCTTTTCCGGCTCCTCCTGTTCGGCGCCGCTGCCGTGCAGGGCCTCGGCGAGGCGCTGGGACATTTCCTGCCGGTCAGGCGGCGCCTCCGTCCGCACCTTCGGCAGCATCATCGACATCATCTTCTTCAGGATGTCAGGATTGCGCCAGAAGACATGGAAGGCCTGATCGAACAGTTCGCTCTGGTCGTGGCGGTTCACGAAGATGGCGTGCAGCGCCCAATAGAAGTCGGTGCGGTTGGACAGGCCGACCGCCTCGACCGCCTCGACCGCCTGCAGCACCTTGCCCGGCCCGACCGGCAGGCCGGCGGCACGCAGCGCGCGGGCGAAATGCATCAGGTTGAGGGTGAGGCGGCCGGCCGGCGCGTCGTCCGTCATGGCGGCCTCAACGCGCGGTGGTGGCGGCCAGTTCGGTCTTGACCTGGGTCAGGATGCGCGCCGCCTCGCTGCCCTGGATGCGGGCGATGTCGTCCTGGTATTTCAGCAGCGTGCCCAGCGTGTCGTTGATGACGGAGGGCTCAAGCTCCAGCTGGTTCAGTTCGACCAGCGCCTGCGCCCAGTCCAGCGTCTCCGCCACGCCCGGCGCCTTGTAGAGGTCCATGCCACGCAGGGTCTGGACGAAGCCCACCACTTGGGCAGACAGCCGGGCGTCGGCCTGCGGTGCCTTGACCGCGACGATCTCCCGCTCCCGCGCGGCGCCGGGATAATCGACCCAGTGGTAGAAGCAGCGCCGTTTCAGCGCGTCGTGGATCTCGCGCGTGCGGTTGGAGGTCAGGATGACGATGGGCGGTTCCGGCGCATGGACCGTGCCGAACTCCGGGATCGAGACCTGATAGTCGGACAGGATCTCCAGCAGATAGGCCTCGAACGGCTCGTCGGTGCGGTCCAACTCGTCGATCAGCAGCACCGGCGGCCCGGCGAGGTCCGGCTCCAGCGCCTGCAGCAGCGGGCGCTTGACCAGGAAGCGTTCGGAAAACAGGTCGGAGGCGAGGGATTCGCGGTCCTGCCCGCCCGACGCCTCGGCCAGCCGGATTTCCATCATCTGGCGGGCATAGTTCCACTCGTAGACGGCGGACGAGGCATCCAGCCCCTCATAGCATTGCAGCCGCAGCAGCTTGCGTCCGAGCGTCGCCGACAGGACCTTGGCGATCTCCGTCTTGCCGACGCCCGCCTCGCCCTCCAGGAACAGCGGGCGCTTCAGCTTCAGCGCCAGGAACAGCGCGGTCGCCAGCGAACGGTCCGCGACGTAATTGCCGCGGGTGAGAAGCGCCAGCGTGTCGTCGACGGAGGCGGGGAGGGGGGTGGTCATGGACGGCCTTGGAGATGGACAACAAATGCCCTCTCCCGTCCCGGGAGAGGGAGGGGACCCACCGAAGGTGGGGAGGGTGAGGGGTGAGGCAAGCATCCCGAACCGCATGGCTCCTTGGAGCACCCCTCACCCTTCCCACCGCTTCGCGGCGGGCCCCTTCCTCTCCCGGGGCGGGAGAGGGAGCTAAATCACCCCGCCGCTTCGACCGCGCGCTTCGCCATCACGGTGACGAGGTGGGCGCGGTAGTCGGCGCTGGCGTGGATGTCGGCGTTCAGGCCGTCGGCGTCCACCGACAACCCGTTCAGCGCGTCGGCCCGGAAGTCGGCGGCAAGCGCCGTCTCGAATGCTTCGGCACGGAAGACGGAGCCGGCGGCACCGGTCACCGCCACCCGGACCTCCGCACCGAACCGGGCCACGAACACGCCGACGATGGCGTAGCGGCTGGCCGGGTTGCGGAACTTGGCGTAGGCCGCCTTGTCGGGACGGGAGAAGCGCACCGACTTGACGATCTCGCCCGGTTCCAGCGCGGTTTCGAACATGCCGGTGAAGAAGTCGTCGCCGGCGATGCTGCGGCGGTCGGTGGTCACCGTCGCCTTGAGCGCCACCACCGCCGACGGATAGTCGGCCGACGGGTCGGCGTTGGCGATGGAGCCGCCCATCGTGCCCATGTTGCGGACCTGCCGGTCGCCGATGCCCTCGGCGAGGCTGGCCAGCGCCGGGATTACCCGCTTGACGAGGTCGGAATGGGCCACCTCCGCATGGCGGGTGAAGGCGCCGATCTCCAGCCCGCCATCCGCCTCGCGGATGCCCTTCAGCTCGGGAATGGCGCCGAGGTCGATCAGGTCGGTCGGGCGGGCGAGGCGCTGTTTCAGCGTCGGCAGCAGGGTCTGGCCGCCGCCCAGCAGCTTGGCCTCTTCCGCCTGGATGGCGGTCGCCGCGTCGGCAAGCGATGTCGGCCGTTGGTACGTGAACGCGTACATTCTCTAGCCTCCTTCTTCTTCGGCCGTCTTATTCCGCCGCCATGGCAGGGGCGGGCGCAGCGTCGCGGATGGTCCGCCAGACCTTCTCCGGCGTCGCCGGCATGTCCATGTGGGTGACGCCGTACTCCGACAGCGCGTCCACCACCGCGTTCATCACGGCGGCGGCGGCACCGATGGTCCCGGCCTCGCCGCAGCCCTTCACGCCCAGCGGGTTGTGGGTGCAGGGCTGGTCCTCGTGATAGCGCACGGTGAAGGATGGGACATCGTCCGCCCGCGGCATGCAATAGTCCATGTAGGAGCCGGTGACGAGCTGCCCCGACTCCTCGTCATAGACGCAGTTCTCGTACAGCGCCTGGCCAATGCCCTGGACGAGGCCGCCATGCACCTGCCCCTCGACGATCAGCGGGTTGATGACGTTGCCGAAATCGTCCACCGCGGCGAAGCTGACGATGGTGGTGACGCCGGTGTCGGGGTCGATCTCCAGCTCGCAGACATGGCAGCCGTTGGGGTAGGTGAAGTTCTTCGGATCGTAGAAGGCCTGCTCGTCCAGCCCCGGCTCCAGCTCGTCGAGCGGGAAGTTGTGCGGGACGTAGGCCTGCAGGGCGATGTCGCCGATGCCCAGGCTCTTGTCGGTGCCGGCGACGGTGAAACGACCGTCCTTCACCTCGATGTCGGTCTCGGCGGCCTCAAGCATATGGGCGGCGATCTTCTTCGCCTTGCGCTCCACCTTGTCCATCGCCTTCACCAGGGCCGATCCGCCGACCGCGAGCGAGCGCGAGCCGTAGGTGCCCATGCCGAAGGGGATCTTGTTGGTGTCGCCGTGGACGATCTCGACATTCTCGATCGGGATGCCGAACCGCTCCGCCACGATCTGGGCGAAGGTGGTCTCATGGCCCTGGCCGTGGCTGTGAGAACCGGTGAAGACCGTGACCGAACCCGTTGGATGGAAACGGACTTCCGCGCATTCATAAAGTCCTGCGCGAGCACCGAGCGCACCGGCGACATTGCTTGGCGCAATGCCGCAGGCTTCGATGTATGTCGCGAATCCGATGCCGCGCAGCTTGCCGCGTGCCTTCGATTCGGCGCGGCGCTGCTGGAAGCCGGGGTAGTCGACCAGTGGCAGGGCGATGTCCAGGTTCTTGGCGAAGTCGCCGGTGTCGTACTGCAATGCCACCGGTGTCTGGTAGGGCATCGCCTCCTTCGGCACGAAGTTGCGACGGCGGATCTCGGTCCTGTCCATGCCCATCACGCCGGCGGCGACATCGACCAGCCGTTCGATCAGATAGCAGGCCTCCGGCCGGCCGGCGCCGCGATAGGCGTCGACGGGGGATGTGTTGGTGAAGACCGCCTTCACCTCGGCATAGATCGCCGGGGTCTTGTACTGGCCGGCGAGCAGGGTGGCGTAGAGGTAGGTCGGGATCGACGGCGCGAAGGTGGACAGATAGGCGCCGAGATTGGCCAGCGTCGAGACGCGCAGCGCCAGGAAGTTGCCGTCGGCGTCCATCGCCAGCTCGGCATGGCTGACATGGTCGCGGCCATGGGCGTCGGTCAGGAAGCTCTCCGACCGGTCGGCGGTCCATTTCACCGGCCGGCCGACCTTGCGCGCCGCCCAGGTGACGACGGCCTCCTCGCCGTAATGGAAGATCTTCGACCCGAATCCGCCGCCGACGTCGGGGGCCACCACCCGCAACTTGTGCTCCGGAATGCCCAGCACGAAGGCGCCCATCAGCAGGCGGGTGACGTGCGGGTTCTGGCTGGTGGTGGTCAGCGTGTATTCGCCGGTCGACTGGTCGTACTCGCCCATCGCCGCCCGCGGCTCCATCGCGTTCGGCACCAGGCGCTGGTTGACCAGATCGATCTTGGCGACATGGGCGGCGTTGGCGAAGGCCGCGTCCACCGCCGCCTGATCGCCGAGATGCCAGTCGTAGCAGACATTGTCCGGCGCATCGTCATGGACCAGCGGCGCGCCGCCGGCAATGGCACGGGTGGAGGAGCCCACCGCCGGCAGTTCCTCGTAATCGACCACCACCATCTCGGCGGCATCGCGCGCCTGTTCGCGGGTCTCGGCGATGACCACCGCAACCGCGTCGCCGACATAGCGCACGCGGTCGCGCGCCAGCGGATAATGCGGCGGCTCCTTCATCGGCGAGCCGTCCTTGGAGTGGATCTGCCAGCCGCAGGGCAGGCTGCCGACCTTGTCGGCCTCCATGTCGGCCCCGGTCAGCACGGCGACCACGCCCGGCATCGCTGCCGCGTCCGTGAAGTCGATGCCCAGGATGCGGGCATGGGCGTAGGGGGAGCGCACATGGACCGCATGGGTCATGTTCGGGCGCTTGAAATCATCCGTGTAGTTGCCGCGGCCGGTCAGAAAGCGCTGGTCTTCGCGCCGGCGCACCGAGGCGCCGATGCCATTGGGGTTCGCCATCTCGTGTTTCCTCCCACAGGAACGCGTAAGATGCGGAGATACTTGGCTTTTGGACTTTTCGCCCTTATTCGGCCGCGACCGGCGCCGGTTGCGCGCCCGCCATCGCGTCGGCCCCCGCCTTCACCGCCTTGACGATGTTGTGATAGCCGGTGCACCGGCAGATGTTGCCCTCCAGCCCCTCGCGGATCTCGGCCTCGGTCGGGTTCGGGTTGTCGCGGACCAGATCGACCGCGCTCATCACCATGCCCGGCGTGCAGAAGCCGCACTGCAGCCCGTGATGCTCGCGGAAGGCAGCCTGCATCGGGTGCAGCGTGCCGTCGGCCGCCGCCAGCCCTTCGATCGTCGTGACCTCCGTGCCGTTGGCCTGGACGGCCAGCGTGGTGCAGGACTTCACCGACCGGCCGTCGACATGGACGACGCAAGCGCCGCACTGGCTGGTGTCGCAGCCGACATGGGTGCCCGTCAGGCCGAGATGCTCGCGCAGGAAGGCGACGAGCAGGGTGCGCTCCTCCACCTCGCGCGAGACCGTCTTGCCGTTGACGGTCATCGAAACGGTACAGGACATCGGATTTCCTCCCGCTGGCTGAAGTCTGGCTTGCAGTCGTTTGGCGTGCAGTTGGGACTTGTTACCGTCGTGTGACGCGCTTTGGGCCGGAGCCATGGTGGTGTCCGCTTCGGCCGGCGTCTTCCGCCACAAGGATAGGGGGTGACTGGCCGTCGAGGTCAAGAAGCCTGTGCGTGCCTTGGCCGAAAGAATGGCCTGTCAACGGTCGATATGTCGGATTGTACGTACTGGCGCGCAATTTTATGCCGCGTTACAGTGGGTTGGGGCAGCCCGTGGCATATGGGCATGCAAATGAATCCGCCCGGCAACGATCCGGGTGCAGCAACGATAATGGGGAGAGCCGCTATGAATCGCCCGTCCGTGAAACGTCATGTTCTGGCCCTGTGCACGGCCGCCGGCCTTGGCGTCAGCCTCGGCCTGGCCGCTCTGCCGGCCAAGGCGGAGACCTTCATCACCGTGCTGACCGGCGGCACCAGCGGGGTCTATTATCCGCTCGGCGTGGCGCTGTCGAACGTGTACGGCAAGGCGCTGCCGGGGGCCAAGGTGACGGCGCAGGCGACCAAGGCGTCGGTGGAGAACCTGAACCTGCTGCAGGCCGGCCGCGGCGAGATCGGCTTCACGCTCGGCGATTCGCTGAGCGACGCCTGGAAGGGCAACGAGGAGGTCGGCTTCAAGCAGAAGCTGGAGAAGCTGCGCACCATCGCCGCCATCTATCCCAACTACATCCAGGTGGTCGCTGCCAAGGACTCCGGCATCAAGACTCTGGCCGACCTGAAGGGCAAGCGCGTGTCGGTCGGCGCGCCGAAGTCGGGGACGGAGCTGAACGCGCGTGCCATCTTCGGCGCCGCAGGGCTCGCCTACAAGGACTTCGCCAAGACCGAGTATCTGCCCTTCGGCGAATCGGTGGATCTGATCAAGAACCGGCAGCTGGACGCGACGCTGATCTCCGCCGGCCTCGGCGTGGCGGCGATCAAGGACCTGTCGGCCTCGCAGGAGATCACCATCGTCAGCATTCCCGCCGATCTGGTGCAGAAGGTCGGCGACGCCGCCTACATCACCGAGACGATCCCGGCCGGCACCTATCCGGGCCAGAGCGAGCCGGTGCCGACCGCCGCGGTCCGCAACCTGCTGGTCAGCCATTCCGGCGTGTCGGACGACGCCGCCTATGCGATGACCAAGACCCTGTTCGAGAATCTCGACGCGCTGGCCGCCGCCCATGTGGCCGCCAAGCAGATCAAGCTCGACCAGACCGCCACCCAGTCGCCGGTGCCGCTGCATCCGGGCGCCATCAAGTACTTCAAGGAAAAGGGGCTGATGTAACGGGGGGGCGAAGGCCGCGGGGAACGCAGACTGATGACTCATGACAACGAGGCGGATGCCCAAACCCGCCAAGCGATAGACCGGGAGAATCCCGCCCATGTCGCCGCCTTCGAAGGCTTCGACGGGCGGGCGGTGTTTGCCATCGCCGTGGCCTTTTCCGCTTTCCAGATTTGGACCGCCGCCTTCAACCCGCTGTCCACCGTGGTGGTGCGGTCGGTCCATGTCGGCTTCCTGGTCCTGATGACCTTCACCCTGTTCGGCGCGAGCAAGGCCGCGCGCCGGCGGGTGCCCTGGTACGACTGGCTGCTCGGCCTCGCCGGATTCGCCATCGGCCTGTACCATTACGTCTTCGAAGTCGACCTGATCCAGCGGGCCGGCGACCCGAACGCCACCGACATCGTCGTCGGCGCCGTCGCAGTCGCCCTGGTCTTCGAGGCGGCCCGGCGCATCATGGGGCTGGCGCTGCCGATCCTGTGCGGCGTGTTCATTCCCTACGCCCTGTTCGGACGGGAACTTCCCTTCGGGATGGCCCATCGCGGCTATGGGTTCGATCAGGTGATCGACACGCTGTTCCTGTCGACCGAGGGCATCTACGGCACGCCGACCTTCGTGTCCGCCACCTACATCTTCCTGTTCATCCTGTTCGGCGCCTTCCTGGAGCGGGCCGGGATGATCAAGCTGTTCAACGACGTCTCGCTGGGTCTCGTCGGCCATTCCAAGGGCGGTCCGGCCAAGGTGGCGGTCTTCTCGTCAGGCTTCATGGGGACGATCAACGGGTCGGGCGTCGCCAACGTATTGACCACCGGGCAGTTCACCATCCCGCTGATGACCCGCTTCGGCTATCGCCCCGCCTTCGCCGGCGCGGTGGAGGCAACGGCCAGCATGGGCGGCCAGCTGATGCCGCCGGTGATGGGGGCCGCCGCCTTCATCATGGCGGAAACCATCGGCGTGCCCTACAGCGACGTCGCCATCGCCGCCGCCATTCCCGCCATCCTCTATTTCGGCAGCGCCTTCTGGATGGTGCATCTGGAGGCGGGCAAGCGCAATCTGGTCGGCCTGCCGCGGGAGGAGTGCCCCAGCGCACTGTTCGCCCTGCGGGACGGCTGGTATCTGATCCTGCCGCTGGCGGCCCTGGTCTATCTGCTGTTCTCCGGCTTCACGCCGCTGTTCGCCGGCGTGATCGGCATCGCCGCCACCATTGCCCTGATCCTGGGCATGAGCCTGGTCACCTCCATCGGCCCGACCGCGCTGCGCGCCGGATTCTGGGTGCTGCTGGGTCTGGTCGCCGCCGGTCTGTGGCGGACGGGACTGCGGACGGAACATCTGGCCTTCGCCATGGTCGGCTTGCTGGTCGTCCCCTGCCTGATGCTCAAGGGCGGGCGGGAGACGCTGCGGCTGGTGGAGAATGCCACCGCCGACGGTGCGAAGAACGCCGTTGGCGTCGGCGTCGCCTGCGCGCTGGTCGGGGTTCTGATCGGCATGATGACGCTGACCGGCCTTGCCTCCAGCTTCGCCACCACCATCGTCAACCTGTCGGGCGGCAGCCTGCTGGCGGCGCTGGTGCTGACGATGGTGACCTGCATCGTGCTGGGGACGGGGCTTCCGACCACGGCCAACTACATCATCACCGCATCGATCGCGGCCCCGGCGCTGCTGACCATGGGCGTGCCGCTGATCGTCAGCCACATGTTCGTCTTCTATTTCGGCATCATGGCCGACCTGACCCCGCCGGTCGCGCTGGCGGCGCTCGCCGCCTCCTCCATCGCGCGGGTCGGGCACATGAAGATCGGCTTCATCGCCACGCGCATCGCCATGGCCGGCTATGTCGTGCCCTTCATGGCGGTGTATGATCCGGCGTTGCTCCTGCAGAGCGAGAACTGGATCGCCGTGGCCTACATCGTCTTCAAGGCCTGCATCGCCATCGCATTGTGGGGGGCCGCCACCATCGGTTTCTTCTGGACCACCCTGCCGATGCCGGCCCGCATCTTTGCCGCGGCGACCGCCTTCCTGTTCGTCGTGGCACTGCCGATCACCGACGAAATCGCCTTTGCCATGGCCGCCCTGTTCCTGCTGTGGCAGTACCGACGCCGGCGCAGTGTCCCGGCGGCTGCACCAGCCTTGTGAGGTGGCCGGTCTCTGCCTGTTCGCACTCGGCGGCGCGCTTCTCGCGTCGCTGCCGGGGACGGATTTCACCCTGTCCTGGACCCATTCCATCGAGAAGACCGAATGGCGCGAGCGCTGGTCGGTGGACTCCGGCCGGCTGCGCCCGGTGGAGGCCCGCATCCGCGGGACCGGCGCCGGAATGGAACCGGGACCGGACGCCCGGCTGACCGGCGACGGCTGGCTGGCGTGGGTGCCCGGCCTGCCGCCGCAGGAGAGCGTCGCGCTGGCGGCCTCCGGCTTCACCGGCGAGCACCGGCTGTGCGCGGGTTCCGATTGCCGGCCGCTGTCGGGCTGGACCGGGGTTGCGGATCAAGCGGTCGTCATGCGGGCTTGCCGGTGATGCACTCCTGCGTCACTCCGCGAATATTAGTATGGTAGTGCCCCTTCCGGCTTGGCTTACGTTCCGACAGAACGCATACTCCCGGTCCTTTCGTCAGCCTGCCGTTTGGACCGATGACCAACTCCTCCTCCCGCCGCCCATCCTTTCTCCCAGCCTTCTTCGCCATGGCGCTGGCCGCCGGCGGTCTGCTGCTGGGCACGCATGGTGCCCTGGCGGCGGAGGTTGCCCATGGTGGAGCGCCTCATCTGGACGGAGGGATGCTGAGTGCGGTCTGGGTGGTGCCGTTCGCCGGTATCCTGCTGTCGATTGCGCTGTTCCCGCTGCTGGCGCCGGCGATGTGGCACCATCATTTCGGCAAGATCTCGGCCCTATGGGCTCTCGCCTTCCTCGTGCCCTTCGCCTCGGTCTTCGGGCCGGAACTGGCGACCTACGAACTGCTGCATACGGTCCTGCTCGAATATATCCCCTTCATCGTTCTACTGACCGCGCTGTTCACGGTGGCGGGCGGCGTGCGGGTGGCCGGATCGCTGGTCGGGACACCGCTGGCCAACACGGTCGGGCTGGCGCTCGGCACTGTTCTGGCGAGCCTGATGGGTACGACCGGCGCCTCGATGCTGCTGATCCGCCCGATGCTGCGTGCGAACGAACACCGGCGCGATAAAGTTCACACGATGGTGTTCTTCATCTTCCTGGTGTCGAATGTCGGCGGATCGCTGACGCCGCTGGGCGACCCGCCCCTGTTCCTGGGCTTCCTGAAGGGCGTCGATTTCTTCTGGCCGACGGTCCACCTGTTCGCGCCGATGGTCTTCCTGTCGATCCTGCTGCTGCTGATCTATTTCGTTCTCGACGTCGTGCTGCACACCCGTGACCCCGGCAAGCACCCGCTGATCGAAGGCGTGCACGAGCGGGAGCCGATCCGCATCGAAGGATCGGTCAACCTGCTGCTGCTGGTGGCGATCGTCGGCGCGGTTCTGCTCAGCGGCGTCTGGCATCCGGGGGTCGGCGTCACGCTGTACCATGTGACGGTGCCGCTGGAGAGCATCGTGTCGAACCTGCTGCTGCTGGGCATCACCGGCCTGTCGCTGGCCCTGACCAGCAAGCAGAGCCGCCGCATGAACGGCTTCACCTGGGGACCGATCCTGGAGGTGGCGAAGCTGTTCGCCGCGATCTTCCTCACCATCATCCCGGCCATCGCCATCCTGAAGGCCGGCACCGACGGCGCGCTGGGCGCCATCATCTCCGCGGTGAACGAGGGTGGGAAGCCGAACCCGGCCGCCTATTTCTGGGCCACCGGCATCCTGTCCAGCTTCCTCGACAACGCGCCGACCTACCTGATCTTCTTCAACACGGCCGGGGGCGATGCGAAGGTTCTGATGACGGACCTGTCGTTGACGCTGACAGCGATCTCCGCCGGCGCGGTGTTCATGGGCGCCAACAGCTACATCGGCAACGCCCCCAACTTCATGGTCAAGGCCATCGCTGAGGAGCGCGGCGTCGCCATGCCCAGCTTCTTCGGCTATATCGCCTGGTCCTTCGGCATCCTGGTGCCGCTGCTGGGCCTGACCACGCTGGTGTTCTTCGTCTGACGCCGGTGCGGCGGTCCGCACCGCCGCTTCCGGTTCTCACACCCCGAAGGGATAGGTGTCGGGCACGTCCGTCCGGGCGTGCTCCGGCCCCAGCGGGGTGACGGCGGCCGTCTCGTCGAACCAGACCCAGGCGTCGAACTGGCCGGGCAGGGTGGCTTCCGAATAGTGGCTCCACAACTCCGTCTCGGGCCGGTAGATGACGCCGATGAAGCGTTCCAGCCGCGGCGTCAGCAGGGCGCGGCGCACCGCCCCGCTCCGTTCCGCCTGAAGGTCGAGCAGGAAGCGCGGCACTCCCGCGTCGTGGCAGAGCCGTTCATAGCTGTCGCTGCGTGACGGCCGAACCCGCTTCACCTCCATGGCGCCGTTCCAGTCGGTGGCCGCGGCAACCGTACCGCTGTGGGTGCCGAAGCCGATCAGCGCCGCCTCCGCGCCGAAGCGCTCGCGGCAGAGCTGGCCGATGTTCAGCTCGTCGCGGGTGATGCCCATGTCGGTCTGGCGGGCATCCCGATGTGGGAATTGTGGGCCCAGACCACCGCCTTCGCGTCCGGCCCCTTGGCCTCCAGCAGGTTGGCGAGCGTTTCGAACATATGGGTGTCGCGCAGGTTCCAGCTGTCCGCCCCGCCGTAATACATGATGCGGTAATAGCGCTCCGCCGAAGCGATCAGGCGGGCGTTCTGGGCGGCGTCGAGGAAGCGGTCGCCGTCCTCCCCCGCATAATCCAGCCGCTTTTCCAGCAAGGCCCGGCACTGCTCGATCACCGCCGCCTCGCATTTGCGGAAGCCGCCGGACAGCGCCGCGCGGCCATAGGTGGCGGGATCACGTTGCCAGGGCGTCAGGCAGCCGTAGCGCTCGCGCGCCGCCGCCGCCGCCTCCGGATCGACGCGGTCGAGATAGTCCAGCACCGCGGCGATCGAACCGCCCATGTTATACATGTCCAGCCCGTAGAATCCGGCGCGACGCTCCGGCGGCTGGCTGCCGTTGCGGTCATGCAGCCAATCGAGGAAGGCGGCGACGTCGGTGTTCCGCCACATCCAGCTGGGGAAGCGCTGGAAGGGCGCCTCCTCCGCCCGGCCGCCGGGGCGGTGGCGGACATAGCGGTCGATCGCGGCGGCGTCCGGCCAATCGGCCTCCACGGCGACGATGGTGAAGCCGTGCCGCTCGATCAGTCTCTTCGTGATGGCGGCGCGGGCGCGGTGGAACTCCGAGGTGCCGTGGCTCGCCTCGCCCAGCAGCACGACGCGGCGGTCGCCCCAACGGTCGAACAGCCGGCCGAAGTCGGGGCTGTCCAGGTCCGGCAGGGGTTCGGCGGCATCGGCGATCATCTCCGGCAGGGTGGCGGGCGGCTCCCCCGGCCGCCGTCCCGGACCGTGGTTGCCGGCCGACCGCGTGCCGTCCTCTGCCCAGCCCTGGGCGCCGATCAGCGGAACGAAGGACACTCGGTCCCGCTCCTCCCGTTCGAACTCCGTCTCACCGTGGCGGACGACCTTCACCAGCGTCTGGTCGCGGCGGGCGCCGACCGGGATCACCATCCGTCCGCCGATGGCGAGCTGGTCCATCAGGGCCTTCGGCACTTCCGGCCCGCCGGCCGACACCAGGATGACGTCGAAGGGCGCTTCCTCCGGCCAGCCTTCCGTCCCGTCGCCGGTGCGCACCGTCACGTCGCCGAATCCCAGATCCTGCAGCCGGCGCCGGGCCGACTGGGCCAGGCTGGGGTGCCGTTCGACCGCGAAGACACGACCCCGGCCCTGGCGGGCGATGTGGCCCAGCAGCGCCGCGACATAGCCGGAGCCGGCCCCGACCTCCAGCACCCTGTCGTCTGCGCCGACCTCCGCCGCCTCGATCATCGCGGCGACGACGCTGGGCTGCGAGATCGTCTGCTCCTCCCCGATGGGCAGGGGCGAATCCTCATAGGCGAACTCGACCATCTCGGGCGCGACGAAATGCTCGCGCGGGACGGCACGCATGGCGTTGAGGACGGGTTCGGCGCGGATGCCGCGGCGGGCGATCTGGGTGTCGACCATCCGCTGGCGCTGGCGATTGACGTTGGCCACGGTCTTCTCCCCGGGGCAGGAATGCGGCGACCGTCTATTGGCGATCTGCTGTTCGATGGCCCAACAGGTTGCGAGCCGCGGCGTTCCATCCCCGCACCGGTGCGAACCGGAGAAGGTGCAACAAAAAAATGCACCCGGAGGCCAATGCCGCCGGGCGCGAAGTCACAGTACGAAAGAGGATCATCAGCAGTGATGATGCAATCGGGAGATCGATTGTGCTGCCACCCTCGCATGGGCCACGGGGGTGTCCCTTGACCACGGTCAAGCTTGAGCGTTGGCGCGGGATATTTTGGCGATAGCGGGAGCAGGGCACCGTTGTTCCCGGAATGGGAACGCTGTAGGCTAGGCAACATGAACGTCATCAAACGCTCCACCCTGACCATCTTCTGGGAACGGCATCCGGAAACGGAACAACCGCTCAAGGAGTGGTTTCGCACGGTCAAAGCGGCGGGCTGGACCTGTATGGACGACGTGATGAAGAGCTATCCGAGGGCAAAGGTACTGAACGGCGAGCGTGTTCGGTTCGAGATTTGCGGCGGCAACTATCGCTTGATCGCTGCGTTCAAGTTCACAGCGAACATCGCCTTCGTGAAGTTCATTGGAACACATGCCGAATATGACCGCATCGATGCCCTCACGGTGGATCGATATTGAGGAGACGGGAGAAATGGACCTGAAACCCATCCATTCGGACGCCGACCACGCCGCGGCCGTCGAAGAAATCGAACGGCTTTGGGATGCGGAGCCGGGGACGCCCGACCATGACCGGCTGGAGGTTCTCGGCACGCTGGTCGATGCCTATGAGGCGACGCGCTGGCCCATCGATGTTCCCGACCCTGTCGAGGCGATCAAGGCACGGATGGACGCCGCCGGCTACACCCAGTCGGATCTGGGACGCCTGCTTGGGTCCCGTCCGCGCGCCAGCGAGGTGCTCAACCGGCAGCGCCGCCTGACCGTGGAGATGGCGTGGAAGCTTCACACCGCTTGGGCCATTCCGGCAGAAAGCCTGATAAAGCCTTATACTCTCCGCACGGGAGAGATGCCGAAGTGAACCGGCATCCTCCCCTGCATCAATCCCCAGCGCCGGATTCGGCAGCGCACCGTTCACCCCGGTGTCCTCCACCTCTTCCGCTTCCGGCCGGGGCACGCGGAACCAGGCGGCGTAGAGCGCCGGCAGGAAGAAGATCGTCAGCACGGTGGCGCCCGCCAGACCGCCCATGATGGCGACCGCCATCGGGCCCCAGAAGACGCTGTGCGTCAGCGGAATCATGGCGAGGATCGCCGCGGCGGCGGTGAGCGCGATGGGGCGGGCGCGGCGCACGGTCGCCTCCACGATGCTGTCCCAGCGCGACCGGCCACTGCGGATGTCCTGCTCGATCTGGTCGACCAGGATGACCGAGTTGCGCATGATGATGCCGGCCAGCGCGATGACGCCCAGCATGGCGACGAAGCCGAAGGGCAGGTTGAACAGCAGAAGCGAGGCGGTGACGCCGATCAGCCCCAGCGGCGCGGTCAGCAGAACCAGGAACACACGCGAGAAACTCTGCAGCTGCAGCATCAGCGTGGTCACCATGATCAGCAGCATCAGCGGCATCATGGCGTTGATCGAATCCTGCCCCTTTGCGCTTTCCTCGATGGCGCCGCCCATGGCGATGGCATAGCCGTCCGGCAGGGTGGCGCGGAGCGCGTTCAGCTGCCCGTTCAACTGGGTGCTGACCACCGGGGCCTGCAGGCCGCCGGTCACGTCACCCTTGATCGTCATCGTCGTCTCGCGGCCCCGGCGCCACAGCACCGGCTCCTCCAGTTCGTAGCGGACGGCGGCGACCTGGCTCAAGGGTACGGTGGTGCCGCGGCTGGTGCGGATGTTCAGCTCGCCAAGGCGCGACAGGTCCGCCCGTTCCTCCGGCGTGGTGCGCAGCAGGACGCCGATCAGTTCCGTCCCCTCGCGGTACTGGGTGACCGACATGCCGTTCAACAGCAGTTGCAGGGCATTGGACAGGTCCTGCTTCGACACACCGAGCGCGCGGGCCTTGGCGGTGTCGACCTCCAGCCGGACGCGCTTGGACAGCTCGTCCCAGTCCAGATGGACGTTGGCGGTGTTGGGGTGGCCGCGCATGGTGTCGCGCACCTGATAGGCGATCTTGCGGATGGTCGCAGGATCGTCGCCGGTGACGCGGAACTGCACCGGATAGCCGACCGGCGGGCCGTTCTCCAGCCGGCTGATGCGGACGCGGGCGGCGGGGAAGTCGGATTCCAGCGTCGGCTCCAGCCGCTGCATGAAGTGCTCGCGTTCCTCCAGCCCCTTGGTCATCACCATGAACTGGGCGAAGTTGGCGGTCTCCAGCTGCTGGTCGAGCGGCAGGTAGAAGCGCGGGGAGCCGCCGCCGGTGTAGGCGACCCAGTAATCGACGTCCGGATCCTTGGCCAGCACCGCTTCCATCCGCTTCACCTCGGCGGCGGTCGCTTCGAACGACGAGCCTTCGGCAAGGCGGATGTCGATCAGCAGTTCCGGCCGGCTGGCGGACGGGAAGAACTGCTGCTGCACATGACCGAAGCCGACCAGCGCGGTGACGAAAGCCGCCACCGTCACGCCGATGGTGAGCCAGCGCGCACGCACGCAGGCCTCGATCATCCGGCGCAGGATGCGATAGGTCCGGGTGTCGTAGATGTCCAGCTCGTGCCCGTCCGGCACCACATGCTTGGGCTTGGGCAGCAGGAGCCAGCCGAGATAGGGGGTGAAGATCACCGCCACCACCCAGGACAGCATCAGCGACAGCGCCACCACCCAGAAGATGGAGTTGGTGTATTCGCCGGCCGCCGACGCCGCGAAGCCGACGGGGACGAAGCCGGCGGCGGTGACGACGGTGCCGCTCAGCATCGGGAAGGCGGTGGAGGTGTAGGCGAAGGCCCCGGCCTTCAGCCGGTCCCAACCCTGCTCCATCTTCACCACCATCATCTCGACCGCGATGATGGCGTCGTCCACCAGCAGGCCGAGCGCGATGATGAGGGCGCCCAGGGAGATTCGCTGCAGGTCGATGTGCAGGATCTGCATCGCCACCAGCGTCATCGCCAGCACCAGCGGGACGGCCAGCGCCACCACGATGCCGGTGCGCCAGCCCAGGCTGACGAGGCTGACCAGGATGACGATGCCCAGCGCTTCCGCCAGCGACTTCATGAACTCGCCGACCGAGTTCTCGACCACCGTCGGCTGGTCGGCGATCTGCGCCACCTCCAGCCCTGCCGGAAGCTCCGCCTTGATCTTCTCCATCGCGGCGTCGAGCTTCTCGCCCAGCTTCAGCACGTTGCCGCCCTTCGCCATGACGACGCCGAGCCCGATGGCGTCGCGCCCCTTGTAGCGCAGGGTGTAGCGGCGCGGTTCGACATAGCCGCGCTTGACCTCCGCCACGTCGCCGATGGTCAGCAGCCGGCCGCCGCTCTCCACCGGGATCGCGCGCACCGCAGCGGCGGTGTCGAGCCCGAGGTCGAGGCGGACATAGACCCGCTGCGATCCGGTATCGACGTCGCCCGACGCGGCGATGGCGTTCTCGCGCTGAAGCGCCTGGATCACCGACTCCACCGGCAGGCCGAAGCTGGCCAGCCGCTGGCTGGAGATCTCGACATAGACGCGCTCCTCCTGCGGGGCGATCAGGTCGATCTTCTCGACGCCCGGCAGCTTAAGCAGGCGGGCGCGCGCCTGTTCCGCCACCTTCTTCAGTTGGGCCGGCGTGAAATCCTGGCCCATGAAGCCGTAGATGGCGGAATAGACGTCACCGAACTCGTCGTTGAAGAAGGGACCGACCACGCCGTCGGGCAGCGTATAGATAATGTCGCCGATCTTCTTGCGGACCTGATACCACAGGTCGGCCACCATCTTCGGCGGGGTATAGTCCTTCAACTGGACGAAGACCACCGACTCGCCGGGCTTGGAATAGCTGCGGGAGACGTCGTAATAGGGCACCTCCTCCAACTTCTTCTCGATGCGGTCGGTGACGAACTGTTCCACCTCGCGCGCGGTGGCGCCCGGCCATTGGGTGCGGACCACCATCACCTTGAAGGTGAAGGACGGATCCTCCGCCCGGCCCAAATTCATGTAGGCGAGCGCACCGGCCAGCACGCTGGCGAGCATCATGAACAGCACGAGCGTGCGGTGCGCCAGCGCCCAGGCCGACAGGTTCATGCGGGAGTGGTTCATCGTGCCGGCTCCGTCCAGACGCGGACCTTCTGTCCGGCGTCGAGCTTGTGCACGCCGGCGGTCACCACACGCTCGCCGTCCTTCAGCCCGCCACCGATCAGCGCGAGGTCGCCGGCATAGGCGGCGACGGTGACCGGGCGCAGTTCCAGTCGGTCGTCGGGAGCGGACAGCACCCAGACCGCCGGCTTCTGCTCGCGTTGGGTCAATGCACTGAGCGGCAGGCGGGCAACCGGCGCCCCGTGGTCGCTGGCGGCGGTGACGGTCGCGGTCATGCCGAGCTGGACCGTCGGCGGCGGATCGGCCAGCGCGATCTTCGCCTGGAAGGTGCGGGTGCTGGCGTCGGCCGCTGGGCGAAACCTCGCCCAAGCTGCCGGCAATGCTCTGGCCGGGGTGGGACCACAGCTCCACCGACAGTTTCTGACGGGGCAGGGCGCCCACCTGCTGTTCGGGAATGTTGGCGACCGCCTCCAGCGACCCCAACCGGGCGACGCGCAGGGCGGTCTGGCCGGATGCCACCACCTGTCCCGGCTCGATCAGCGTCGCGGTGACGATGCCGGCCTCGTCCGCCACCAGCGTCGCATATTGAGCGGAGTTGGTCAGGATGCGCAGTTGCGCCTCCACCTCCCGCACCTTGGACTCGGCCTTGTCGAGGGTCGTCTTGCGGCGGTCGTATTCCTGCCGCGTCGTCCATTCGCCGTTGCGCAGGCTGGCATAGCGCTGGAAGTCGCTGCGCGCGTTGGCCGAGTCGGCCTCAGCCGAGGCGAGCTGCGCCTGCGCGGCGCGGATCTGCAATTGAAGGTCGGTGGGGTCGAGGCGGGCGAGCGGCATGCCGGGTTCGATGCGGGTGCCGACCTCCACCAGCCGGGCAGTGACCTTGCCGCCGACGCGGAAGCCGACATCGGCCTCCACCCGCGGGCGGATCACCGCCGGATAGCGCACGCTGTCGACCAACGGTTCCAGGGCAACCGTGGCGACTCGCACCGGCCTGACTTCCGCCTCCGCAGGGGTGGAGGCGGAATGCGTTTCGTTGCAGCCGGTCAGCAGCCCCGCCACCGTCACCATGGCGGCGGTCGCCATGAAGGCGGACGCAAACCGTGTTTCGCGGAATCGCGCCATACCACGTCTCCCCACTGGACTGGACTGTATCGTACTGCTACCGTCCTACTCCGGCATCCGAGCAACGTCAAGAGTGAACGGTACAGTTCAGTGCAGTCATTGGAGCAAAAAGCGTCTCAGCCGTCCGCCTCCCATGATGCGAAGGCGGAACAGATCCTTGCCGCCGCGCGGGAGGTGTTTCTGGAGCTTGGCTACGCCGCGACCTCGATGGATCAGGTGGCCCAGCAGGCGCGCGTATCGAAGACCACGCTCTACACCCGCTTCCCGTCCAAGGAGGAGCTGTACACGGCGGTGATCTCCGCCGAATGCGAACGGCGCGGGCTGAAATTCGCGCCGGAAATGTTCGACGGCCTACCGCTGCGCGAGATCCTGGTCCAGGTCGGCCGCCGCTTCGTCGATCTGATCTGGTCGGAAGCGGCGATCCGTGTTCACCAATCGGTGGCGGGGGAGGCGACGCGGATGCCGGTGGCGGCACAGCTCTATTTCCGGGCGGGACCGGAGCAGGGCATCGCCAATTTCGTCGCACTGTTCACCCGGCTGGCCGAACGCGGCGTGATCGCGACCGACGATCCGGAGTTCGTTGCCCGGCAATTCCTGACCGCATTGCAGGGAGGCTCATACTGCCAGCTGGTGCTGGGCCTCTGCCCCCAGCCGACGGAGGAGGAGCGCTACGCCTTCGTCGACAAAGCGATCGATCTGTTCCTGCATGGCGTGGCACCTGCTACACGATAGCCGGTTCCGATTTTTCGCAATGGAATGCCTGTCCATGTCCGCCTGCCCCTGCGGTTCCGGCCGCGACTTCGACCTTTGCTGCGGCCCGCTCCTGGCGGGGGAGCCCGCCCCCAGTGCCGAGGCGCTGATGCGGTCACGCTACACCGCTTTCGTCCGCCACGACATCGACCATATCGAGCGCAGCTGCGCCCCGGAAACCCGCGCCGCCTTCAGCCGTGACGATGCGGTCCGAGTGGCGCAGGAGTGCGAATGGGGGCCGCTGACGGTGATGAAGGCGGAGGAGAACGGCGACGACGGCATGGTCGAGTTCTTCCTGACATTCCGCCGCGACGGGGAGGACTGGCCGGTGCACGAACGGTCGCGCTTCCGCCGGGTCGATGGCCGCTGGCTCTATGTCGACAGCGTGCTGAACCCCAAGGACCCGCCGCGCCGCGTGGTGAAGGTCGGCCGCAACGATCCCTGCCCCTGCGGGTCGGGACGCAAGCACAAGGCCTGCTGCGGGCGCTGAGACGGGATAGTTACGGACTATCACTCTCTTGGCCGTCATTCCCGCGAAGGCGGGAATCCATCCGTCTCAGCCGCTTGATTGCGAAGTCTCCTGGATCCCCGCCTTCGCGGGGATGACGGCCGAAAAGACTCCGGGCGCTGATCCGACACCCGGAGCCCACACACCTCAGCTCATCCCCAAATACCGCCCCGGCTTGTGGTTGATCGCCAGCGTCAGGTTGACGATGGCCGCCCCCACCACCGACAGCAGCAGCCGGTCCGGCGCCAGCACGAAGAAGGCGCCGGCCAGGATCGCCAGATCGACGCCCAACTGGAAATAGCCGGCGCGAATTCCGTGCTTCTCCTGCAGGTAGATCGCCAGGATGTTGACGCCGCCCAACCCGGTGCGGTGCCGGAACAGCATCAGGAGGCCGGTGCCGCACAGTCCGCTGCCGACCACCGTCGCGTAGACCGGGTCCAGATGGGCAAACCCCACCCATTGCTCGGTCAGGCGCGAGAAGATCGTGACCAGCCCCACCGCGATGAAGGTGCGCGCGGTGAATTTCCAC
>NZ_VUOI01000046.1:0-25519 GCF_015390205.1 Azospirillum sp. INR13
CCACAATGTGGTGATCCGTCCGCTGCCGGTCCGCGCCCAGACCACCGGAGGGACGACCGGAGGGGTGGCCGGAGGAGAGGCGCGCTGCCTGATCCAGGTGACCGACGTCACCGCGTCGGTCAACCGCGAGCGCGTCCTGCGCGAGCAGCGCGACGCCCGATACCGCGCCATCGTCGATACCGCTCCCGACGCCATTCTCACCACCGACACCCGCGGCATGGTGCAGTGGATGAACGGCGCCGCCACCCGCCAGTTCGACTACCGCTCGGAGGAGCTGATCGGGCAGAGCGTGACGGTGCTGCTTGGCGACGACGCGCCGGACTGGCTCGCCATGGCCGAGCACAGCGGACCGGGAAGTTCCGGCAGCCTGGACGCCGTCACCCAGCCCGTGGAACTGTCCGGACGGCGCCGCGACGGCAGCCACATCGACCTGGAACTGTCGATGGCGCGCTGGGAATCGGAAGGGCGCAGCTTCATCACCGGCATCCTGCGCGACATCACCGAACGCCGCCGCACCCGTGAGGAGCTGCGGGCCAGCGCGCTCGCCATGCGGCAACTGGCCGAGCAGACCAAGGCGACGCTGGATGCGCTGCCCGCCTTCATCGCCGTGCTCGATCGGTCCGGCCACATCGTCTCGGTCAACCGCGCCTGGGCGGAAGCTGGACCGGAGACGACCTTCCTCGGCCAGGGCTGCATCGTCGGCGACGATTACCTCCACCATTGCGGCAGGGGCCAGACCGCCGACCCGCGGGCGGACGACGTGATGGACGGCCTGCGCAGGCTGCTGAGCGACGGCGGGCCGCCGGTGTCGGCGGAATATGTCACCGGAAACCAGCACTGGTTCCGCTGCCTCGCCGCCCCCATGCCGGCCGGCCCCTTCGGCGGCACGGTGCTGATGCACATCGACGTGACGGAGATCAAGTCGATGGAGGCGGCACTGCGCAAGCTGGTCGGCCAGAAATCGACCCTGCTGCGCGAGGTCAACCACCGCGTCAAGAACAGCCTGCAGCTGGTGTCCAGCCTCCTGACCCTGCAGACCCTCAGCCTGCCGGACGAAGGCGTGCGGGTACATTTCCAGGACGCCCGCAGCCGCATCGAGGCGATCGCCCGCGTCCACAACCGGCTCTATCAGGCCGACCAGTTCCAGACCATCGAGTTCGGCACCTACCTGAACGAGCTGTGCGAGGATCTGGCCCGCGCCTCGGGCGGTGAGAGCATGTGCGACATCGTCGTGCGGTCCGAGGTCATCGATCTGCCGATCGACCACGCCGCACCGCTGGGCCTGATCGCGAACGAGCTGATCACCAACGCGGTGAAACATCGCGGAGGCGGACCGGCACGGGTGACGGTCACTTTCCGGCGCGAGGACGCCGACCTGTCCCTGACCGTATCGGACCGCGGTCCGGGGCTGCCGTCCAACTTCGACATCCGCAAGAGCCGCAGCCTGGGCATGCGCCTGATTTCCAGCCTCGCCGGCCAGATCCGGGCCAGCGTGGACATCGACACCACCCCGCAGGGGACCACGTTCCGGATCGAGCTTCCGGTGCCCGACGCGGTGCCGCTGCTGGAAGCGTCCTCCGCCGAGGAGATCGACGGATGAAGATCCTGCTGGTGGAGGACGAGGTGCTGATCGCGCTGGAACAGCAGCTCTACCTTGAATCCGTCGGCCACAGCGTCATCGGCCCCGCCGTCACTGCGATGGAGGCGGTGGAGATGGCCGAAACCGACAAGCCGGACCTGGCGCTGGTCGACGTGCATCTGGGCATGGGCACCAACGGCATAGACGCCGCACGCGGCTTGAACGCGCTCGGCGTGCCCTGCCTGTTCATCACGTCGTTCCGCGACGAGTTGAAGAAGGACGGCCCCCTCACCGGCATCGGCTGCCTGCCCAAGCCCTTCACCGAAAGCGGCCTCCTCGCCGCCGTCGACGTCGCCCGCGCGATCCTGGCGGGGGAGACGCCTCGCAACGTCCCGCAGACGATGGAGTTGTTCGTGTGACGATCATTCAACTGCAGGCGGGCGCCGCAGGGACTCGATGCGAGCCCCCTACAGCAGGCGGCGCACGGACTGGATGTCGAAGGTTCCGCCGACAGTGCTTGTGATGATCTGCGCCCAAATCTGCCACTGGCCGTTGACACGTACACCGATGACGGTGGATTGGCCGGCTCCGCCTTCCACCAAGCGATAGTCGTTGCGCAGGTAGCGCCCGGCATAGCCCGACAGCGACTGAAGCATCGCTCCGTTGTCGGTTGCCCCGTTCGCGTCCTGAATGTTGTGGTGGGCGACCCGGACGATGCCATTTCCGGCGCTCCAGCCGAAGGAGCAGCCGTTCATCATGGCATTGAAGAACAGACTGGCATTGGCCCCGATCGTCAACGAGTATCCACTGTCCACCTTCCACGGCAGGAAGTAGGCCGTGCCGTCGCCGCCACCGTCCGGCTCAACCTGATACATGCGGCCGTCAGTGTACCAACCGTAAAGATTTCCTCGATACCTGACAGTCACTGCGTCGACATGTTCGACACTGAAATGATGCGGCCGGTGGGCGCCGACACCGACTGTCGCTCCATCATATTGCCGACTCCAGTCACCCGCACTGATGCCGTCCGGCATGTAAAAGGTAACGACGTTTTGCCTCAGGAACGCTCCCGGATCGTTGGCGAGCGGTTGCGCAATCACATTGGCTTGAACGATCGGCATATTGTCCTCGTGCTGACTGTTGCAGAACGGGAAGCACACGGAAGCGTGTGGAGCGTCGATGCGCCGTTCTCAAAAGTAGTACAGAGGCACTTTGTTTGTGGAAAGGACAACGTTTCGCCCGTTCGGATATTTTTGGTCGCGATGACTGGGAAACAGGCGCGGCGCGCGAACCGACGCGCCGGCCGGGACGATCAGGCCTTGGCGGGCCTGTCTCGTCGATTTCACGAAAATGATGGGACGGAACCGCTGGTCAGCGCCGTTTGGACGGCACTCCTTTGAAGGCGGTTCCCTTGGCGGGCACACCTTTGAAAGTGGTCTGCCGCGGCTGAGCCCCAGCAGGCGGCACCACGCGGCGACCCTGGCCGGCCTGCTGGGTCAGGAAGGTCTTGCCCCCCTTCTCCCGCGGCTTGGCGGTGGCCCCGACCGGCTGCCATGCCGGGATCAGCTGCTCCTCGCCCGGTCCGATCAGATCCTCGCGGCCCATGCGCTTCAACGCCTCGCGCAGGATCGGCCAGTTCTCCGGATCGTGGTAGCGCAGGAAGGCCTTGTGCAGGCGGCGCTGCTTCAGCCCCTTGGCCGACGACACCACCTCCGACCCGACGCGGCGGACCGGGCGCAGCGGATTGCGCTCGCTGTGGTACATGGCGGTCGCCAGCGACATCGGCGAGGGCAGGAAGGTCTGCACCTGATCCGCCTTGAAGCCGTTCCGCTTCAGCCACAGCGCGAGGTTCATCATGTCCTCGTCCGTGGTACCGGGATGGGCGGCGATGAAGTAGGGGATCAGGTAGAGCTTCTTGCCCGCCTCCTTCGCCGCCTTGTCGAACATCCGCTTGAACTCGTCATAGGCGCCCATGCCGGGCTTCATCATCTTCGCCAGCGGACCCGGCTCGGTGTGTTCAGGCGCGATCTTCAGGTAGCCGCCGACATGGTGGGTCACCAGCTCCTTGACATACTCCGGGTTGCGGACGGCGAGGTCATAGCGCAGGCCGGACGCGATGTGGATCTTCTTCACCCCCGGCACCGCGCGGGCCTTGCGGTAGAGCTGCACCAGCGACGAGTGATCGGTGTTCAGGTTTTTGCAGATGTCCGGGAAGACGCAGGACGGGCGCCGGCAGACCGACTCTGTCTCCTTGTCCTTGCAGGCGAGGCGGTACATGTTGGCGGTCGGCCCGCCCATGTCGGAAATGACCCCGGTAAAGCCCTTGGTCTTGTCGCGGATATGCTCGATCTCGCGCAGGATCGACCCTTCGGACCGGCTCTGGATGATGCGCCCCTCATGCTCGGTGATCGAGCAGAAGGAACAGCCGCCGAAGCACCCCCGCATGATGTTGACGGAAAATCGGATCATCTCCCAGGCCGGAATGCGCGCATCGCCATAGGACGGGTGCGGCGCCCGTGCGTAGGGCAGGTCGTAGACGCCGTCCATCTCGTTGGTTTCCAACGGGATCGGCGGCGGGTTCAGCCAGACGTCGCGGTCGCCGTGGCGCTGGACCAGCGCGCGGGCGTTGCCGGGGTTGCTCTCCTGGTGCAGCACGCGGCTGGCATGGGCGTAGAGCGCCTTGTCGGCGGTCACCTGCTCGAAGCTGGGCAGGCGCACCGCCATGCGGTCGGCCCCGGCGGCGCGCGGCGACACCGGGGCCGACGGATCGTCGATGGAGCTGCTGTCGACCACCGTCCAGCCTTCCGGCAGGGAAGACCGCATGATGGCGGTGCCGCGGATGTCGGTCATCGCCTTGGGCGACTCCCCCTTCAGCGCACGCTGGGCGATCTCGATGATGGCGCGTTCGGCGTTGCCGTAGACCAGCATGTCCGCCTTGGAATCGACCAGGACGGAGCGGCGGATCTTCTCGCTCCAATGGTCGTACTGGGCGATGCGGCGCAACGACGCCTCGATGCCGCCCAACACGATGGGAACGTCCTTGAAGGCTTCGCGGCAACGCTGGGAATAGACGATGACGGCGCGGTCCGGCCGCTTGCCGCCCTCGTCGTTCGGGGTGTAGCTGTCGTTGTGGCGCAGGCGGCGGTCGGCCGTGTAGTGGTTGACCATCGAATCCATGTTGCCGCCGGTCACGCCCCAGAACAGCCGCGGCTTGCCCAGGATCTTGAACGGCTCCGCACTGCTCCAGTCCGGCTGGGCGATGATGCCGACGCGCAGGCCCTGCGATTCCAGCAGACGGCCGATGATCGCCATGCCGAAGCTGGGATGGTCGACATAGGCGTCGCCGGTGACGACGATGACGTCGCACTGGTCCCAGCCCAGCCGGTCCATTTCCGCACGCGACATCGGCAGGAAGGATGCGGCCTTGGGGCGCACGCTCCGGTCCGGGCGGTGGGCGAACAGGTTGGGGGCCGCGAGCATCGCGTTCTCCGGGTCTCAGCTGTCGATGCGGATGGAAGCCGACAGTCTTACCCTGTCGGCCCGCAAATTCCCACCGCTGATAACGCAGCGGAGCAATGGGACATTGTGCGGGATTACCGGCAGCTATGTGGGACGCCCCACAGCCGGTGCAAGGGTTGCCAGTGGGCAAGCGGGTGGGGAAGAGGGCAGGGAAGGGGCGCGCCGGTCAGGCCGCAGCGCCGTCCGCCTCTTCCGCCCGGCCGTTGCGCCGCGCCACCACCCAGCCGATCACCGCTCCCACCAGCAGAACCAGCGCCGCGCTGATGAAGGCCGCGCCCGAATGGGGAAACAGCGGCTCGGCCGCGACGGAGGCGGAATAGACCGCTCCGAAGAAGACCGGCGCCACGATGCCGGCAACACTCGCCACGCTCATGTTGGCGCCCTGCAACTGGCCCTGTTCGGAGGGGGAGACCCGCTGCGTCATCAGCGACTGGATGGTCGGCATCGCCAGCCCCCACAGCGCGTTCGGCAGGATGGCCAGCGCGAACCAGCCGCCGTCCGGCGCCAGACCCATGCAGGTCAGCCCGCCGGCCCCGCCGAACAGGCCGACCACCATCGTGCCGCGGTCGCCCAGCCACTTCACCATGCGCGACACGACCAACCCCTGCATGACCATGTCCAGCGCCCCGACCACCGCCAGAAGAAGCCCGACGTCCCAGGCGCTCCAGCCGTACCGATGCGCGGCATAGAGCACGAAGACCGCCGGGAAGACATTGTGGGAGAAATGCAGCATGAAATTGACCAGGGCCAGCCCCGACAGCTCGGAGTGGGACCGCAGCAGGCGCAGCGCACCGAACGGATTGGCCCGGCGCCAGGAAAAGGCCATCCGGTTTTCCACCGCCAGCGATTCCGGCAGAACGGCCAGACCGTAGAGGAAGGCCAGCCCGCTGAGCGCCCCGGCCGCCCAGAAGGGCGCGCGCGGCGACAGCTCTCCCAACACCCCGCCCAGGAGGGGGCCGGCAATGAATCCGGCGCTGAACGCGGCGCCGATCAGGCCATAGGCCCGCGCCCGATGCTCCGGCGGCGTCACGTCGGCCATATAGGCGAACACCGTGGTGAAGCTGGAAGAGGTGATGCCGGCGATCGCCCGGCCGACCACCAGCCACCACATGTTCGGCGCCACCGCGATCAGCACGTAATCCACCGCCAGCCCCAGCGCCGACAGCAGGATCACCGGCCGCCTCCCGAAACGGTCCGAAAGCGAACCGATCACCGGAGAGCAGAAGAACTGCATCAGCGCCCACAGCGCCACCAGCGCGCCGTTGATGGTGCCGGCCTGCGCATTGGGTCCGGCGAACTCCTCGATCAGCGCCGGCAGCACCGGAATGACGATGCCCATCGCGACGATGTCGAGCGCTGCGGTGACCAGAATGAAAGCGATCGCGGCCTTGCGCGGCCGAAGAACGGGAGACATGGAGCAACCTTGCAAAACACGACGGATGAAATCGCCCGAACCGGACGGAAGACGCGGCGCCGGCCAAATCGGCAGCCGGAACGGAATCGGGCAGGGAAGCGTGATCATAGGCGGCAAGCGGCCGGTTGTGAAGCGAAATATATCCGACTGCGGATGTATTTCCGGTCGGTACGCAGATGACCTGCTTTGCCATCGGATTTTATGTGATGCGAACCTGTTCAAGCTACGAATGGCTGCGTTTCATGGAATCGGCTTGCCAGGCGCCACCATTGGCAAAATCATATTTGCGCGGTGCCGCTTACCCGGTGGCACAGAAGGAGGACGCTCGCCATGGGGAGGGTCAAACTTTCCTTTTGGGGCCTGCTGGCGCTGTTGACCGTGCTGTGGCTCTCCGCCGATGCCTCGGTACTCCAATGGACCGGCTATTTTCCATTCCGCTCCAGCATGGTCCAGTACAGCGGCGTGATTGCCATCGGCTGCATGAGCGTCGCCATGATCCTGGCGCTGCGCCCCCGCTGGCCCGAGACGTGGTTCGGCGGCCTCGACAAGATGTACCGCCTGCACAAATGGCTGGGCATCGGCGCTCTCGTCTTCGCAATCGCCCACTGGCTTTGGGCGCAGGGAACGAAATGGGCGGTTGGCTGGGGCTGGCTGGACCGGCCGCGGCGTGGCCCGCGTGCCCCGTTGGAGAACCCTGTCGCTCAGTCGCTCATGGACCTTCGCGGCACCGCGGAGGCGATCGGCGAATGGGCGTTCTACGCCGCCCTGGTGCTGATCTCGCTTGCACTCATCAAGAGGGTGCCCTACCGGCTGTT
Organism: Azospirillum sp. INR13; assembly: GCF_015390205.1. NCBI lineage: Bacteria > Pseudomonadati > Pseudomonadota > Alphaproteobacteria > Rhodospirillales > Azospirillaceae > Azospirillum > Azospirillum sp. INR13. The sequence continues at coordinate 7,328 of NZ_VUOI01000046.1, forward strand.
CTTCAAGATGCACCGGCTGCTGGCGATCACCTATCTGGTGCTGGTGTTCCACACCGTCGTGCTCACCGACTTCGCTTACTGGACTGCGCCCATCGGCTGGCTCCTGGGGGTGCTGCTTGCCGGCGGCACATGGGCCGCCGTCGTGGCTCTGCTGGGCCGCATCGGCGCCGACCGGCGGGTTTCGGGGACCATCGGCGTGCTCCACCACTATCCGGCTCTGCGCGTGATCGAGGCTGAGATCGACGTGCCGCAGGGATGGCCGGGGCACAAGGCGGGCCAGTTCGCCTTCGCCACGTCGGACGCGGCGGAGGGCGCGCATCCCTACACCATCGCCTCGGCCTGGAACGAGGCCGAGCACCGCATCACCTTCGTGATCAAGGCATTGGGCGACCACACGAGGCGCCTGCGGGAAAGGCTGCGGATCGGCCAAGCGGTGACGGTCGAGGGACCATACGGCTGCTTCACCTTCGATGACGACTGTCCTCGCCAGATCTGGGTGGGTGGCGGCATCGGCGTGACGCCCTTCATCGCGCGCATGAAGTACCTGGCGATGCAGCACGGGCGACCGCCGCAAACCATCCACTTCTTCCACACCACGCGCGACTATGACGAGGACGCGATCGCCAAGCTCACGACCGACGCAACGGCCGCAGGGGTAAGCCTCCACATTCTGATCGATGGCCGCGACGGTCGCCTGACCGGCGAGCGCATTCGCGCGGCAGTGCCGGACTGGCGCAACGCCGCCATCTGGTTCTGCGGCCCGACAGGCTTCGGGCAGGCTCTGCGGCAGGATTTCGCGGCCCAGGGACTGCAGGTGGAGCAGCGCTTCCACCAGGAGCTTTTCGAAATGCGGTGATCGACCGTCATTCCTCCAGGGCGCGCTCGATCCGCCGGTCCGGCACCAGCCACAGCAGGATCACCGACACGTAGAGCAGGATGGACAGCGACTGCAAGACGAAGGCCGTGGGGATGGCCATGGCGTAGAACGCCATGCTGATCTTGCCCTTCAGGTCGGAGCCGACGGCTCGCGCCACCGCCGAATCGCTGCCGCCGCAGGCGATGATCGCCCGATCGGTCAGGCCGTAACCGACCGCCGCCATGCCGAGGCGCCGGCGAAGCCGGGGAAGACGACATTGCCGGTCATGTTGGCGGTGAAGACCTTGCCCAGGCCGAGAACGCTGATGGCATCGACCAGCCCCGTCGTCACCGACAGAAGCAGCAGAAGCCAAGGCAGGGGGAGTTGCCGGGTGCGGCCGGTGCGGACATGGCTGTCGCTTTTCCATTGTTTCCGGTGGGTGAAGCGACAGCATCGGTCATCGCCGCAACGGCGGTCTTGTCGGTTCAAGGCCGGCTTGGAAAATTCTGCACATCTTTCCGACACGGCAACGCGATTAATCGGCAGCGCACTGACGGTTTGATCTTGCGGGTGGATTTATGACACATAATGGCTGTTATGGAAATAAATAGAGGCATCTCACTCTGGTCATTGCATTCAGCATCCCTTATGAATAATCGGCCGGCAGACGCGCCGCGACGATGATGCCCGAGGCATCCGACTCAAGAAAATCCTTCACGCCGCAGCCGTTCCCGCCGTCACAGTCGGCGGCCCGATCCTACCCCATTTGAGACTCGCAAGAAAGGCGGCGGTTGAGTGAACCGCCGCCTTGAACAGCTTCCAGCATGTAGCCCAACGACATTTCCCGCCGATCCTCCCCATGGTGGGAAGGACCGGCGGGGCAAATGCCTCAGCCGAACCGGCCGGTGATGTATTCGGACGTCTTTTCCTTGGTCGGGTTGGTGAAGATCTCTTCCGTGTTCCCGAACTCGATCAGTTCGCCCAGATACATGAAGGCGGTGAAGTTGGAGATGCGGGCCGCCTGCTGCATGTTGTGGGTGACGATGGCGATGCAGTAGTCGGAGCGCAGCTCGTCCACCAGTTCCTCGCACTTGGCGGTGGAGATGGGATCGAGCGCCGAGGTCGGCTCGTCCAGCAGCAGGACCGACGGCTTGACCGCGATGGCGCGGGCGATGCACAGGCGCTGCTGCTGACCGCCGGACAGGCTCATGCCGTTCTGGCGCAGCTTGTCCTTCACCTCCTCCCACAGGGCGGCGCGGCGCAGCGAGAACTCCACCCGCTCGTCCATCTCGGCACGGGACAGCTTCTCGTACAGCTTCACGCCGAAGGCGATGTTGTCGTAGATCGACATCGGGAAGGGCGTCGGCTTCTGGAACACCATGCCGACGCGGGCACGCAGCAGGTTCAGATCCTGCTTGGGCGACAGGATGTTGACGCCGTCCAGCATGACCTCGCCGGTCGCAACCTGCTTGGGATAGAGATCGTACATCCGGTTCAGGATGCGCAGCAGGGTCGACTTGCCGCAGCCAGACGGGCCGATGAAGGCGGTGACCTGACGATCGTACAGCGGCAGCGAAACGTCTTTCAGCGCCCGGTAGCCGTCATAGAAGAAGTCCAGGTTGCGGATGGTGATCTTCTCGGGCAGGCCGGCACCGGCGATGGGTCGGTCGGCACCGGCGCCGGGGATCATGCCGGGGGGCATCGCGTGGCTTCCGTGGGCGGGGCTGTTGGCGTCCATGTGGGTCATCGTCATGGTTACTTTCTCGTCGAGCCGAGACCGGCCAGCAGCCGGGCGCCGATGTTGAGGAGCAGGATGGCGACCGTGATCAGCAGCGCGCCGCCCCAGGCCAGCTGGCGCCAGTCCTCATAGGGAGACATCGCGTACTGGAAGATGACCACCGGCAGGTTGGCCATCGGCGCGTTCATGTCCGCGCTCCAGAACTGGTTGTTCAGGGCGGTGAAGAGCAGAGGGGCCGTCTCGCCGCTGATGCGGGCGATCGCCAGCAGGACGCCGGTGATCATGCCGTTGCGGGCGGCGCGGTAGGCGACCATGGTGATCACCTTCCACTGCGGCGCGCCAAGGGCGGCCGCGGCCTCGCGCAGGCTGTTGGGCACCAGCTTCAGCATGTCCTCGGTCGTGCGGACCACGACGGGGATGACGATGACCGCCAGGGCCATGGCACCCGCCCAGGCCGAGAAATGGCCCATGCGGATGACCATCACCTCGTACACGAACAGGCCGACCATGATCGACGGCGCGCTGAGCAGCACGTCGTTGATGAAGCGGACCACCTCGGCCAGCTTGCGGTCGCGGCCGAATTCGGCGAGGTAGGTGCCGGCCATGATGCCGATCGGCGTGCCGACCAGGGTGGCGACCGTGGTCATGATGACGCTGCCGAAGATGGCGTTCAGCAGGCCGCCCTCGCCGCCCGGCGGCGGCGTGTTCTCGGTGAACAGGGCGATGTTGATCGCCGACAGCCCGTTGTAGAGCAGCGTCCACAGGATGGCGACCAGCCAGAACAGGCCGAAGCCGGCGGCACTCAGCGCCAGGGTCAGCGCCACCTTGTTGACGATGCGGCGGCGGTTGTACAGGCCGCCGGCCGGAGCGGCCAGCGTCGCGGAAGTTGACATGCTCATGGCCTCAGACTCCGGCCTGGCGCTGCAGGCGCAGCAGCATCAGCTTGGCGATCGACAGCACGGCGAAGGTGATCAGGAACAGGATCAGGCCCAGCGCCACCAGCGAGGCGGTGTAGACGTCGCCGACCGCCTCGGTGAATTCGTTGGCGATGGAGGCCGAGATCGTCGTGCCCGGCGCCATGATGGAGGAGCTGATGCGGTGCGCGTTGCCGATGACGAAGGTGACCGCCATCGTCTCGCCCAGCGCGCGGCCCAGCCCCAGCATGACGCCGCCCATCACGCCGGTGCGGGTGTAGGGCAGCACCACGTTCCACACCACTTCCCAGGTGGTGGCGCCCAGCCCGTAGGCGGATTCGCGCACCATCGGCGGCACCGTCTCGAAGACGTCGCGGGTGATGGAGGTGATGAAGGGCAGCACCATGATGCCCAGGATCAGGCCCGCGGTCAGGATGCCGATGCCGTAGGGCGGACCCATGAACAGGTTGCCGATTCCGGGAACCTGTCCCACCGTGTTGATCAGGAAGGGCTGGATGGTCGACTGCATGAAGGGGGCGAAGACGAACAGGCCCCAGATGCCGTAGATGATGCTGGGGATGCCGGCCAGCAGCTCGATCGCGACGCCGAGCGGTCGCTTGAGCCAGGCCGGGCACATCTCGGTGATGAACAGCGCGATGCCGAAGCTGACCGGAATGCCGACAGCCATGGCGATGACCGAGGTGATCAGCGTGCCGTAAATGGGGGCGAGCGCGCCGAATTCCTCCGACACCGGGTTCCAGACTTCGGTCGTGACGAACCCGAAGCCGAACGCGCGCAGCGCCGGAAGCGCGCCGTCGATGAGAGAAACCGTGACGCCGCCCAGGATGAACAGGACGAGCAGCGCGAAAAAGAGCGTGGCGTTGCGGAAAGCCGCATCCTGCAGGCGCTGGCGGCGGGCCCGTCGGGCGGTGGAAGCGTGTGCGTCGGTCAAGGTCAGCGCGATCTCGGTCATGGCCGCTCCGTGAGGCGTGCGGTGGGGTCGGCGAAATTTCCGTCCCCACCGGCGGATCATGCCCCCGGGGCGCGCCATCTGCCGGCGCATCCCGGGGTCGGGTTGGCCGTGGTTACTTGGCCGACGCAGTCCAGATCGGCTTGCCGTCGGCCTGGATCGACTGCGTCCAGGTCTTCTCGACCAAGGAGACGACGGCCTCCGGCATCGGGACATAGTCCAGATCGGTGGCCATCTTGGCGCCGTTCTTGTAGGCCCAGTCGAAGAACTTCAGCGCTTCGGCCGAAATCGCGACATCCTGCGGGTTCTTGTACATCAGGATGAAGCTGGCACCGGTGATCGGCCAGCTCTCCGCACCCGGCTCGTCCGTCAGAATGACGTAATAGCCCTTGGAGTTGGCCCAGTCGGCGTTCGCCGCGGCGGCCTGGAAGGCCTCGATCTTCGGAACGACGGTCTTGCCGTCCTTGTTCTGCAGGCCGACATACGTGATGTTGTTCTGCTTGGCGTAGGCGTATTCGACGTAGCCGATCGAGCCGACCGTCTGCGTGACCATGTTGGCCACGCCTTCGTTGCCCTTGGCGCCGATGCCGGCCGGCCACTGCACGGAGGAGTTGGCGCCGATCTGGGTCTTGAACTTCGGACTGGTCTTCGACAGGTAGTCGGTGAACAGGAAATTGGTGCCCGACCCGTCGGAGCGGTAGACCGGGGCGATGGCGGTGTTCGGCAGATTGACGTCCGGGTTCAGCGCCTTGATCTGCGGATCGTTCCACTTGGTGATCTCGCCCATGTAGATGTTGGCGAGAACCGTGCCCGACAGCTTGACCTCGCCCGACTTCAGACCCTTCAGGTTCACGACGGGAACGACGCCGCCCATGATCATCGGGAACTGGATCAGGCCGGCCTGCTCCAGCTCTTCCGGCTTCAGCGGCATGTCCGAGGCGCCGAAGGTGACCGTCTTGGCCTTGATCTGCTTGATGCCGCCGCCCGAACCGATCGACTGGTAGTTCAGGCCCGTGCCCGTCTCCTTCTTGTAGGCGTCGGCCCACTTGGCATAGATCGGGTACGGGAAGGTGGCGCCGGCGCCGGAGATGTCGGCGGCCGAGGCGGCCGACAGCGGGGCGACCGACACGGACAGAACGGCCAGGGCACCGAAGGCGGCGCAGCGAACGAACGCCGAGGTCATGGTTTTCACGGCAAAACTCCCGATAGGTTTGGACGGTGTCGTTGGGTCTGGGAAAATCCCGGCCTTCGCCGGAGGTCGTAACCCGCCTTCTTCGTCGCGGTGACCATAGCCACCGCTGGTGACGGGTTTGTTTTGTTTACGTGTCAGTTTTATGAAACCGACCCGTTCTAGCCGGCTTTGCGATGGTCATCGCGCCGCCCGGATTTCCTGGAGGAACAGATGCACGGCGGAGCCGAGGCTGGTCGCCTCGTGCGACAGGCTTTCCGCCACCTGCAGCACGTCGCCGGCCTGGGCACGCACCTTGGCCGCGGCCTCCGACAGGCCGGCGACATGGTCCGACGCGGCCTGCGTGCCCACCGCGACCCGGTGGGAGCTGTCGACGATGCTCGACGTGATGGTCGCCTGCTCCTCCACCGCCGCGGCGATGGCCGAGGCATTGGATTCGATGCGCTGGACGCTGCCGGTCATGGTCGCCACCACCTCCGCCGTCTGGCGGCTGGCCGCCTGGGTCGCGGCGATCTGGCGGGCGATCTCGGCGGTGGCCTGGGCGGTCTGGCCGGCAAGTGCCTTCACCTCCCCGGCGACCACCGCGAAACCGCGGCCCATCTCCCCTGCCCTCGCCGCCTCGATGGTGGCGTTCAGCGCCAGCAGGTTGGTCTGGCCGGCGATCTCGTCGATCAGCCCGACCACGGTGCCGATCTCCCCCGCCGTGCTCGACAGGTCGGCGACGGTGGCCTTGACCTGCTCCGCCCCGGCGGCGGTGTCGCCGATGATGCGGGCCGATTCGCCGGTGCGCTTGCTGATCTCGGCAATCGACTGCGAGATCTCCGAGGCGGCGGTCGCCACCTGTTGGATTCCGGCCGCCATCTCGCCGGACAGCTGCATCGCGGCCTCGGCGCGGTCGTTGGCGTTGGCGGCGATGTCGGTCAGCGAGCGGGCGCGCGCCGCCATCAGGCGGGCGGCGTCGGCCAGCGTCTCGACGCTGCTCAGCACGTTGCTTTCGAACTGGTCGGCGATCTCCAGCATGCTGGTCCGGCGGGCCGAGGCGGCGTTGCGGCGTTCGATCTCCACCTTCTCGTGCGCCTCTTCCATGGCGCGGGCGTTGGCGATGAAGACGAACAGAGCGCGGGCCATGTCGGTGATCTCGTCGTTGCCGTCGGCCCTCTGCTCCACCGTCAGGTCGCCGCCGGCCACCCGGCGCATGGCGTCGGCAAGCGCCTCCATCCGGCCGACGACGCGGCGCCCGACATAGAGGGAGACGATCAGCCCGGCCAGCAGCACGCCGGCCGTCGCCAGCAGGATCTGCACCTGGTTGGTGCGCTCCAGCGCGGCATGGGCGGCGGACGCGCCGGCGGCCGTCGCCTGCTCGGCCGACTGGACCAGCCCGTCGACCATCCCGGTCAGCGCGGCGCCGGTGCTGCGGTTGTTGTCGATCAGCGCGGCATTCTCGGCATAGGCCGCCAGTTCGCCACCGCGCAGCGCCAGGATGCCGTCGTCGCCGAAGCCCAGCACCAGCAGCCGATCGGCCAGCCGGCGGACCTCTGCCCCCAGATCGCCTTGCGACTCCTGCAACGACTTGCGGATCGTCGCGGCCAACGGGTCCAGCGTACGGCGCGCTGCCGCCAGACGGGCCGGCGTTTCCGCGTTGCCGGCCTCGGCCAGCTTGCCGGCCAGCAGGTTGGCGTCGGCCATCAGGCCGCTCAGCACGGTGTAGCGCTGCTGGGCCTCCGGGACCACGTTGGTGGAGAGATCCTGCATCCGCTCCGCGATGGCGTTCCCTGCCTCGGCGATGCGCCCGCGGGAGTTCAGCATCAGCGGCAGCATGCGGCTGTTGGCGTCGCGGTCCAGCCGGACGATCTCATCGACCGCGGCGGCCTGGGACTCAGCCAGCTTGTGCGCTTCCGCCTCCCCGATGCCGGGGGTCAGCTGGCGGACGCGGCGGGTGTAGACGCTCTTGTCGCCGTCGCCGTAGGCCGACAGCTCGTTGATCGTCGCGACGACGGGAGCGGCCGCCTCGCTCTTCGCCAGCGGGCGCAGGGCGCCCTGCAGGTCGGACAGCGCCGAATCGAAGTCGGTGGACAGCGACATCACCTTGGACCGGTCGGTCTCGAAGGCGCCGATCAGCAGCGCCTTGGCCAGCGCCGCCTCCGCGCCGCGCAGCTGGAACAGCGGGATGACCGTCTGCCCCAACTCGCCGCCGATCGCCTCGGAGGATTGCGAGGTCGCCTCCACCATCGCGGCGATCGCCTGGGCAAGCTGTTCACGCGACGCCTGCATGTCCGGCTTCAGCGCCGCCAGCAGCCGGGCATGGGCGTCGCTCAACTCCGCCAGCCGGGCGCTGCGCTGTTCCTGCAGGCTCAGCCGGCGGCCGGTCGCCGCGCCCAGCGCGTCGATGGTGCCCAAAAGCGAACGGGCGGTGGCCGCCAGCTCGCCCATGCGGCCGATATCGCCATGCCCATCGGCCAGCCGGGCAAGCTGACCGTCCAGTTCCGCGCGCTGCGCCGCCATGGCACTGCGCACTCGGGTCAAATCCTCCTCCGACGATGCGGCGTCGATCAGCGGTCCCAGCGCCAGCACCCGCGCCGTGGTGGTGGCGAGGCCGTGCGCGGCGCTCAGCACCGGCACCTGCGTTCCAGTGATGTCGGCGACATGGCCCCGGACCGCGCCGTAGGACATCCAGCCGACGACCGCCGCGAGGCAGGGCAGTGCCGCCACGGTGCCGAAGGCGATCAGCATTTTCGACTTGATGCCGGATCGCCGGCGCTGGTCGGCGCGATCTGCCATGTGGGCCACCCGTGGTCTGGAGGTTGTCCGCACCGGACCCGCGGTTCTCCGCAGGCCGGCCGACGCCATGGGTAGCCCCTCTCATTGTCTGTTTGGGTGACGCTTCGATGAAGTTTTCGCGACGCACAATCGAAATATCGCTGCGCTCGCGAAATCACCGGCCCCAACGATGGTCGATGGCCGACCATTGGCCAGCCATGGTGAATCGAACGTAAACAGCGCTGCGAAGCAAAAGCGGCGCCCGCTGGGGTCAGGCGCCGCTTTATTACGCGTCTTCAGGGCATGACATTCGTCTTATTGCGGGCGTCACACCGGCGGTGCGGTGCGTCGCAGGCTGTCGCGGTCCGCCGCCTTGTCGAACCAGGACGCAAGCGCCGGGCGGCCTTGGCGCCAGTCCTCGTGGCTGAAACGGAAATCGAGATAGCCGAGCGCCGCCAGCACGGCGAGCGTGCCGATGGTGGCCTCGCCGGCCAGCGCCGCCGCGTCGGCCTCCAGCAGGTCGAGCGCGCGGGCGACCGCCTTGCGCTGGCGTTCCATCCAGCCTTCCGATTTTTCGCCATCGGGGCGCATGGACTCCAGACGGCGGAGGATGGCGGCGTCGCAGATGCCGTCGGCGATCGCCTGGAACCGAAGCGCGGTCCAGCGTGCCGGCCCTGCCGGCGGGAACAGCGGCGCCCGGTCGCCGAGCGAATCGAGATACTCGACGATGACCGGGCTGTCGAACAGGGTGGTGCCATCCTCCAGCGTCAGGGCGGGAACCTTGCCCAATGGATTTTCCTTGGGCAGGTCGGTCTCGGCCGACCACGGATCGGTCGCCACCCGCACCACCCGATCCTCCAGCCCGCGTTCGATGACGACCATCATCACCTTGCGCACATAGGGCGAGGTGGGGCTCCAGCGCAGCTTCAACATGGACGTTCCTTCGGTGGTGTCGGTTTACGGAGGCTCCGCCCCGCATCCTGCCACCGAACCGCCCGCCGGGGGAGCACTCGATGGACAGAGCCGTGGGAAGGTTTTGCGCCCCGCTCCCGGCCGCCTCGGTCCTGCCGGATCCGCTTTGGCTTGCAACGCTTCGCCTTTGCCGTCATTTGCTGACATCGGCCGGTTGGGCCGGGGTGCAGCGTGGACAGGCCGGGGGCGGGCGCATGAAGGTGATCATCTGTGGGGCGGGGCAGGTCGGGGCCAGCATCGCGCGGCACCTCGCGCTGGAAGACAACGACATCACGGTGATCGACACCTCGACCGAGCTGGCGCAGCGGATGGACGAGAGCCATGACGTGCGCGGGATGGTCGGTTATGCCTCGCACCCGGATGTGCTGGCCCAGGCGGGGGCGCGGGATGCCGACATGCTGATCGCCGTCACCCATTCCGACGAGGTCAACATGGTGGCCTGCGAGGTCGCCCATTCGGTGTTCAACATCCCGCTGCGCATCGCCCGCATCCGCAAGCAGGCCTATCTGCAGCCGGAATGGGCGGCGATGTTCTCCGCTCAGCATCTGGCGATCAGCGTGGTCATCTCGCCGGAGGTGGAGATCGCCCACAGCATCGCGCGCCGCCTGCGCTCCCCCGGCGCGTTCGAGATGGTGCCGCTCGCCGACGGAAAGGTGCACCTGATCGGCGTCCACTGCACCAACAGCTCGCCCCTGCTCAACACGCCGCTGCGCCGCCTGACCGAAATGTTCCCGGACGTGCGCGCGGCCGTGCTGGCGGTCTTCCGCGACGGCGCCGGCTTCGTGCCCAAGGGGAACGACCAGCTGCGGCTGGGCGACGACGTGCATCTGGTGTGCCGCACCGCCGACATCGTCCGCGTCGTCGCCCTGTTCGGCCACAGCGAGGCGCCGGCCCGCCGTCTGGTCATCGCCGGCGGCGGCAATGTCGGCTTCAACCTGGCGCAGATCGTCGAGCGCCACATGCGCGGCATCTCCATCAAGATGATCGAGGGCAACGCGGCGCGGGCGGAGCTGATCTCCCGCTCGCTGCGCTCCAGCACGGTCGTGCTGAACGGCGACGCGCTGGACCACGAGATCCTGGAGGAGGCGCAGGTCGGCCGGGCCGAGACCATCGTCGCCGTCACCAACGACGACGAGACCAACGTCTTCACCTCGCTGCTGGCCAAGCGCGCCGGCTGCGGGCGGGCGATCACGCTGCTGAACAAGACGTCCTACGCGCCGATCGTCGCCGGGCTGGGGATGGACGTGGTGGTCAACCCGGCGGCGGTCACCGTGTCCTCGATCCTGCGCCATGTCCGGCGCGGGCGGGTCGCGGCGGTGCAGACCATCGGCGACAATTTCGGCGAGGTGGTGGAGGCCGAGGCGCTGGAGACCTCGCGCGCGGTCAGCGGCCCCATCGGGTCCATCGGCCTGCCGGCCGGCATGATGATCGGCGCGCTGGTCCGCGGCGGGGAGGTCATCATCCCGACCAGCCAGACGGCGATCGAGCCGCATGACCGCGTCATCGTGATGGCCACCGCCGATCTGGTGCGCAAGGTCGAAAAGCTGTTCGCGGTCGGGCTGGAATTCTTCTGATCGGCCTTACGGCCCTGCCCGACACGTCATCCCCTTCCCGCCGCCGCCCACTCCCCCGACCAGAGACATCATGCGAATTTCAGGCCGATCCTGTTCATCGTCTCCATCGTGCTGCTGGCGCTTGCCGCGACGATGCTGATTCCGGCCGCGGTCGATTTCGCCTATGGCAATCCGGACGCCGGGGTCTTCCTCTATTCGGCCGCCTTCACCGGCGCCTGCGGCCTTGCGCTGGCGCTCGGCACCCGATGTCCCCTGCATGGCGGATTGTCGCTGAGGCAGGCTTTCCTGCTGACGCCGCTGACCTGGACCAGCACCGCGGCCTTCGCCGCCCTGCCCTTCCAGTTCGGCCATTTTCCGGATCTGTCGCTGAACTACGCCAACGCCTTCTTCGAAACCATGTCGGGACTGACCACCACCGGATCGACGGTGCTGGTCGGACTGGACCGGACGACGGAGGGCATCCTGCTGTGGCGGGCGCTGCTGCAATGGATGGGCGGCATCGGCATCATCGGCGTCGCCATCGCGGTTCTGCCGGCGCTGCGGGTGGGCGGCATGCAACTGTTCCGCACCGAATCCTCCGACCGGTCGCAGAAGGTGCTGCCGCGCGCCCAGCAGATCGCCAAGGCGATCTCCGCAGTCTATATCGGGCTGACGGTGATCTGCGGGGTCTCCTACTGGCTGGCCGGGATGACGCCGTTCGAGGCGGTGGTGCATGCGCTGAGCAGCCTGTCGACCGGCGGATTCTCCACCTCCGACAGTTCCATCGGGCATTTCGAAAGTCCGGTCCTGCATTGGCTGGTGACGCTGTTCATGCTGCTGGGCAGCCTGCCCTTCGTGCTGTATGTCCGTACCCTGACCGGCCAGCGCGACGCGCTGTGGAAGGACAGCCAGGTGCGCACATATCTGGGCTTCCTGGCCGCGGTGATCCTGCCGCTCAGCATCTGGCTGGCGCTGAAGCACGGGCACGACTTCGACGACGCCCTGCGGCTGGTGGCCTTCAACGTGGTGTCGGTCGTCACCACCACCGGCTATGCCTATACCGATTACAGCCAATGGGGAAATCTGGCGGTCGGAGTGTTTTTCGGGCTGACCTTCATCGGCGGCTGCACCGGCTCGACCACCGGCGGGATCAAGATCTTCCGGTTCGAAGTGATGGTAACGGTGCTGCGCACCCACTTCCTTCACCTGATCTATCCCCGCGGCGTCTTTCCGCGCCAGTACGGCAACCGGCGGCTGGACGACGACGTGCTGGGATCGGTGATCGTCTTCTTCGCTCTGTTCTTCACCGCCTACAGCTTGATCACCATCGCACTGATGGCCCTGGGGCTGGACTTCATCACCAGCGCCAGCGCCGCGGTGACCGCGCTGGCGAATGTGGGGCCGGGTCTGGGCGACGTCATCGGCCCGGCCGGCACCTTCTCGTCCCTGCCGGATTCGGCGAAATGGCTGCTGTCGCTGGCGATGCTGCTGGGCCGGCTGGAGCTGTTCACCGTGCTGGTGCTGTTCATGCCCCAGTTCTGGCGGGGCTGAGGGGCCGGCCGGAACCGGCCCCTTTCCGCGTTTATTCGTCCGGATTGCGGTTGGCCGCATGTTCCTGCAGCTGTTCGGTCTGCACGGTCTTGCTGTCCAGCCCGCGGGCATCGGAATGACGGGACTTGTCGCGGTTCGACAGCACTTCATTGTCGCCGATGGAGCCGGCGGGCAGGTCGGTGGTGGCACCGGTACCGGTGCCCTTGCCCTGTCCGCTGGGGCTCATGTGCTTCTTGCTGGCGTTCGCCATCCTTGCTTACTCCATCGGTTGGCCGGGGCCGCCGGGAAGTGGCTTCCCGGCGCCGCTCGGCTGGTGTCGGTTCAAATCCGCCGGATAGCCTTACTGCGGGTTGCGCGGCTGGGTGCTGTCCAGGCTGTTGGCGGTGCCGTGGGCGGCGTCGTTCTTCATGTCGCCGCCCTTGTTCATGGTGCCGTGGTCGACGTTGCTGCGTTCCCCGTTGCGCTGGCCCAGCGAGACGGTGTTGTCGTCGTACTTGAACTCCGCCATCTGCTTGACCTGATCCTCGGTCACCTGCCGGGCGACGATGCGGTCGCCATCGGCGTTCAGCAGGGTGTAGTCCAGGGCGACCTGCTTGGCGCCGATGCCCAGAATGCCGCCGCGGTCCAGGATCACCTGGGTGGCCTTGCCCGACTGCGCGTCGAGGATGATGTCGGCGACATCGCCCAGCTTGCCGCCGTCCTCGCCATAGACGGCCTTGCCCATCATGGTCTCGAAGCTGGTGCCTTGCTGGGCGGCGGCGGCGGCGGTGGAGGCCCCGGCGGAGGCCCCGGCGGAGGCCCCGGCGGAGGCGACGTTCGGGCGCAGGTCGCGGACCTGGCGCAGATGCTGCTCCAGGGTCGGCAGGGTCTGTTCGGCGAAGCGTTTCAGGTCGGCGTCCTGGCCTTTCTCGGCCTGGGTGCGGAACAGGGTGACGGCGGTCTGGTGGGCGTCGATCTGGCCCTGCAGATAGGCGGAATCGAACTGTTCGCCCTGTTGGCCGCGCAGCTGGTCAAGCTTCTGCTGGTGTTCGGAATCGAGCTTGGTCGGCAGCGTCATCGACTTCTGCTGGGCCATCGCCTTCATGGCTTCCGACGTCTTGGTGTGGTCGGCCACCATGTGGTTGCCGAACTGCTTGACGCCATTGTCCTTGGCATGGTCCTGCGCCAGCTTGCCGGCCTGGATCTCGAACATGTCGCTCATCGCGGCCTTCTCGGCGAAGGTCATGTCCTGCTGCGACAGTTGTCCCTTCTCGGTCACGGTCTTCTGCGGCGTCGGCGTCTGGGCCAGCGACAGCGCCGGCGCGGAGAACAGGATCAGGGCGGCGGTGGCGAGAAGATGATGGCGTTTCATGGCGGCGGTTCCTGCGATTGCGATTGCATGGTTGCCGGTGCGCGTTCATCCGGGGCCTTCCGGCCGGGCCGAAGCACCGTTCTTCCCCTTTTCAACCGCCGACTGCGGCCGTCGTTCCCGCCATCATTCCCGCCATCGCTCCCAGCCGCCGGGGCGATGCGGACAGGCTCTCCGGATCGTCCGGGGTGCCGCACTTGCGTTGAGTACCGGAGTAGTGCGGCGCGCCGGGGGTATAGCCGAATGCGCGCTCGGCCTAGGCCACGTGTCCGGGGCAAGAAAGGACGGCTTATGTCCCTGGTACGGAGGCCAGTTTGCTTCGTGACGCCCGCCATGTCCTGAACGGCACCCATATCGATTGCGACCTGTGCGTGATCGGCGGGGGCGCCGCCGGCCTGACCATCGCGCGCGAGCTGGCCGGCAGTTCCTGCAGCGTCGTCCTGCTCGAAGGCGGCGGACTGGAGGTCGAGGGCATCTCCCAGGCGCTGTATGCCGGCCGCAACGTCGGCTTGCCGTATGAGCGGCTGACCACCGCGCGCAGCCGCTATCTGGGCGGCAGCACCAACTGCTGGGGCGGATTCTCCCGCCCGCTGGAGCCGGGCGATTTTGCCGAACGGCCCTGGATCCCCGACAGCGGATGGCCGATCCCGCGCGAGACGATGATGCCCTATTACGAGCGCTCGCAGAGCGTGCTGGGCCTGGGTCCGTTCGACTACGACAATGATTTCTGGATGGAGAAGATAGGCGGGCCGAAGGCGGCGCTGTTGCCGGTGGAAGACGAGGACGGGGACGGCTTCGAAAACCGGCTCGCCCAGCTCAGCCCGCCGATCCGCATGGGCGAGGCGTACCGTGCCGAGATCGGGCGCGCCGCCAACATCACCGCCTTCCTCAACGCCAACGTCACCGGCCTGGACACCAACCCGACCGCCACCGCGGTGGAACGGGTGCAGGTCCGCACGCTGGACGGCCCGAGCTTCACCGTCGGCGCCCGGCTGTTCGTGCTGGGCTGCGGCGGCATCGAGAATGCGCGCATCCTGCTGCTGTCCAACAAGGTGCAGGCGGCGGGGCTGGGCAACGGCAACGATCTCGTCGGCCGCTACTTCGCAGACCATCCGCGCTTCAAGACACCGCCGATCCGCCTGACCCAGCAGGGGCGGCACCGCACGCTCTACGACGTCAGCCTGTGCCTGGCGCGGCGGCGGCTGCGCCGTCCGCACCCGTCGGTGGCACTGGCGCTGTCGCCGACCGCGGAGCTGCAGGAACGCCACGCGCTGCCCAATTCCCGCACATATCTGGTCGCCTCCTACCATTCGGGGGCGCTGGACGCCTTCAAGGCGATGCGCGACCTGCGGCTCCTGCCCTCGCGCCACAGCTGCCGGCGCTTCGGCGTGTCGGAGGACGAGGCGGTGAGCCTGCTGCGCAATGCCGGCCCGCGCATCCTGCGCAGCATGCCGCAGCTCGCCCACGCCCTGTTCGACAGCATCATCGATCCGGGCTGGCTGTCCCGGCGCTTCACCCTGGAAACGGTGCTGGAGCCCGTCCCCAACCCCGACAGCCGGGTGACGCTGGACCATGCCACCGACCCGTTCGGCTGCAACCTGCCGCGGGTGGACTGGCGGCTGACCGAGCAGGACCGACGGGGCGCGGCCGAGACCCAGCGCCTGCTGCGCGAGGATCTGCTGCGCCGCGGCCTGATCGAAACGGACGGGCCGCAGGACGAGCCCGCAGAAGCGACGATGGCGGATGTCGGCTGGTGCTGGCACCACATGGGCACGACGCGCATGCACGAATCGCCGCGTCACGGCGTGGTCGATGCGGAAGGCCGCGTGCATGGCGTCGGAAACCTCTACATCGCCGGCAGTTCCGTCTTCCCCACCATGGGCGCCGACCACCCGACCATGACCATCGTGGCGCTGGCCCTGAGAATGACCGACCGCATCCTCGCCATGCTGCAGGACGAACGGAGCAGTCCGCCTGCCCCCGCGGTCGCCGCCTCGCTTTGAGCGGGGCGGCGAAGTCCTATATTTCCTCTCCCTGCGGAGAGGAACCGACCGATGGACCTGTTCGACGATGTTCCGGCCCCTTCCCCGGAAGGGCTTCCGCCGACTGCCGGACCGTTGCCCGACATCGTGGCGCCGGGGCTCGACTGCCTGTTCGTGGGCTTCAACCCCGGCCTGCGGTCGGGCGCCCCTCGGCCACCATTATGCCGGGCGCGGCAACCAGTTCTGGCGCCTGCTGCATGAGGCCGGGCTGACCCCGCGCCTCTACCGGCCGGAGGAGGACGCCACCCCTGCGGCCATCGGTCTGGGCTCCACCAACCTCGTCGCCCGCGCTACCGCCAGCGCCGCCGAACTGTCGCGGGCGGAATTGCGCGGCGGGGTGCCGCGGCTGGCACGCATCGTCGCCTTCGTCCGGCCGCGGGTGCTGGCCTATACCGGCAAGGGGGTCTATCTGGCGGCGACCGGCCTGCCGGATGCGCCGTGGGGCGTGCAGGAGCGCCCCCTGTTCGACGGCGTCGCCGACGTGTGGTGCCGTCGCCGAGCGGCCTCGCCCGCCTGCCCCTTCGAGGAAAAGCTGCGCTGGTTCCGCGAGGTGCGGGCGGAGATCGACCGGCGGCGGCCCGCCGCCGTCGCAATTCCTGGCTAGTCGGTAGAGATAACTGTCCGAACGGGGAGTACCGGCCGGGAGTTGGCGGCTGCGGGGGCAATCCCCCTGTCCCGGCAAATCTCCGGGAAAGGCAAGGATACGGAATCGGCCCTGAGCCATGCTGTGCGCCGCATGACCGCCATCGACCGCCACAGCACCCCACACGATCCATTGTCCGCGCCGGAGACCGATATGGTCGCCCGGCGGCTGCGCCGCCGCCATTGGACGGTGCTGGCGCTGGGCCGTCCCCGCTGCTGGCCGGGGTGCTGGGCGCCGCCTGCTACCTGACGGCGCTGACGACACCCACTGTGACGGCGCCCAGCACGGCGACCGCAGCGGCGGACCCCTGGGGACCGCGCCTTCCCAGGCCGTCCCTGCCGGCCATCCAGTCCCAGCGACTCGCCTGGCTTCTGCGCATCGAGCCGTCACACAAAAAAGAACCGGCGGAGACCTCCGTCCCCGCCGGTCCGTTTCGGGTCGATCCCGCGGTAAAGCTGCTGGTGGACCAGGGTTGGCCCGGCCGCCGGCCGACGGCGATTCCCGCCGCGACCAAGACGGTCAGCATCGCCCCATCCCCGCAACTCACCTCGGCCCAGCCAGTCCCCGCCCAACTAAAGGCGGAGACCAAGACGGCTTCGCCTTAGCGGGTCCCTCTCAGCTGACGATGCCGCTGCGGCTGAAGGGCAGCGTCTGCTGCGGCTGGCCGGTCACCGAGAAGACGGCGTTGGCCACCGCGGGCGCGGCGGTCGGGACACCGGGCTCGCCGGCGCCGGTCGGCCGTTCGCCGGACGGCACGATGTGCACCTCCACCGCCGGCATGTCCGACATCCGCATCGGCAGGTAGCTGTCGAAGTTGGCCTGATCCACCACGCCGTCGGTCATGGTGATCTCGCCGCGCAGCGCATGGCCGATGCCCCAGCCGGTGCCACCCTCCATCTGCGCCTTCACCACGTCGGGGTTGATGACCCGGCCGCAGTCGATGGCGACGACGACCCGGTCGACCTTGACCTGCCCTTGGCGTCGACCGTCACGTCGGCGACATGGGCGACATAGGTGTTGAAGCTCTCATGCACGGCGACGCCGCGGCCCTTGCCCTGCGGCATGGGCTGGCCCCAGCCGGCCTTTTCCGCCGCCAGCTTCAGCACGCCGGCCAGACGCGGATGGTCCTTCAGCATCTCCAGCCGGAAGGCCACCGGATCCTTGCCTGCCGCCTTGGCGAGCCGGTCGATCATCACCTCCTTGGAATAGGCGGTGTGGGTGTGCCCGACCGACCGCCACCACAGGGTGGTGACCGGCGAGGCGACGGTGTGGGCGTCGACCGCCAGATTCGGCACGGCATAGGCCATGTCCGAGGCGCCCTCGACCATCGTCGCGTCGACGCCGTTCTTGACCATCACCGCCTCGAACGGCGTGCCGGCCATGAAGCTCTGGCCGACGATGCGCTGCTTCCAGGCGACCAGGGCGCCCTTGGCATCCACCGCCGCCTTGATCCGGTGCAGGAACAGCGGGCGGTAGCGGCCGCCCTTGATGTCGTCCTCGCGCGTCCAGACCAGATGCACCGGCGCCTTGGGATAGGCCTTGGCGATCATCACCGCCTCGGCGATGTAGTCGGCGTTGGTGGTGGCGCGCCGGCCGAAGCTGCCGCCGGCCCACTGGGTCTCGATCTTCACCTGTTCCGGCTTGCAGCCCAGGATGTGG
>NZ_VUOI01000047.1:0-22606 GCF_015390205.1 Azospirillum sp. INR13
GACAGCACCTGCTCCGGCGACACCTGCGCCCCGAAGACGATCAGCAGAGCCCCCAGGAACGGACCGCCCAACAGGAATGCCGCCAGCCACAGCGGTTCGGCCGACAGCCAAGCGCCGAGCACCGCGCGCGTCCGCTGCGACAGGCGCAGCAACGGCCCCGCCTTGGCGTCCAGCGCTTCGAGGCTGCCGGCCCGCAACTCCGCCACCCGCCGGCCTTCGGCATCGATGAAGACGACCTCCACCTTCATGCCATGGCGCCGGACCGAGGCCCGCACCGAGTCGCCGAGCCGCGTCTCCAGCAGAATGCTGTTGCCGCCCATCGCGGGCAGCGCGTCGCGCACCTCTTCCGGCGGCTCGCCCCACTCGCGGAGCGCCGCCAGGATGACGCGGGGGTCGTCGCAGGGGATCGCATCCATATGGATCACCCGCCCCTGCGGAGCCTTCACCGTCAGGATCAGCGCCTGCTCAACCGGATCATGCATGCCCTCCACCCGCAGACCGCCCTCGGCCACATAGGAGAAGCGCAGGCACCCATCATGGCGGCTGAGCGTGTTCATGGCGGCGGCACCCTTCCGGTCGCGGTCGATGAGATAACCAACAAACCAGCCGGGAGAACGGCCATCGCTATCGCGCGGCGAAAAAGGGGAAGCTCGACCGGACGAAGCCGGAACGCGGGAGGAGGAGGAAGGGGTCGGCCGCCGCTCCGGAATGCCGTTCTTTCGGCTGGCTTTCCCGGTGGCAATCGGGGATTTTCTCCCCCTGCGGGCGGAACGCCCTGGACATCGCACGTCGATGGACGTGCCGGACCGAAGAAGTACCAAGCGGGGAAACGCAATGGACAATGCCGTCGAGACCTATCTGCGCCGGATGGCGGAGATCCGCGGAACCGGCGCGGCAACGGGCGAGACCTCCTATTATGGTGCCCTCGAAACCCTTCTCAACGAAATCGGCCGGACCCTGAAGCCCAAGGTCATGTGCAACGGCCAGATCCGCAACCAGGGCGCGGGGCATCCCGATTTCGGCCTGTACACGCAGGACCAGTGCGCCAAGGGAGAACCGAAGAAGGGCCAGGGCGAGACGCCGGAACGCGGGGTCATCGAGGTGAAGGCGGCCAGCGACGACAGTTGGCAGACCGCCAACGGCGATCAGGTGTCGAAATACTGGAAGCGCTACGGCCTCGTCCTGGTCACCAACTACCGTCAGTTCGTCATCCTGGGCACCGATGACCACGGACAGCCGGCGAAGCTGGAAAGCTTTTCGCTGTACGACACCGACGTCGCCTTCTGGGAAGCGACGCGCAAGCCCCGAACGGTCACCGCGGAACAGCGGACGCGCTTGGTCGAGTTCCTGCGCCGGGCGCTGCTGCTCAAGGCGCCGATCACCACCGCCCGCGATCTGGCATGGCTTCTGGCGTCCTACGCGCGCGAAGCGCTGGCACGGGTGGAGGCGGCGGACCTGCCCGCCCTGGCCACCCTGCAGACCGCGCTGGAACAGGCGCTGGGGATGAAGTTCGAGGGTCCGAAGGGTGCCCATTTCTTCCGCTCGACCCTGGTGCAGACCCTGTTCTACGGCGTGTTCTCCGCCTGGGTGATGTGGTCGCGCCAGCAGCCGCCGGGAAGCAAGGCGGTGTTCGACTGGAAAAGTGCCGGCTGGTCGCTGCATGTTCCGATGGTGCGGAACCTTTACGACCAGGTGGCGCAACCGACCCGCCTGGGACCGCTTGGGCTGACGGAGGTGCTGAACTGGACGGGGGACGCGCTGAACCGGGTGGACCGCCCGGCCTTCTTCTCCGCTTTCGATGCCGGACACGCCGTCCAGTATTTCTACGAGCCGTTCCTGGCAGCCTTCGACCCGGATCTGCGTAAGGATCTCGGCGTCTGGTACACGCCGCCGGAAGTCGTCACCTATATGGTCGAGCGGGTGGACCGGGTGTTGCGCAGCGAGCTCGGCATCAAGGCCGGGCTGGCGGACCCCGACGTCTATGTGCTGGACCCGTGCTGCGGCACCGGCTCCTTCGTGATCGCGGTCCTCGACAGGATCAGGGCGAATCTCGCCGGGTCCGGGGCACTGATGGCCCTGCGGCTGAAGGAGGCGGCGACCAAACGTGTGTTCGGCTTCGAGATCATGCCGGCCCCCTTCGTCATCGCCCATTGGCAGATCGGATTCTTCCTGGCCGCGCTGGGCGTGCCGCTGGACGGGGAGTCAGGGGAACGTGCCGCCGTCTACCTCACCAACGCCCTGACCGGCTGGGAGCCGCCGGCCGAGCCGAAGACCCGCCTGCTGTTCCCCGAACTGGAGGCGGAGCGCGACGCCGCCGACCATGTGAAGCGGAAGGTGCCGATCCTCGTCATTCTCGGCAACCCGCCCTACAACGCCTATGCCGGCATCAGCCCGCCGGGCGAAGACGGGCTGGTCGCCCCCTACAAGGAGGGGCTGGCGAAGGTCTGGGGCATCCGCAAATTCAATCTCGACGACCTGTATGTCCGGTTCCTGCGGATCGCCGAACGCCAGATCGGCGAGCGGGCCGACCGGGGCGTCGTCTGCTACATCACCAACCATTCCTATATCGGCGATCCCTCCTATGTCGTCGCCCGCAAGCGGCTGCTGACCGGCTTCGACCGCATCTGGATCGACGGGCTGAACGGCGACAGCCGCGAAACCGGAAAGCTGACGCCGGACGGCAAGCCGGATCCGTCGATCTTCTCGACCGACTTCAACCGCGAAGGCATCCGCGCCGGCACGGCGGTCGGCCTGTTCGTCCGCACCGCGCGGCACGAGCCGCCCGCCGTCCGCTACCGCGATTTCTGGGGAACCGCGAAACGGGAGGAACTGGCCGCCAGCCTGACCGCCGAGTCCTTCGACGCGGCTTACGGCATCGCGACACCGGATGCGAGCAACCGCTTCTCCTTCCGTCCCGCCGCCGCCTTCGGCGATTACGACCAGTGGCCGCGTTTAAATGAACTATGCATGATCGAACCGATCAGTGGACTGCTTGAGATGAGGCAATGGGCACTCATTGATATTGATCAAGCTAAACTTGCTGATCGGATCAAGAAATATTTTGATAAAAGCCTGTCCTGGGAAACAGTCAGATCCAACAATTTTGGTCCCGTAGAAAATGCAGGAGCGTTCAATGCGAAGAGATCAAGGGAGCTGGCTCTAGAAAAAGAAACTTACCAATCTGACAGAATAAAAAGAATATCCATGTTCCCGTTTGATAATCGCTGGGCTTACGTTACAGATATCGCTGGATTATGGAATAGATCGCGACCCGCGCTCACTATGCACCTTAGAGAGCGCAATTTTTCCATTGTCACACGAATTGCCGGACGCAAGCCAGATGAGAATATTCCCGCGACCACGACAAGCGTTCTCCCAAACTACCATCTGCTTGATCCGAATTCAAAAGCAATACCAAACCGTATTTATGCAGGAAGTCATGATGAAAAGGAACTAAATCTATTTTCATCTTCTCAATCAGGCAGCAGCTCAACAGCCAACCTGTCCCCCCGCGCCCGCGCCTATCTGGCCGGACTTGGCACGGCGGACCCGGACAAGGATGAGGCAGCCGGTTCCTTGCTCTGGCACCATGCGCTGGCCGTGACCTTCTCGCCCGCCTACCTGTCCGACCATGGCGAGGCGGTGCGTCGCGACTGGCCGCGCGTGCCCCTGCCCGCCGACAAGGCGGCGCTGGAGGCGTCGGCAGCGCTGGGGGCGCGGCTGGCGAGCCTGCTCGACACCGAAACGGCGGTGGACGGTGTGGACGGCTTCCCCCTCGACCCGCTCTACACGCCCTTCGGCGTGGTCAGCCGGGCCGGCGGCGGTGTGTTGCGGGAGGCCGATCTCGCCGTGACCGCCGGCTGGGGACGGTCCGACACCAACGGCGTCATGCCGGGCCGCGGCAGGCTGACCGTCCGGACCGCTTACGAACCCACTGTCGACTCGGCGATCCGCAAGGCGCTGGCGAACGCGGCCCTGCCCGCCACCCTGCTGGACCGGCTCGGTCCGCCGGTCGATGTGTATCTGAACGACGCCGCCTATTGGGCGGATGTCCCGACCGCCGTGTGGGAATACCGCATCGGCGGCTATCAGGTGGTCAAGAAGTGGCTGTCCTACCGGGAGCGCTCCGTTCTCGGCCGCACTCTGACGATGGACGAGGTCGAATATGTCACCGGCATGATCCGCCGCCTGACCGCCATCGTGATGCTGGAGCCGGCGCTCGACGCCAGTTACCGCAGGATCGCCGCCGATGCTTTCGCCTGGGGGAAGGCGCTTTGAGACGATCCGGGGCGGCCAACCGCCGCCCCACCCGGCTTTCCTCCCGTAGCGCACCGAAAGGAGCGGTGCGCCACGGCATGCGAAAAGTCCGGCTTCAAGGCATTTCTGCCCCGACCGGACCGGATCACTGCTGGATTTTCCTGGGAATTCGCTTACTCTTCCAACCGTGTGGAAGAGAATGGCGGATGGGGGGAGATTCGAACTCCCGATACCCGTGAAGGTATGCCGCATTTCGAGTGCGGTGCATTCAACCGCTCTGCCACCCATCCGCTGCCCCGTTTGGCGGGGTGGGCGGAACCTATATAAACGCCTGCGGCCGTGCAAGCCTTTTTTGCAGAAAAATGCGAAGCTTTTGGGCCGCATCCCTGTTGACTCCGAGCCCCTCCTGAGTATAGATCGTCGCTCCCATGAACGGGCTTGCGCATCGAACGGTGGGCGAGAAGCCCGCCGTTTGTTTTGACATAGGCAGTGACGACAATGTTTGCAGTGATCCGCACCGGCGGCAAGCAGTACAAGGTCGCCAATGGCGACGTGATCCGTGTTGAAAAGCTCGAGGCCGATGCTGGCGCCTCCATCACGCTCGATGACGTGCTGATGGTCGGCGACGCAGGCAACACCACCATCGGCACCCCGACCGTGGCCGGCGCCTCGGTCGTCGCCGAGGTCGTCGCCCAGGACCGCGGCCCGAAGATCATCGTCTTCAAGAAGAAGCGCCGCCAGAACTACCGCCGCAAGAACGGCCACCGCCAGGATCTGACCGTCCTGCGCATCACCGCATCAACGGCGCGGCCTGATCCGGGTTCTCCGGTCGGGCTTCCAGGCGCATCTTCAGTTTAGGAGCAACACCCCATGGCACACAAAAAGGCAGGCGGCTCGTCCCGCAACGGCCGTGACTCCGCCGGTCGCCGTCTCGGCGTGAAGCGTTTCGGTGGCGAGAACGTCGTCTCCGGCAACATCATCGTCCGTCAGCGTGGCACGAAGTTCCACCCGGGCGAGAATGTCGGCATCGGCCGCGACCACACCCTGTTCGCGATGGCCAATGGCCAGGTTTACTTCAAGCACAGCTCGAACGGCCGCACTTTCGTGAACGTCGTTCCGGCCAACGACCAGGAAGTTCCGGCCGTCGCCGCCGAGTGATCGGGCCGAGTAACCTCTAAGGTCGTTGCGCGGCCTGTGTCGCAGGCCTGCACGCTTGTGGATAAGATCGGGGGACCGGGCGACCGGCTCCCCGATTTTCGTTTTCAGTCCGGTGCCGTCCCGCCGCCGGTTTCCCTTCCGTTTACGGGCAGGTCCCCCGATGAAGTTTCTCGATCAAGCCAAGGTCTTCCTGAAGAGCGGTGACGGCGGTCCCGGTGCCGTGGCGTTCCGGCGCGAGAAGTTCATCGAGTTCGGCGGTCCCGATGGCGGCGACGGCGGCCGGGGCGGGGACGTGATCATCGAGGCGGCGGACGGCCTCAACACGCTGATCGACTACCGCTACAAGCAGCACTTCAAGGCGCAGCGCGGCCATCACGGCATGGGCAGCAACCGCAACGGTGCGCGCGGCGAGGATGTCGTCCTGCGCGTTCCGGTCGGAACCCAGATCCTGGACGAGAACCAGGAAACCGTGCTGTGCGACCTGACCGAGGCCGGCCAGCGCCGCGTCTTCCTGCGCGGCGGCGACGGCGGGCACGGCAACGCCCACTTCAAGACGCCGACCAACCGGGCGCCGCGCAAGTTCCATCCCGGCTGGCCGGGGCAGGAACAGTGGGTCTGGCTGCGGCTGAAGCTGATCGCCCGATGCCGGCCTGCTTGGCCTGCCCAATGCCGGCAAGTCGACCTTCCTGGCGGCGACCACCGCGGCCAAGCCGAAGATCGCCGATTATCCCTTCACCACGCTGGCTCCGAACCTGGGCGTCGTCCGCGCCGGTGACGAAGAGTTCGTCATCGCCGACATCCCCGGCCTGATCGAGGGCGCGCATGAGGGCCATGGGCTGGGCGACCGTTTCCTCGGCCATGTCGAACGCTCGCGCATCCTGCTTCACCTGATCGACGGCACGGCCGACGACGTCGTCGCCTCCTACCGCACGATCCGGAACGAGCTGGAGGCCTATGGCGGCAACCTCGCCGTCAAGCCGGAGGTGATCGGGCTGAACAAGTCCGACGCCCCTGCTGGACGAGGAGGTCGAGGAGAAGAAGAAGGCGCTGGAGGAAGCCTCGGGCGCCGAGGTGATGGTGCTGTCCGGTGCCACCGGCGACGGCGTGAAGCAGGTGCTGTACCGGCTGCTGACGGTCATCAAGGAATCCAAGGCGGAAGAGCCCGAGGTCATCCACGCCCCCGCGACCCGGTCCATCCCGCGCCCGCCGGTCGGCCAGAAGCTGCCCGACGACGGCGAGATGCAGTGGGACGACGAAACCGGCGAATGGGTCGGCGGCGAGGACGAGGACTTCGAGGAGGAAGACCTCGAAGAGGGCGGCCTCGAAGAGGGTGAGGAGCTGGAGGACGGCGACTCGGACGAAGCCCTTGACGAGAGGAGCCGGAGGGCGAAGAGGACGGCTCGGACGACGATACGGACGGAACCTCCCGCCATGGCGCTTGACGCCCCTACCCTTCTCGAATCCCGCCGGCTGGTCGTAAAGATCGGCTCGGCCCTTCTGGTCGACGGGGGAAACCCGGCAAATCCGCCGGGACTGGCTCGACGCCCTGGCCGACGACGTCGCCGCCTGCCGCAAGCGCGGGCAGGAGGTGGTGATCGTCACCTCCGGCGCCGTCGCCTGCGGGCGGGAGCATCTGGGCCTCGTCGGCCGGGCGCTGAAGCTGGAAGAGAAGCAGGCCGCCGCCGCCACCGGCCAGATCCGCCTTGCCCACGCCTATCAGGAAACGCTGGCCCGCCACGACGTCACCGTCGCCCAGGTCCTGGTGACGCTGGAGGACACGGAGGAGCGTCGGCGCCACCTGAACGCCCGCAACACCATCGACACCCTGCTGAAGCTGGGCGCCGTTCCCGTCATCAACGAGAACGACACGGTCGCCACCGCCGAAATCCGCTTCGGCGACAACGACCGGCTGGCCGCCCGCGTCGCGCAGATGGTCAGCGCCGACACGCTGGTGCTGCTGTCGGACATCGACGGCCTCTACACCGCCGATCCACGCAAGGACCCGGACGCCCGCCACATCCCCACCGTGCGCGAACTGACGCCGGAGATCGAGGGCATGGCCGGCGAGCCGCCCCCCGGCTACAGCAGCGGCGGCATGGTGACCAAGATCGCCGCGGCGCGCGTCGCCCTGTCGGCCGGCTGCCGCATGGTCATCGCCAAGGGCAAGCGCATGAACCCGCTGGCCGCGCTGGAGCAGCGGCCGGAGGATGGCGGCGCGCTGTGCACCTGGTTCCTGCCCTCGGCCGAGCCCACCAGCGCGCGCAAGGCCTGGATCGCCGGCCATGTGAACGCCACCGGCGTGCTGGTGGTCGATGACGGCGCCATGCGCGCGCTGTCGCACGGCGCCAGCCTGCTGCCGGCCGGCGTCACCGCCGTGCAGGGCGAGTTCGACCGCGGCGACGTGGTGATCGTCCGCACCCAGGAGGGACGCGAGTCGCCCGCGGCCTGGTCGCCTACAGCGCCGACGATGCCCGCAAGATCCTGCGCCACAAGAGCACCGAGATCCCGGAGATCCTGGGCTATCAGGGGCGCGACGAGATGATCCACCGCGACGATCTGGTGGTGCGGTGACCGGCATGATCAGCCACCCGATCCGCGGCCCGATCCGCGCCGTCCTGTGGGACATCGACGGCACGCTGATGGACAGCGAGCCGTGGCACCAGCAGATCACCGTCGAGGTCTGCCGCGGCTACGGTCATGAGC
This sequence comes from Azospirillum sp. INR13, assembly GCF_015390205.1. NCBI lineage: Bacteria > Pseudomonadati > Pseudomonadota > Alphaproteobacteria > Rhodospirillales > Azospirillaceae > Azospirillum > Azospirillum sp. INR13. The sequence goes on from NZ_VUOI01000047.1 coordinate 8,119, forward strand.
TGAGCGACGAGGACTGCCGGTCGATGCACGGCGTGGCTTTCCGCGAGATCTACGCCGCCCTGCACGCCCGCCGCCCCTTCCCAATCGACCTGCACGCCTGGGCGGACGAGATCAACGCCCCAGTATGTCGCCAGCGTCCATCGGGTCCGCCCGCGCGAGGGCGCTTTCGCCCTGGTGGAGGCCTTCGCCGCCCGCGGGCTGGCGCAGGCCTGCGTGTCGAACGGCGGGCGCATGATCGTCGACGCCAACATGCGCGCCATGTCGATCCCGCATTTCCGCTTCAGCATCGCCCGCGAGGGACGTCGCCAACGGCAAGCCCCATCCGGAGCCCTACCTGCTGGCGCGAAGATGCTGGGCCTGCCCCCGGAAGCCTGCGCGGTGATCGAGGACAGCCCCACCGGCGCCCGCAGCGCCAAGGCCGCCGGCATGCTGACCATCGCCTGGCCCCAGCACCCCGCCGTGGTGTTCGACACCGTCGACCATCTGGTGGAGGATCCGGCGGCGCTGGATTGGGATGCGCTTTGCGGGTGAGGGTTGCTGCGGCGTGCCCCCACCTATCCTCCCCCGCTCTCAGCGGACCTTCGGTCCGCCTGTCGCGTCAGCACAAAGCATGGCTTTGTGCGAGAGCTGATGCGGGGAAGGGACTGCCGCCACTCTCCCGCATCAGCACTCATCCCCTCCCCCGCCCAGCGGGGGAGGGTTAGGGAGGGGGCTGACTTCGCAAGAAAAGCCCTCAATCCAACGTCCACTTTGCCATCTGCGGAAACGGCGCCAATCCGTTGTTGCCCATATAGGCGAACATCCCCGCATAGCCGGTGAAGCCGGACTGCGCCAGATTGATCAGGCCGAAATGGGTCCCCTGCTCGATCCAGGCCAGCATCGGGTGGGCGCCCTGATAGTCGGTGTATTTGTAGGATCCGGGGAAGAACAGGCATTCCTGCGGCAAGCCCAGATGATGGACGACGGCGTAGGACCAGGCCTGGGACATGAACTCGCCCTGCCGGGCGGCCAAGGTCAGGACCGGATCGGGCGTTCCGTCCCGCGCGGTCTGGTCGGCGAGGATGCCGTCGATGTCGGCCTGCAAGTCGCGACCCAGCAGCGGCCAATACCGGCGCGGCAGAAACGATCATGTGCCCCGCCTCATGCAGCAGGTCGCCCGGCCCCAGCAGGGTTTCGGGATCGGCATGGATCACACCGGCATGGATGTTCACGCCGGGCAGAAAGCCGCCAAGGGCGCCCTCGCCATACTCCACCTGTATGCCGATGCCGCGCAGGAACGCGACGATGGGCTCCAGCGCTTCCGGATGGTACATCCGCCCTCTCCGCCAATTTGAAATCCGGCGAAGATATTCTCGCAACGGGCGCAGTGACGCAAGGCACACACGCGCAACCGCCCGATGCGCGTTGTCGCATCGGGCGGAATGAGCGGGAACGCTATTTCTGGATGTTGACCACCGCCGACACGGGGGCCAGCGCGATCCCGCGGTCGGCCACCGATGTCAGCCACAGATTGAGGCGCTCGATCGTGGTCGGATAGGGGGATGCGAAGCCGACGGCGGCACCGTTGGTCTTGGCAAGCTCCTCCAGTTCGCGCAGCTGGTCGTCGATGGCGCCGCGCGACAGGTCGCGGTCGATGATGCGGTCGCCCAACGCCCGCGGCACGCCGGCCAGATTGGCGAGCGGCCCGGCGACGCTCTTCGGGTTGGCACGGGCATCGACCAGTAGCAGGCCGCGGGCCTTCAGCGCATCGATCACCGGCTGCATCGCCGCCGGGTTGGCGGTGAATTTGCTGCCGGTGGTGCTGGTGATGCCGACATAGCCCACCGCCTTGCCCAGCGACCATTCCAGCCGCTCCACATTGCGGTCGGGGCCGAGCATGGTCAGCAGCGCGTTGGGACCGGGATCGTCGCGCGGGTAGTTCAGCGGCTCCATCGGCACCGACAGCATCACCTCGTGCCCCTTGGTGCGGGCGCGCTCGACCCAGTCGTCGAGCCGCTCGGCATAGGGCAGGAAGGCCAGCGTGATGCCGGGCGGCAGCTTCGCCAGCGCATTGCCGGTGGTGACGCCGCTGAGGCCCAGGTCCGACATGACGATGGCGACGCGCGGACGCTTGTCGGTCGCGGGGAATGGCCGGGCGTAGACCTGCCAGGGCTTGCGCCCGTCCTGGGCGATGCGCGGCAGCGGGCCGCTGCGGCTGTCCTCCACCAGCCCCGGCACCGGTGCCGGGACCAGCGTCACCGCCGCCGCGGGGGCGCCCGGCAGGGGCAGCGGAGCGGCATCGGTCGGCAGCGGTGCCGCCGGTGCGGCGACCTTCGGCTCCGGCTTCGGCGGCGGCGGCAGTGGAGCGACCGCCACCGTGGTCGAGGGTATGGACGCCTGCCACGCCTCCCGCGTCGCGTCGGCGTTCAACGCGAGCCATCCGCCCAGCCCGGCATAGGCGACGGCCACCAGGGCGACGGCACCCAGAAGCGGCCTGGACAACGGCTTGCGAGGCCCCGCCCCGCCACGGATGCGGCGCAGCCAGCCGAGTCCGGGGCGCAGGCCCCGGACATCGAACCGCAGACGACCGAGCAGAGCGGGAGCCTTCACCGTCGTCAGCCCCGGTCAGCGCGCCGCGGCGCGCTGCTGGAACAGGGCGACGCCGCGCAGCAGATCCAGCGCGCGGGCGAGCTGGAAGTCGAAGGGCGGCTCGGCCCCCTCCGCCGCGGCACCGTCGGTCGGCGCGGCACCCGGCGCGGAGCGGCAGGCGCAGCACCGGGAGCGGCCGGAGCCGCACCGGCACCCGGACCCGGCGCGGGCGCCCCAGGATTGGGAGCCGCCGGAGTGCCGGGCGCGGCCGGGTTGGTGGTGGCCGGACGCGGCGCCTTGCTGGCGTCGGGGTTGACCAGCGCACCCTTCAGATCGGCTTCGCGGCGGCGGGACGATGTTCTTGTCCAGATCCTCCACCTTGGCGACATGCACCTCGATGTCCGGGGTGATGCCCAGCTGCTGGATCGACCGTCCGGCCGGCGTGTAGTAGCGCGCCGTGGTCAGCCGCATGGCGCCATGGCCGGGCAGCGGGATGATGGTCTGCACCGATCCCTTTCCGAAGCTCTGGGTGCCCATGATGATGGCGCGCTTGTGGTCCTGCAGCGCGCCGGCGACGATTTCCGAGGCCGAGGCCGAGCCGCCGTTGATCAGCACCACCATCGGCAGGTTCTTGATCAGGTCGCCCGCCTTTGCGTTGAAGCGGGTGCCCTCCTCCGCGCGCCGGCCGCGGGTCGACACGATCTCGCCCTTCTCCAGGAAGGTATCGGACACCGACACCGCCTGATCGAGCAGGCCGCCCGGATTGTTGCGCAGGTCGAGCACGAAGCCCTTCAGCTTGTCGCCCAGCTGCTGCTGCAGGGAGGCGATCGCCTTCTCCAGCCCACTCTGCGTCTGCTCGTTGAAGCTGGTGACGCGGATGTAGCCGATGTCGCCTTCGGCGCGGTAGCGGACCGACTGCACCTTGATGACGGCGCGGGTCAGCGACACGGTGAAGGGCTCGCCCGCCTCGCCGCGGCGGACGGTGACCTTCAGCTCGCTGCCCACCGGCCCGCGCATCTTCTCCACCGCCTCGTTCAGGCTGAGGCCCATCACCGCCTCGCCGTTCAGCTGGACGATCAGGTCGCCCGGCTGCAGGCCGGCGCGGAAGGCCGGGGTGTCGTCGATGGGCGACACGACCTTCACCAGGCCGTTCTCCATCGTCACCTCGATGCCCAGCCCGCCGAACTCGCCACGGGTCTGGACCTGCATGTCCTGGAAGCTTTTCTTGTTCAGATAGCTCGAATGCGGGTCGAGCGAGGTCAGCATCCCGTTGATCGCCGATTCGATCAGCTGTTCGTCGGTGACCTGCTCGACATATTCGGCGCGGACGCGCTCGAAGACGTCGCCGAACAGGTTCAGCTGCCGGTAGGTGTCCGACGAATTGCTGGACTGAGCGGTGACGGTGGCGACGCCGGCGCCCAGAAACACCAGAGCAGCCGCCGTGGCGGCGCGCTTGATCATCCTCATCTACCCTTGTCCTTTCCCCTCCGGGGCGCCGAACCCGCGTTGCGGGTTGATCGGCTGGCCGTTTCGTCGCAGCTCGAAATAGAGATCCGGATTGCCGTCCGGCGGCATGACCGCCAGCGGTTCCCCGCCGGCCACCTTACGCCCGACTGCCGTGTCGATCCGGCCCAAACCCGCAATCAAACTATGATATCCGTTGCCGTGTTCCACGATCAAGATGAGGCCATAGCCCTTGAAGGGGCCGGCAAACACGATCGTGCCGCGCGCGGCGCCACCACAGCGGCCCCGGCGCGGGTCTGGACCGTCACGCCGCGGCTGGTGGCGCCATAGCGGTCGGCCTCGCCGAAGCGGGTGGTCAGTTTGCCGGCGGCGGGCAGCACCATGCCGGCGACCGCCGGAGGACCATCCGGCGCCCTTGCGGCCAGTTCGCGTTCGCGTGCCGCTTCCTTCGCGGCTTCGTCCTTCGCGCGCTTTTCCTCGGCGGCCTTTTGTTCGGCAATCTTCTGCTCGGCGGCGCGCAGTTCGGCCAGCTTGCGTTCGGCCTCCTTGCGCTCGGCTTCCTTCTGGGCGGCGAGGCGCCGCTCGGCCTCGCGCTTCTCCGCCTCGCGCTTGGCGGCCTCCCGGCGCTCCGCCTCGCGCCGTTCGGCCTCGCGGCGGGCGGCGGCCTCGGCGGCGGCGCGGCGCTCGGCCTCGATCCGCTCCATCAGCTGACGCAGGTCGGTGGCTTGACCAGACAGCTCCGCCATGCGCTGTCCGACCTGGACGCGCTCCTCCTCGGTCTGGCGCGACAGCTCCTCGCGCCGGGCGATCAGGCGGTTCATCTCGCCCTGCTTCTCGGCCAGCGCCACCCGCGCCGCCAGCGCCTTGGACCGCTGATCGACCAGCCTGCCGCGGGTGTCGGCCAGCGCGGTCAGCGCCTGCGACAGCGCGTCGGCCCGCGCCTTCAGAGCCGGCACGGCGTCGCGCAGCAGCAGGGCGGAGCGCAGGGTGTCGACCGGACTTTCCGGCCGGGCCAGTGCCGCTTCCGGCGGGATGCGGGCCAACCGCTGCAGGGCGGCCAGCAGGGTGGCGATCTGCTGCCGTTCGGCGTCCAGCCCGGCGGACCGCTCGCGCTCTTCCCCCTCAAGGGCGGTGAGCGTCTCTTCCAGATGGTCGAGCGCCTGTTCCTGCCCGCGTGCCTGGTCGGCAAGTGCAATCAGCCGGCCGCGCAGGTCGTCCAGTTCCGTCTGCAGGGCTTGGGATTGGCGTTCCAGCTGCTGCTGGCGCTGCTTGCCGGTCTGAAGCTGCTGCTCGACGCGCTTCAGCGTATCCTTGGGGGCATCGGTCTGGGCATTCGCCGGCTGGGCGAGGATCAGGCCGGCGACGACCACGAAGCCTTTAACAAACCCCTCCCCCACCCCGGATACCCTCTCCCCCCGCTCACGCGCAAACTCCGTTTGCGCTGACGCGACAGGCGGACCAAAGGTCCGCTGAAAGCGGGGAGAGGGCTGGGTGAGGGGGATGCAGTGCGAGGCGTAGATTGAAAAGCTGATCTACGTACTGAAGATTCTGCATCTCCACGCCACGCGCCCCCCTCACCCCGACCCTCTCCCCGGGGGGAGAGGGGGAATACGGCGTGAAAGAGCCACGCGCCGCCATCCGTTATTCCGCCGCCGCGCGGGCGGCGGTGCGGACCAGCAGGTTGCGGCCGGTCATCTCGGCCGGCTTGGGCAGGCCCAGCAGGTCGAGCAGCGTCGGGGCGATGTCGGCCAGACGGCCGCTTTCGATCCGGGCACCGGCCGGGCCGTTGACCAGCACCAGCGGAACCTTGTCGAGCGTGTGGGCGGTGTGCGGGCCGCCGGTCTCCGGGTCCTTCATCAGCTCGCAATTGCCATGGTCGGCGGTGACCAGCATGGTGCCGCCGGCGCGACGCACCGCGGCCTCCACCTGACCCAGGCTGCCGTCGACCGCCTGCACCGCCTTGATGGCGGCGTCGAGCATGCCGCTGTGGCCGACCATGTCGGGGTTGGCGAAGTTGACGACGATCAGGTCGTACTTGCCGGAATCGATGGCGCCGACCAGCTTGTCCGTCACTTCGGCGGCCGACATCTCCGGCTGCAGGTCATAGGTGGCGACCTTCGGCGACGGCACCAGGATGCGGTCCTCGCCCTCATACACCCGCTCCTCGCCACCGTTGAAGAAGAAGGTGACGTGCGGGTACTTCTCCGTCTCGGCGATGCGCAGCTGCGTCATTCCGGCCTCGCTGACCACTTCACCCAGCACCTTGGTCAGGGATTTCGGCGGAAAGATGGTGGTCATCAGCTTCGCCAGCGCCGACGAATATTCGACCATGCCGATCGCGGCGGCGAGCTTCGGCGCACCGTCGACGGGGAAGCCGTCGAAATCCTTGTCGACGTAGGCGGCCAGGATCTCGCGGGCGCGGTCGGCGCGAAAATTCGCCATCAGGATGGCGTCGCCGTCCTTGATGCCGGCATAGTCGCCGATCACCGTCGGCAGGATGAACTCGTCATGCTTGTCGGCGGCATAGCTCTGCTCGATCGCCTGGATCGGGTCGGCGGCACGCTCGCCCTCCGCCTTGGTCATCGCGGCATAGGCCTTGGCGACGCGGTCCCAGCGCTTGTCGCGGTCCATGGCGTAATAGCGGCCGATGACGGTCGCCACCTCGACGCCCGGCAGTTCGAAGACGTCGGCCATGAACTCGGCCACCTGGTCCTTGGCGCTCTGCGGCGGCACGTCGCGGCCGTCGGTGAAGGCGTGGACGGCCACCGGCACGCCCTCGCGCGACAGCACGCCGGCCAGCGCCGCGATGTGGTCCTGGTGCGAATGCACGCCGCCCGGCGACAGCAGGCCCATCAGGTGGACGCGCCCGCCGGTCTGGTGCATCGTCTTCACGAGATCGTTCAGCGCCTGATTGCGCTCGAGATCGCCCTCGACGATGGCGTGGTCGATCATCACGAGGTCCTGCATCACGACCCGGCCGGCGCCGAGATTCATGTGCCCGACCTCGGAGTTGCCCATCTGCCCCTTCGGCAGGCCGACCTCTTCCTCGCTGGCGTTCAGGAAGGCCTTCGGCTCGGCCGACCACAGGCGGTCCCAGTTCGGGGTTTCGCCCAGCGCAATCGCGTTGTCGGACCGCTCCTCGCGATAGCCCCAGCCGTCCAGAATGCACAGGACGACAGGGCGGGGTCGGTTGGTCTCGGTCATCGCGCTTACCTTTCTCGAAAGGTTGTGGTCTCGGAGTTTCGTGCTTCTCGGCTCCGGCGCTTTCCCTGCTTTCGCACCGGGCGCCGGATGCGACGCCCGGTATCAGGATCTGTGATAGGGGTGACCGGCAAGAATTTGTTGGGCGCGATAGAGTTGCTCCGCAAGCATGCCGCGCACCAGCATGTGGGGCCACGTCATCGGCCCGAAGGCGAGCAGGAAGTCGGCCCGCGCGCGCACCGCATCGCCATGGCCGTCGGCACCGCCGATCAGGAAGGCGAGGTCGCCGGCGCCACGGTCGCGCCAGTCACCGATCTTGGCGGCGAAGCTTTCGCTGGGCAGCGCCTTGCCGCGTTCGTCCAGCGCCACGACGATGGCGCCGGCCGGCACGGCGGCGAGCAGCAGCTCCGCCTCCTGCCGTTTCAATTCGTCGGAGGAGAGGCGCTTCTTCACCTCGACCTCCTTCAGGGTAAAGGGCCAGCTGAGCCGGCCGACATACTCGTCGAACAGGTCGCGGGTCGGTCCGCCCCGCGACCGCCCGACGGCGGCGAGCCACAAACGCATGGTGCGGCCCTCCGCCTCCGGTCCGTCAGGCGCTCAGCCGTGCCGTGCCCGACGGCGTCGGCAGGTCCAGGCCCCACATCTTCTCGATGTTGTAGAAGGTCCGGACTTCCGGCTTGAACAGGTGGACGATCACGTCGCCGGCATCGACCAGGACCCAGTCGCACTGGGTCATGCCTTCCATCTCGACGCCGCGGACGCCGGCCTGCTTCAGCTTTTCGGCCAGCTTCATCGCCATGGCGGCGATGTGCCGCGTGTTGCGGCCCGACGCCACGATCATGTAATCGGCGAAGGTGGTTTTCCCGGCGAGATCGATGACGGTCACGTCATCCGCCTGATCGGCGTCGAGCGACGCCTGAATGAGCGCCTTCAGGTCCTGCGGTTCCAGGATCTGGGGAACGGCGGCTGGCCGCGGAGCGGTCGCGGCCGTTTCGGTGTGCGTGGTGATGGCTCCAACCTCTTGCAACGGTTTCACGACCCGGCGGCCCGTGCCTGCCGGATCGCCGTCGCCGAGGCCGGATGCAAGGGGTTGCGTAAGAACGCCCAGGCCGGCCGCCTGCGGCGCGCCAGCCCTTTTACCCCCGACACGGACACCCGTCGACGGGTGAAACGCTGGGCGGCCTTGCCGCTCAGCGCACTAAGAGAATAGGTGGGACGGGCGAAAACCGCAACGGCCACCGAGTCGAAGATTCGTGTCCAAAGCTTCCAGCGCGGAATTTGTCGCAGATTGTCCGCTCCCATCAACCAAACGAACCGCGTTTTCGGGAAGCGGCGCTGAAGCTTGGCCAGCGTATCGGCGGTGAAGCGGGTGCCGAGCGCGGTTTCGATCGCCGTCACCTCGATCCGCGGATGGGCGGCCACCGCCCGCGCCTCCGCCAGCCTTTCGGCCAGAGAGGACATGCCGGCGGTGGACTTCAGCGGGTTCTGCGGACTGACCATCCACCAGACGCGGTCGAGACCCAGCGCCTTCAGCGCGAACAGGCTGATGTGCCGGTGCCCGGCATGGGCCGGATTGAACGACCCGCCGAGAATGCCGACGGTGAGCCCGGCATAGAGCGGGCCGGAATAGAGATGGGGGGCGCGGTTCGTCCCCGACTTCACCCCGGAGCGGTTACCCTCTCCCCCCTGGGGAGAGGGTTGGGTGAGGGGGCCACGCTTCGAGGATGGTCCGGCAGACGGAACCCCCTCACCCTGCCCTCTCCCCGGGGGGGGAGAGGGTTGCACGGGTGGGAGGGGTTTCGGTCTTACGGCCGCGTCTGGCCATCGCCGCGCACGACATACTTGTAGCTGGTCAGCTGCTCCGCACCCACCGGGCCGCGGGCGTGGAACTTGTCGGTGGAGATGCCGATCTCGGCACCCATGCCGAACTCGCCGCCGTCGGCGAACTGGGTCGAGGCGTTCCACAGCACGATGCCGCTGTCGACGCGGGACAGGAACCGCTCCGCCGCCGCCGGATCCTCGGTCAGGATGGATTCGGTGTGGTGGGAGCTGTGGGTATTGATGTGGTCGATGGCCGCATCCACCCCGTCCACCACGCCGCAGGCGATGATGGCGTCGAGATACTCGGTGTCCCAATCCTCCGGCGTCACCGGGGTCACGCGCGGATCGACGGCCTGGGCCGCCGCATCGCCGCGCACGGCGCAGCCGGCGTCCAGCAGGTCCTTCACCAGAAGCGGCAGAGCCTTGTCGGCGATGGCGCGGTCGACCAGCAGGGTCTCGGCGGCGCCGCATATGGAGGTGCGGCGCATCTTGGCGTTCAGCACCACCTTGCGCGCCTTCTCCAGGTCGGCGGCGGCATCGACATAGACGTGGCAGTTGCCGTCCAGATGCTTGATGACCGGAACCCGGCTCTCGTCGGCGATGCGTTGGATCAGCGACTTGCCGCCGCGCGGGATGATGACGTCGATGTAATCGCGCATCGTCAGCATGTGGCCGACGGCGGCACGGTCGGTGGTGGGGACCAGTTGGATCGCCGCCTCCGGCAGTCCGGCCTCGCGCAAGCCCTGGACCAGGCAGTCGGCGATGGCGCGGGACGAGCGGATGCTCTCCGAGCCGCCGCGCAGGATGGCGGCGTTGCCCGACTTCAGGCAGATGCCGCCGGCATCCGCCGTCACGTTGGGCCGGCTTTCATAGATGATGCCGACGACGCCCAGCGGCACGCGGACGCGCTGGATGCGCAGGCCGTTGGGCCGGGTCCATTCGGCCAGCACGCCGCCGATGGGGTCGGGGAAGTCGGCGATGTCCTCCAGCCCCTTGGCCATCGCCTCGATGCGCGTGTCGTCCAGCATCAGCCGTTCGCGCATGGGGCCGGACAGGTCGCGGGCGTTCGCCATGTCCTCGGCATTCGCGGCCTTGATCTCGGACGCGCGGGCGCGGATGGCTGCCGCCGCCGCCCTCAGCGCCCGGTCCTTCGACGGCCCTGGCACGGTCGCCAGCGTGGCCGCGGCGGCGCGGGCGGCGCGGCCGAGGGCGATCATCTGGTCGTGCAGGGCGTCGGTGGTGTCGAGCAGGGCGGACATGGAGGTCTCCGGACACTCTATCCGTTGAAGGGACGACGACCTTAACGAATTGTTCGGGGTTGCGAAAGCCGCGCGGTTGTGGGACTTCGGCGTTGCGGTATGGGCGGGCGTGTGCAAAACGCAACGCGCCGGTCCTGCCGGATCATGGTTTTCGGGTAAGGTGACATGCTGACGCTGCTGCTGATCGTCTCCGCCTTTTTCGCGGGCGTGCTGAACGCCGTCGCCGGAGGCGGCAGCTTCCTGACCTTCCCGGCGCTGATCCTGGCCGGCGTGCCGCCGCTGAACGCCAACGCCACCAGCACCGTCGCCGTGTCGCCCGGCGCGCTGGCCAGCGCCTATGGCTACCGGCGGGAACTGGGGCGCATCCGTGAGATCCACCTGCCCTCCTTCCTCGGCATCAGCCTTGTGGGCGGGCTGCTGGGCGCGCTTCTGCTGCTGTGGACGCCGCAGCGGACCTTCGAGGCCATCGTCCCCTGGCTGCTGCTGTTCGCGACGCTGCTGTTCGCCGTCGGGCCGAAGGCGTCGGCCTGGATCCGCCGCACCTGCACCATCGGCCACGGCACGGTGCTGGCGGTGCAGTTCCTGATCGCCGTCTATGGCGGCTATTTCGGCGGCGGCATCGGCATCCTGATCCTGGCGACGCTGGGCGTCTTCGGCCTGACCGACCTGCATGCGATGAACGGGTTGAAGTCGCTGGTCTCCGGCTGCCTCAACGCGGTGGCGGTGGCGGCCTTCGTCGCCGGGGGCGCCGTCTATTGGACGGAGGCGCTGATCATGCTGGTCGCCGCCATGGCCGGCGGCTATGCCGGCGCCTCGGTCGCCCGCCGCATCCCGCCGCCTTTCCTGCGCAAGGTCGTGATCCTGGTGGGTGCCGCGATGACCGTCTATTTCTTCGTCACCAAAGCCTGACCCGAACGGAGCCCCCGGCATGACCGCCCCCATCGACCGCAACACCCTGCCCTACCGCCCCTGCGTCGGGATCATGCTGCTGAACGGCCGCGGCAAGGTGTTCGTCGCCAGACGCTGCGGGTCGGAGGCCGACTGGCAGATGCCCCAGGGCGGGGTCGACGACGGCGAGGACGTCCGCACCGCCGCCTTCCGCGAGTTGGAGGAGGAGATCGGCACCGCGAAGGCGGAGTTCATCGCCATGACCGCCGCCCCCCACCGCTACGACCTGCCCGATGAGCTGCTGGGCAAGGTCTGGAAGGGCCGCTGGCGCGGGCAGGAGCAGATGTGGATGCTGGCCCGCTTCACCGGCGACGAGGCCGACATCCGGCTCGACACCGGCCATCCGGAATTCGATGCCTGGAAATGGATCGACGCGGAGGAACTGCCGGGCCTGATCGTCGCATTCAAGCGCCCGGTCTACGAATCGGTCCTGGCGGAATTCCGCCCGCTGATCGCGCGGGCAAAGGGCTGACCCACATACCCCTGCTCCGATCCCGGCGGCATGTCCCAATTTTGACTGCGGTTATCCCCAACTTCTCAACGACGCCCCGTCCATCCATCACTTCCGCTTAACGAATCCTTGAGACGCCTTCTGGCAACGTCGCTGCTGCAACCGGAATGCGCAAGAGTGCGTCTGCTGTGGACGGAGGGGTGGCGTGTCGCTGATCAAGTGGACGGAGGAGGATGGCGGGCGGATTCGCCTGGGCCTGCCCAGCGACCTGGATTTGCCCATGGCGCAACCTCTGCTCGACAGCCTGCGCGCCGCCTTCAAGGCGTCGGCGGACGTCACGGTGCAGGCGGACGCGGTGGAGCGGATCAGCGCCGCCTGCATCCAGGCGCTGGTCGTCGCCGCCCGTGACGCGGCCGACCGCGGGGCCGCCTTCGTCCTCGCCGCCCCGTCCGAGGTCCTGTCCGAAGCGTGCGAGGATCTGGGTCTCGCCGCCTGGCTGAAGCAATGGAGCCGAGCGTGAAGAAGAAAGTGATGACGGTGGATGATTCGCGGACCATGCGCGACATGGTGTCCTTCACCCTGCGCGGCGCCGGCTACGACGTGGTGGAGGCCGCCGATGGCCAGCAGGCGATGAGCGCCATCGCCACCAACAAGGTCGATCTGGTCATCACCGACCTGAACATGCCGGTGATGGACGGGCTGACCCTGATCCGCAGGCTGCGCGCCATTCCCGCCCACCGCACCCTGCCGATCCTGATGCTGACCACCGAAGCGGACGAGAGCAAGAAGTCGGAGGGCCGGGCCGCCGGAGCGACCGGCTGGATCGTGAAGCCCTTCAACCCCGACAAGCTGGTGTCGGTGGTGCAGAAGGTCTGCGGCTGACCCGCGGCGGACGGTAAGGGCAGCGGACGGTAAGGAGGGTAGAGCCGTGGACGATCTCAGCCGCTTCAAGCAGACCTACTTCGACGAAAGCGCCGAACTCCTGGCCGTCGCCGAGGCCGGGCTGCTGCGCCTCGCCCCCGGCGAGATCGACATGGACGAGGTGAACGCGATCTTCCGCGCCGTCCATTCGATCAAGGGCGGCGGCGGCGCCTTCGGTTTCAACGACCTCGTCGCCTTCGCGCACGAGTTCGAGACGGTGATGGACGGCGTGCGCAACGCCGAGATCCCCGTCACCACCGGGCTGGTCGACACGCTGATCCGCGCCAACGACGTGCTGGCCCGCCTGCTGGCCCATGCCGCCGACGAGACCGACGCGCCGGCCGGCACCACCGACGACACCGTCGCGGCGCTGCGCCGTTTCCTGCGCAAGGCCGAGGCCCCGGCGGAGGAGCCTGCGGCGCCCGCCTCCGCATCCGCCCTCTATCCCGACGACGAGGATGACGAGGCCGGCATCTTCGGCGACGCGCTGGCCGCCATCCAGGCCGCACGCGACGACCAGCCCTCCCCTCCGATTTCAGGCCCCGTGCCGGAGGGAAAGGTCCGCTGGACCATCGTCTTCCGCCCGAAGGCCGAACTGCTGCTGTCCGGCAACGAGCCGACCTACATGCTGCGCGCCCTGCGCCGTCTCGGCGACGCGGAGGTGGTCTGTCACCTGGACAAGCTGCCCTCCCTGCGCGACCTCGACGCCGAGCTGCTGCATTTGTCCTGGACGGTGACGCTGCTGGCCGACCCGCAGGTGGACCGCGCCCAGATCGACGACGTGTTCGAGTTCGTCGCCGACGACTGCGACATCCGCATCGGCGCCGAGGCGCCGCCTCCCGCCGTCATCCAGGCGGCCGAGCCTCTGCCGGCCGCCAACCTGCCGAAACCGGCGGCACCCGCCTCCGCGCCGGCCGCAGCGGCGCCGGCCGCCACCTCCGGCTCCCCCGGCGCCGCGAAGGCCGCCGACGTCGCCAAACGCGGAAACGGCGGCGGCACGAGCGGCGACCATTCTGGGCCGACCACCCACACCATCCGCGTCGACCTCGACAAGATCGACCGGCTGGTGAACATGGTCGGCGAGATGGTCATCACACAGGCGATGATCGCGGAGCATCTGCGCGACCTGCCGCCCGGCCAGTTCCAGGAACTGCTGGAAGGGCTGGAGAGCCTCGCCCAGCACACCCGCGAGCTGCGCGAGAGCGTGATGTCCATCCGCGCCCAGCCGGTCTCCAGCGTCTTCTCCCGCATGCCGCGGCTGGTGCGCGAATGCGCCGCCGCGACTGCCAAGGAAGTGATGCTGGTCACGTCGGGCGAGACGACGGAGGTCGACAAGACGGTTGTGGAGAACCTCGTCGACCCGCTGACCCACATGATCCGCAATTCCATCGACCATGGGCTGGAGGGACCGGAGGAGCGCGAACGCATCGGCAAGCCGCGCGCCGGCACCGTGCATCTGTCCGCCGCCCACCGGTCCGGCCGCATCGTGATCGAGGTGACGGACGACGGCCGCGGCATCAACCGCGCCAAGGTGCTGTCCAAGGCCATCGAGAAGGGGCTGGTCCAGCCCGGAGCCACCATGTCCGACGAGGAGATCGACCACCTGATCTTCCTGCCCGGCTTCTCCACCGCCGATCAGGTGTCGAACCTGTCCGGCCGCGGCGTCGGCATGGACGTGGTGCGGCGGAACATCTCCAGCCTGGGCGGGCGCATCGGCGTCTATTCGACGCCGGGCGAGGGCTCGCGCTTCGTCCTGTCGCTGCCGCTGACGCTGGCGGTGCTGGACGGCATGGTGATCTCGGTGGGGGAGGAGCGCTTCGTCCTGCCGCTGACCAACATCGTGGAAAAGCCTGCG
>NZ_VUOI01000048.1:0-25924 GCF_015390205.1 Azospirillum sp. INR13
GCGCCGAGGCCGAACTGCGCGACGCCCAGCCAGCCTGATCCAGGCCGAAAAGCTGGCCTCCCTGGCCCAGTTGGTCGCCGGCGTGGCGCATGAGTGAACACCCATCGGCGTCACCCTGACCGCCATCTCCCACCTTGGCGAGGAGTGCCGCATCCGCACCTGTTCGAGAGAACCGCATCCGTCGCAGCGATTTCCAGGAATTCCTGACGTTGCATGGGAATCGACGCGGATGATCCTGTCGAACGTGGAGCGGCCACAGGCCTGATCCAGAGCTTCAAGCAGGTTGCTCCGATCAGGCGAGCGCGAGCGCCGCCCCTTCGACCTCGCCGCCTATGTGACGAGTGCTGCTGAGCCTGCGCCCCCGCCTGCGCCGCACGCGGGTGACGGTGGAACTGGACATCCGCCGCCTGATCGTCGACGGCATCCCGGCGCCTTCGCCCAGGTGCTGCGAACCTGATCATCAACGCCCTGGTCATGCCTATGACGAGGGCGAGGCGGGCCGAATTCTTCTGTCCGCCCGCGAGCAGCCGGCCGGCTGGATCGAGATGCACTATGCCGACGACGGCAAGGGCATTCCCGCCGACATCCGCCCGCGCATCTTCGAACCCTTCTTCACCACCAAGCGCGGCATGGGCGCCAGCGGCCTCGGCCTCAGCATCTGCGCCAACATCATGACCGGCACGATGCGCGGCAGCATCGCGCTGGAGGAGGGCGGGGGGAAGGGGACGCGCTTCGTGCTTCGGTTTCCGGTGGGGTAGGGAAGGCCGGCATTCGGCCTGATCGCCCTCACCCCGCGATCACAAGGCAGTCAGAAGGTCAGGTTACTCCTGATAATGCTATGCGCAGTTTTCTGGAGCGCTCTTTCTTGTGAGTTTCTTTCTTTTCATCATTCATGTGTGTGATCGAAAACAATATCTGATCTAAAATGTGCACAAGATGATGTGTTGCAAAAGTTCTGTATCGCATATTGATAATCATATTATCGTAAATTGTCGCTGATCCCTTTCCAAGCCTCTGATGGAAATACTTTTCAAGGAATCGAACGATGTCTCCGCGGTTAAAATGAATACCTTCCTCAGAAATAACAGTTCTATGTAGGAGGTAGTCCTCACCGGTTGCGTAATCGACAAGCTGTTCAATGGCTAATGTTATTGAAATTCGTTCATTGATATCGTGAATTTCCAGGTCGAAGTTGTTCATTGCGGCACGAAGTTGTGCTTCCATATCTTCGCCGCTCGGTCGCCCATTTGCCGAAGGCGTACCGCATACCGGGCAGGATGCACTTGGAGCGCTATCCTGTGTTTCTTTTGACTTCGGAACGTAAAAGGCTCTGATTGGCTTTAATTTCTTAATCCAAAAGCTCAGAGTGGCAATCGATTTCGTAGGTCTAATGCCATTGGGCTGCTGAGTTTCCAGATTCCTCAACTCAAGGTCCCACTGGTGAGCGACGTCACTCAGTATTTTCATTGAAGGGAAGCAAACCACACTATAATTCGACGTTCTGAAATGCTGTTTTGTCATTCTATC
The DNA here is from genome assembly GCF_015390205.1 of Azospirillum sp. INR13. Lineage (NCBI taxonomy): Bacteria > Pseudomonadati > Pseudomonadota > Alphaproteobacteria > Rhodospirillales > Azospirillaceae > Azospirillum > Azospirillum sp. INR13. The sequence continues at coordinate 1,528 of NZ_VUOI01000048.1, forward strand.
GAGCAAGATGAACAAATCTACAGTACATTGCGCTATATAGTCGGTTAAATTTCTATCAACTATTTTTTGATCGCCGTTCATTTTACAAAGCCTTAAGAAAAGTAATTATTTATTTGTTGGTGCGGAGCGGCTGTTATCGAATACTCCAACCAAATTAATCGACTTTTCTCTAATTCTGGACAATCGTCCGAATGCATTGCTGCGCATTTCTCCGCGATTGACTGGCTCTGTGATCGCGAGTCCACTTTTTTGTAACGCTGATGATAAAGTTCCGACTATATCTTTTTCCAAATCCTTATGTATGGATAATCCTGTCGAATGCCCTTTGCGTTTACTTCCCATTTCCGCCCCCCTTGAAATGTCGGACTAGAAAGACTAGCGCGTCACGTCGAACAGGTCAATTCTGCGATGGAATGGCGCGGCACCATGTCCGCATCGCTTCAAAAAGATGCGCATGCTCCTGAATTCATTGCGAATTCGCAATGTCCGGCTCCGACAGGACAATTAGCATATTCTGATGTTAGTTGCCCGCCGCGGCGCCTGCGGCACCGAATGGAGCAAGCACCATGACCACCCACACCGACCTGAATGCCCCGGTCTATGAGCAGTTCAATCTCGGCATCTTCCTGCTCGGGCTACTCGCTGCGGCGTTGATGCTGCTGATCCTGCCCATCGGCTTCATCTTTCACCCCACCATCATCCTTTATGCGGCGTTGCTCGGCACCGCGGTGTATTTCGGCGCGATCTGGATGATGACCGCCGGGGCCAAGCGAGGCTGATATGGAAAGCGCCCTCCCCGCGGGTAAGCGGGGAGAGCGTCTTCGCCTCACGTCATCTCACTGATCAGTCCGAACCTTCTCACTCCGCTGCCAGCGGCTGCGGGGCGGCGACCGGGGCGCGGTAGGCCTCAAGCAACTTGGCCTCCTTCGCCTTCGCCACCGACACGTTGCGGGCCTTCACCGGGCCGTAGCCGCGCATCTCCATCGGCAGCTTGGCGATCTCCACCGCCAGATCCAGCTTCTCGCGGGTCAGGCCGTGCAGGATTTCGCCCATCACCGCCTCGTACTCGGCGATCAACTGGCGTTCCTGGCGGCGCTCGGCGGTGCGGCCGAACGGGTCGAGCCGGGTGCCGCGCAGGCGCTTGCCCTTGGCCAGCAGGCGCAGGGCGTGCAGCATCCACGGGCCGAAGCTCTTCTTCTTCGGCTCGCCCCCATCCTCCCCGGTCTCGCCCATCACCGGCGGGGCCATGTGGAAGGTCAGCTTCCAGTCGCCTTCGAACATGCGCGCCACATTCTCGACGAAGCCGGTGTCGGTGTAGAGGCGGGCCACCTCATACTCGTCCTTGTAGGCCATCAGCTTGAAGTGGGACCGGGCGACCGCCTCGGTCAGCACGGTGGAACCGGGGACCTTCTGCTGCTCGATCCGGCGGGTCCAGTCGACCAGTGCGTGATAGCGGGCGGCGTAGGCGGCGTCCTGGTAATCGACCAGGAAGCGGTGGCGGCGGTCGATCACCTCCTCCAGGCTGGCAGACTGGCGGCGCTGGTCGAGCAGCAGCGACGAAGCGGCCTGCACCGGCTCCTGGGGCCCAGTGGATTTCGCAACGGCGGCCTCGACGGATGCCGGATCGACGGCGGCGCGGCGGCCCCACTGGAAGGCGTCGAGGTTCAGCTTAACCGACACGCCGTTCAGTTCGATGGCCTTCAGGATCGAGTCCTCGCTGAGCGGGATCAGGCCCTTCTGCCAGGCATAGCCCATCAGGAACGGGTTGGCGTAGATGCTGTCGCCCAGCAGCGCGGTGGCGAGCTTCGTCGCATCGAAGGCATCGACATTGGCGTCGCCGCAGGCCTTCCTGATGTCGCCGACCAGATCGCGCACCGGGATCACCATGTCCGGCTTCTTGATGAAGTCGGCGGTGATGCTGTCATGGGTGTTGATGACGGCGCGCGTGCGGCCGGCGGTCATCTTCGACAGGCCGTCGCCCGCCGCCGCGACGATCAGGTCGCAGCCCAGCACCGCGTCGGCCCCGCCGGCGGCGATGCGGACGGAGTGGATGTCCTCCGGCGTATTGGCGATGCGGATGTGGCTGGTAACCGCGCCGCCCTTCTGGGCAAGGCCGGTCATGTCGAGCACGCCGACGCCCTTGCCCTCGATATGGGCGGCCATGCCCAGCAGCGCGCCGATGGTGACGACGCCGGTGCCGCCGACACCCGTGACGTAGAGGCCCCACGTCTTGTCGAAGGTGGGGAGCGCGGGGGCGGGCAGGGCGGTGGCGTCGGCCGACTTCGCAGCGGCCGGCTTCGGCTTGCGCAGTTGGCCGCCCTCCACCGTCACGAAGCTGGGGCAGAAGCCCTTGGTGCAGGAATAGTCCTTGTTGCAGCTGGATTGGTCGATCTGGCGCTTGCGGCCGAACTCGGTCTCCTGCGGGATCACAGACACGCAGGACGACTTGGCGGAGCAATCGCCGCAGCCCTCGCAGACCAGCTCGTTGATGACCACGCGCTTGGCCGGGTCCACCATCTTGCCGCGCTTGCGGCGGCGGCGCTTCTCGGTGGCGCAGGTCTGGTCATAGATCAGGACGCTGACGCCGGGGACCTCGCGCATCTCCTTCTGCACGCGGTCGAGGTCGTCGCGGTGCTCGACGTTGCTGTATTGCGGCAGGCCGTTGTTGATGCCGTATTTTTCCGGCTCGTCGGAGACGACGGTGATGCGCTGCACGCCTTCCGCCCGCAGGACGTTGGCGATGGACTGCACCGTCAGCGTGCCGTCGAAGGGCTGGCCGCCGGTCATGGCGACCGCGTCGTTGAACAGGATCTTGTAGGTGATGTTCACCTTGGCGGCGATGGCCTGACGGATCGCCAGGATGCCCGAGTGGAAATAGGTGCCGTCGCCCAGGTTGGCGAAGATGTGCTTTTCCTCGGTGAAGGCGGCCTGACCGACCCACGGCACGCCCTCGCCGCCCATCTGGGTGAAGGTGTCGGTCGAACGGTCCAGCCACGTCGCCATATAGTGGCAGCCGATGCCGCCAAGAGCCCGGCTGCCCTCCGGCACGACGGTGGAGGTGTTGTGCGGGCAGCCGGAGCAGAAGGTCGGCTTGCGCACCACGCGCGCCACATGGGCCTTCTGCTTCTCCTGCGCATCGAGGAAGGCGATGCGACGGACGAGGTTCTCGTTGTCGATGAAGCGCTGCAGGCGGCGGCCGATCACCACGGCGATCTGGGCGGGCGACAGTTCACCGGCGCTCGGCAGGATCCACTCGCCCTCTTCGTCGAACTTGCCGACCACCTTCGGGCGGACTTCGGGGTTCCAGTTGTAGAGCTGTTCCTTCAGCTGGTTCTCGATGACCGCGCGCTTCTCCTCCACCACGATGATCTCTTCCAGACCCTCGGCGAAGTGGCGGACGCCGTCGCGCTCCAGCGGCCAGGGCATGCCGACCTTGTAGACGGTGATGCCCCAGTCGGCCGCCATCTCCTCGGTGATGCCAAGCTCGTCGAAGGCCTGACGGACGTCGAGATAGCTCTTGCCGGTGGTGACGATGCCGAAGCGCGGACGCGGGCTTTCCATCACCACCCGGTCCAGCTTGTTGGCACGCGCGAACGCAAGGGCGGCGTACAGCTTGTGCTTCATCAGCCGGTATTCCTGCTCCAGCGGCGGGTCGGGCCAGCGGATGTTCAGGCCGCCCGGCGGAAGCGCGAAGTCGGCGGGGATGACGGGGGAGACGCGGTGCGGATCGATATAGACCGACGCCGAGGTGTCAACCGTCTCCGCGATGGTCTTCATGGCGATCCAGCAGCCGGAATAGCGGCTCATCTGCCAGCCGATCAGGCCGTAATCCAGGATCTCCTGCACCCCCGACGGGTTCAGCACCGGGATCATGGCGTGCATGTAGGCGTGTTCGGACTGGTGCGGGAAGGTGGAGGATTTGCAGTTGTGGTCGTCGCCGGTCAGCACCAGCACGCCGCCGTGCTTGGAGGTGCCGGCGGCGTTGGCATGCTTGAACACGTCGCCGGAGCGGTCGACGCCCGGACCCTTGCCGTACCACATGGCGAAGACGCCGTCATACTTGGCGCCCTTGAACATGCCGACCTGCTGGCTGCCCCAGACGGCCGTCGCGCCCAGCTCCTCGTTCACGCCGGGCTGGAACTGGATGTGGTTCTTTTCCAGGAACTTGCGGGCGTTCCACAGATTCTGGTCGAAGCCGCCCAGCGGCGAGCCGCGATAGCCCGAAATGAAGCAGCCGGTGTTCAGCCCGGCGGCGAGGTCGCGCTGGCGCTGCATCATCGGCAGGCGCACAAGCGCCTGGGTGCCGGTGAGGTACACGCGGCCCTGTTCCAGCGCGTACTTGTCTTCGAGTGAGACAGTTGCCGGCGATACGGTTGCGAGCGCCATTCTTCATTCCCTCCCATCGGTCGGCAGCCTGGCAAACTCCATGGCGGAGTGCTGGGGCGCCGATTTGTTCGCTGGGCAAAAAGGTAATAAAGGCTGTCTTATATCGCAACGCCCGTGGCCGGCCGTTCTACAAAAAGCAAGGAACGGCGCGGCAACCGGCGGTATTCCGTAACGGAGCGTATGGAAAGCCCTGCCTGGTGGAATTTCCTGCTCCGCTCCTTCTCGCCCAGACCCTCTCCAGACGATATGGGGGCGGACTCAGCGTCCCGTCAGGGGGGACTTGCCCGGAGGCGTCGGGCTGCCGCCCTCCGGCCAATTGCCGAAGTCGGTGTGCCCACGGGCGGCCAGCGTGCGGACGCTGGCGCGCAGCGTGCGGATCAGGCACAGCGCCACCGCCATCGCCTGCGTGCCGCCGTCGGAGCCCACCAGCCAGCGCAACGCCGCGGCGTGAGCCTGCAGGGCATCGACATAACCCTCCACATCCGGTTCCACCCAGGTGATGCAGGTGGACAGCGACGCGACGATCGCCGACGCGGCGGAATCGCCGGTGGCGGCCAGCTGCAGGTCGGACAGTGCATGGCGCAGCCGGCTGCCGATGGGATCGGGGCGGTCGATCGCAGCTTCCAGCTTGTCGAGCGCCAGCATCAGCCGGACCCGCTTGGGATCGCTGTTGCGCAGCGTTGCAGCGCCTTGGTCCGGCGGCGTTGCCGCAGGGGGAAGGGGTGTCGGAGCCGGCGGTGGGAGCTGCGCCGCGCCGCCCCCCGATGCCGGCCGCAAAGCGGCGGGCTGGGGAGAGGATGGGCCGGAGCCGTCGGTGCGGCCTTCGTTTCGAGTTTCCGCACTGCCCGAACTGCCGCTATGACTGCGGGGCGCGGTTTCGCGGCGGTTCAGCACCGCGTCGATGCGGCGGGCCAGCGTCGCGGCGGGAACCGGCTTCGCCAGAACAGAGTCTGCCCCGGCATCCCAGGCGCTGCGCACGGTGGCGAGGTCGGCATTCGCGGTCAGCACGATGATCGGCATGGCGGGGCGCATGCTGTTCACCGACTGACGCACCCACTGGATCAGCTGGGCGCCGCCCACCGGCTCCATGACCCAATCCGTCACCATCAGGTCGAAAACCTCGCGGCGCAGCGCGTCCTTGGCCTCCTGGCCGTTGGCGACCGCGGTGATCTGGCCCACCCCCCAAAGCCCCAGCATGTCTTTCAACGCCCGCTGGAGCAGCGGATTGTCGTCGACAATCAGGATCTTGACGGGAGAGGCGGGGCGCTTCGTCATGGAGCGGTTCCGATGATGCGGCTGTGTCTTCCCCATATCCGCCTCGCCGGACCCGTTTTCATGGAGGGGGACGGGTAACCGACCAATGAGACGTCGCCTGCACCCTTCGGCAGCCACGGTTATCCCTGCCGCTCTTCGAAAGGGTTGCGTCGCCGTGCAGGCACCTCTTTCGATGCAGGTCTCTACCGAACGATATTTATATGAGAATACCCTGATGGGAATGGACGGGCCGCCGGACCGCTCCTATGATCCGTCTTCCTGGTCGTTTGCGAAAGGGCGGTACGATGGACGGCGGATGCTGTGGCGGTTCCTGTGGCGGCGGCGGAGCCCCCCGGCCGACAGGCGGGTCGGGCGACCTGAAGCACATCATGCGGATGTCGATGGTGGTGAACGGGCTGCTCGGCGCCCTGCTGCTTGCCGCCGCCGATGCGACGCAGGCGGTTTCCCTGTGGGCGGCGGGGCTGCTGGTGCTGAACCACGCGGCGTCCAATGGGGTGGCGCTGGCGGGCATGGGCCACGCCCCGGAATGGCGTGCACGGCTGTCGGCCGTGCAGGGAGCGGCACTGGCAGGAGCCGCGGTGGCGCTTGTCGTGGCGGCCGGGCGGAGCATCGCCGGCATGTCATTGCCCGACGTTCCGCTCGCCAGCCTTGCCTTGCTGTTCGCCATCGGGGTGACGGTGACGGCCGCGACCCTGCTGTTCGCCGGACGGAGCGGCACGTTGACCTTGCGGGCGATCTGGCTGTGCTCGCGTAAGGATGTTCTGCCGTTGGCCGCCGGGCTGGTGGGGCTGGCGGTGAGCTGGCTTTTGCTGGATGGGGCACCCGACGCGCTGGTCGGTGCCGGGGTAGCGGCGATGCTGCTGCCGGCGGCTTGGGGGCTGGTGCGAGGCGGGATGGTGGGCGAGGGTGGTTCCGTCCGGATGCGTTAGACCCCCACCCTAACCCTCCCCCGCTGGGCGGGGGAGGGGACAGGTGCTTATCCAGGAAAGCGGCGGCAGTCCCTCCCCCGCCCAGCGGGGGAGGATAGGTGGGGGTCTAACCCCACCAACCCAGCTCCCCCTCAAGACCGCTGCCGCAACCGCTCCAGCAGCGCCTTGGTCGCGAAGCCGTCCGGGATCTCCCCGATCGACGCCTGGAAGCGGCGCACGGCGTTGCGCGTGTTCGCTCCCACGATGCCGTCCGCCGCGCCCGGTTCCATGCCCAGCGACGCCAGCCGCTGCTGCAGGTCGATGCGCTCGTCTCGGCTCAGCGCCTGTTCCTCGCGCGGCCAGCCGCCCTGGACGCCGGGCTTGCCGGTCATGCGGTCGGCCAGCAGGGCGACGGCCAGCGAATAGCTGGTCGACGGGTTGTAGCGCATGATCGCGCGGAAATTGTCGCGCACCAGGAAGGCCGGGCCGCGATGCCCGGCCAGCACCAGGATCGCCGCCGGAGCGTCGCCCGAGAGATCGCTGCCGTCGAGCGGACGCACGCCCAGCCGGCGCCATTCCGACAGCGGCTTGGTGATGCTCAACTCCGCCTGGTCATAGGGGAAGCCGTCCGGAAGCCGCACCTCCTGGCCCCAGGGCTCTCCCTGCTTCCAGCCGTTGGCGAGAACGAATTTGGCGGTGGAGGCCAGCACGTCCGGCATGCTTCCCCAGATGTCGCGGTGACCGTCGCCGTCCTCGTCCACCGCGTTGCGCAGGAAGACCGTCGGCATGAACTGGGTCTGGCCCATGGCCCCGGCCCAGGAGCCGGTCATCCGCTCCGGCGCGATGTCGCCGGAATCGAGGATGCGCAACGCCGCCAGCAGTTCCGAGCGGAAATAGGCGGCGCGGCGGCCTTCGAATGCCAGCGTGGTCAGCGCATCGATGACGGAGAAGTTCCCGGTCGACTTGCCGAAATCGGATTCCACGCCCCAGAAGGCGACCAGGATTTCCCCCGGAACGCCGGAGCGTCGGGTGATGCGGGAAAGCAACGCCGCCTGCTCCTGCAACCGCCGCCGGCCGTCCTGGACGCGCTTTTCATTCACGGCGCTGTCCAAATACTGCCACACTTGCCGGGTGAATTCGGGCTGGGACGAATCGAGCTCCACGACGCGGTCGGACAGCTTCACACGCTGGAAGGCGCGGTCGAAGGTCTGCGGACGAATGCCCTGCGACAGCGCTTCGGCGCGCAACGCCACCAGCCATTCGGCGAAGGAGACGGATTGCTGGACGGTGGCCTGCGCCTGGACGGCGGGCGGTGCCGAGGCTCCGGTGGCGGCCGGGCCACCCGCAACCGGGGCGGTGGCGCCGGTGCTCTGGCAACCGGCCATCAGCAGGGTGGCGAGAAGGAGGCGGGCGGGATGACGGAACGGAAGTCGCATGCGCTCGACCGTGATCGGAAGGGAAAGGCGGAGCGTGACCCTAGGACGCCCGGCCCCGCCGCTCAACCGCCAATTCACCGTCACCAGGGACAACACCGCGGTTTGCACCGCAGCCCGTCCGCGGGCGTGCTTGCACGGGGAGCGGCGCGGTCCATATCTCTTTTCGTACCGATAGCTTTGCGGCCCTCGCCCGGCAGGTCTTCGTCCTTTGGGACCGCTTCCGCTTTGGGAAGCGGTACCCGGAGCACATGCCGGAACCCGCCCCGATCAGCCGCGTTGATTAGCTGCCGTTTCCATGAAGCGGCCGCCGTCTGCCACGGAACGCCAAAGGTGCCGACGCCATGAAAATCGTGATCTTCGGCCTGACCAACGGGTATCGCCACGACGGCGGCCACATGGTGCGCTGGCGAGCGCTGATCCAGGCGCTGGCGATCCGCGGCCATCGCGTGGTCGCGGTCGAACGGACCGGTCCCGCCACGGCGACGCCCTGGACGATACCCGGCGGCGACGTGCTGTCCTATGCCGATTGGGATGCAGTGGCGGTGGACGCGGCGGCACAGGCCGACGATGCCGGCGTGGCGCTGGTGGTGGCGCAGGGGCCGGATGCCCGCGCCGCCGCCAATCTCGTCCGCAACTCCAAGGCCGTGCGCCGCGCGCTCTACGATCCGGAGGCTCCGGTCAGCCTGACGGCGCTGGAGGCCGGGGAGACGGTGGACCATCTGCCGGCGGACGGGCTGGGCGGCTTCGACATGGTCCTCGCCTCCTGCGGCGGGCCGGCGCTGGAGCGTTATCGGGCCAAGGCGGGTGCGGAGGCGGTGGCGCCGCTCTATCCCTGGATCGTGCCGGAGGCGGACAAGCCCGGCGACTTCAAGCGGGACTATCTGGGCGACCTCTGCTGCATCGTCGCCGGCCCCGACGGCATTCGCGAGGGATTGGGCAACTTCTTCATCGATCCGGCGCAACGGCTGACCCGGCGGCGCTTCGTGCTGGTCGGCACCGACCTGCCGGACGGGATGCCGCGCGCCTCCAACATCCTGACCTTCCCGGACCTCGACCCGGCCGAGCATGCCGACGTCCTGGCTTCCGCCAGTCTGGCGCTGACGCTGGCGCGCGATGACGAGCGCAGGATCGGCTGGTGCCCCTCCGACCGGCTGTTCCTGGCCGCCGCCTGCGGTGCCGCAATCGTCGCCGACCAGTGGGAGGGGCTGGACAGCTTCTTCGAGCCCGGCCGGGAGATCCTGGTCGCCGCCCAGACCGACGACGTGACCACGGCGATGATGCTGCCGCGCAACCACCTGACCGACCTGGGCCGGCGGGCACGCAAGCGGGTGCTGGCCGAACACAGCGCCGAACGGCGGGTGCAGGAACTGCGCAGCATCCTGGACCTGAAGGGCGGCGGCGACGACTGACCGGCCAAGTCGCGGCCACGGAGCAGCAGCTATGGGGATGCGGAAAGACGGGGAGCGGGCTATGGTCCGCTCCCTTTCTTTGTCCCAACCGGGGAAACTGCCGCCGATGCCGACCGTCACCATCCGCCCCGCCGTCGAGGCCGATTGCGCCACCATCCTGCGGTTCGTCCGCGAACTGGCCGAGTTCGAGCGCGAGGCCGACGCGGTCAAGGCCACGGAGGAGGATTTCCGCCGGGACGGCTGGGGGGAGCAGCCGGTGTTCGAGGCGCTGATCGCCGAACTGGACAGTGCGCCGGTCGGGTTCGCCCTGACCTTCCGGAATTTCTCCACCTGGGAAGGGCGGCCCGGCCTGTATGTCGAGGACCTCTACGTCACGCCGGATGCCCGCCGTTACGGCGTCGGCCGCAAGTTGTTGGCCGCGGTGGCCCAACGCGCGGTGGAGCGCGGCTACCGTCGTGTGGATCTGAGTGTCCTGGACTGGAACCCGGCGCGTGGATTCTACGACCGGGTGGGCTTCCGCCAGATGAAGGAATGGCTTCCCTACCGGCTGACCGGCGACGCGCTGTCGGCGCTGGCGGCGGAAGGGGACGCTGAGGCCTGACCGTCCGGACGGGAGGGGCCGTCCGGAATGACCGGGGATCAGGCGGCGCGGTTCAGTGCGGACGCGCCGATGATCTCGGCATAGTCGGCGCGCTCGTTGCGCAGGTTGGACAGAAGATCGACAAGACTGTCGCGGACAAACGCATCGTCCTGTTCCACGATGGTGTCTTGGGTCAACCGAATGAACTGATCGAGAAGCGCGATGTGAGCCGCAGAGGATGCGTTGATCTTCTTCGAGTTGACGGCGCCGATCATGTAAATCTCCCTTGGCCTGAGCGTTCCCGATGGACTTATAAAGCCATCGGGCCGGTTAAGGACTTCCTAACAGGGCTATGCTGCAGGTCGTATCTTCGGGGGTACTTCCGATCTTTGGTAATGGTACTATGGCCATTCCAATGAGTTACCCCGAAGGTGTCGGCTGACGGCCTGAAACCTGCTGCTTTGGCTCCCTGCTCGATGTCCCGGCGCGTGCCCTGTCCCATGACAACACGCGACGCTATGTCCGGTTTCTCAGAGCGCTCGGGGATTTAGAGGGATGAACTACCAAAGGGTGCATCCCTCACAACCTGATAGGATAGGAACAACCCTCTGAAAATGCTGATGGTTCCGCTACTGGTGGCGTCATCGGGAGATGGTCCACAGGCCAAGGCCAGATTGGATCCGCCACACTCCGACTGCGGAGAAATCCAATAATCCGCAGTCGGATCAATGGGTAAGCAGAGTTCCGACCTGAGCGGACGGACTCAGGCAGCCCGCCGGGCATCCATCCGGTCGCGAGCGTCGGCACGTTCCATCGCGCGAGCGATCAGATCGTCGAAAACTCCGCCGATCGGCGTGTCGATCACCGCCGTCCGGCTGGCGAGCATCGGTCCTTCCATCAGGATGGAACCTTCCTCCCCCGGACCGAGAACGCGCCAGCCGCGGCTCTTCATCTCCGCAACGCGCGTCCGGGCAATGAACGCGCGGACATGGTCCGGTGCAAGATCGTCCATTCCGTCCCCCATTCGCTTTGATGGCCAGCTTCACGCCCGCCCTTCGGTTCACCAGGAAAGCGTACGGAAGAAACGCGAACGCAACAAGAACAAATTCGGGGAAAGAGAGAGGATTTCCGCCGAGTCGCTCACGCTCATGCTTGCTATGCCCTCGGCGTCCCTTGCCGACGCGGCCATCGCCTCAAAGATCAGGCGGGGCGGCGGCGATTGCAACCCGTCCCACCCGTGACCAAAAGCGGCGATCAGGAAAGGTCCAGCCATGAGTGGCGTCCGCACCGAAACCGACAGCTTCGGCCCCATCGAAGTTCCGGCCGACCGTTACTGGGGCGCGCAGACCCAGCGTTCCCTCCAAAACTTCCGCATTGGCGGAGAGCGCATGCCGGCCCCGCTGGTCCGCGCACTGGGCATCCAGAAGCGTGCCGCCGCGGCGGCCAACATGAAGCTGGGCGTTCTCGACCCGAGGCTGGGGGCGGCCATCATGGCTGCGGCCGACGAGGTGATCGACGGCCGGCTGGCCGATCACTTCCCGCTGGTGGTCTGGCAGACCGGCTCCGGCACCCAGACCAACATGAACGCGAACGAGGTGATCGCCAACCGTGCCATCGAGCAGCTCGGCGGCACCATGGGTCGAAGACGCCGATCCACCCCAACGATCACGTCAACATGGGGCAGTCGTCCAACGACAGCTTCCCCACCGCCATGCACATCGCAGCCGCCGACGAGATCGTCCGCAGCCTGATCCCCGCGCTGGAGCATCTGCGCACCGCGCTGGACGCCAAGGCCGACGCCTTCCAGGACATCGTCAAGATCGGCCGCACCCATCTGCAGGACGCGACGCCCCTGACGCTGGGGCAGGAATTCTCCGGCTATGCGGCGCAGGTGTCCTACGGCATCGGCCGGGTTAAGGGATCGCTGCCGCAGCTCCACCGGCTGGCCCAGGGCGGCACGGCGGTCGGCACCGGGCTGAACGCCAAGCCGGGCTTCGCCGAAGCCTTCGCAGAGGAGGTCGCGGCCTTCACCGGCCTTCCCTTCGTCACGGCTGAAAACAAGTTCGAGGCGCTGGCGACCCATGACTCGCTGGTCGACGTCCACGGCCACCTGAACACGCTGGCGGTGTCGCTGATGAAGATCGCCAACGACATCCGGCTGCTTGGCTCCGGCCCGCGGTCGGGCATCGGCGAGTTGTCGCTGCCGGAGAACGAGCCCGGCTCCTCCATCATGCCCGGCAAGGTCAACCCGACCCAGTCGGAGGCGATGACCATGGTCTGCGCCCAGGTGATGGGCAACCACACCACGGTCACCGTGGCCGGCGCCACCGGCCATTTCGAACTGAACGTGTTCAAGCCGGTGATCGCCTACAACGTCCTGCAATCGATCCGCCTGCTGACCGACGCGGCGATGAGCTTCACCGACAACTGCGTCGTCGGCATCGAAGCCAACCGCGACCGTATCGCCCGGCTGGTGTCGGACAGCCTGATGCTGGTCACCGCGCTGAACCCGCACATCGGCTATGACGCCGCGGCCAGGATCGCCAAGAAGGCCCACAAGGAAGGGACAAGCCTAAAGGAGGCCGGGCGGGAACTCGGACTCCTGACGGATGAGCAATTCGATCAATGGGTTCGCCCCGAACGGATGGTTGGTCCCGGCTAAGCTTGGGGTTAGGGTGGGGGTGTCCATCCCGGCCGTTCCGGCCTTCCTCTGACCACCCCCATCCTGCAAACCGATGCGTGCGTGACCATGAAGAAGCGTTCGGTACTGATTGCCGGCCATCCTACAAGCGTTTCCCTTGAAGAAGAGTTCTGGGACGCCCTGAAGTCGGTGGCGCAGGCGCGCGGCCTGTCGGTGAATGCCCTGATCGAGGAAATCGACCAGACGCGCACCGGCAACCTGTCCAGCGCCATCCGCGTCCATGTGCTGAAAGCGGTTCAGTGCCGCGGGCCGGGGGAGGGGTGACGCCGGCGGCTTCGGTCCCGGCATCCTCCAATGGACACCCGCGCGCGGCGGGCGTACACGGTGCGGGCTTTCCGCCACCTGACGCGATGCCGCCATCATGCCGCCCGATGCCTCCACGCTCGACATCATCGCCTTCGTCTGGTTCGTCGGCTCCTGGGTCGGCTTCACCGTCATCCAGGATCATCTGCTGACCGGCCGCAACGTGGTCAACCAGCATCTGAAGATCGTGCGCCGTCACTGGATCGAGCGGATGCTGGAACGCGAGAACCGCATCATGGATTCGCAGCTGGTCGGCCACACCATGCACAGCTGCACCTTCTTCGCCTCCACCAACATGCTGGTGCTGGCCGGCCTGATCGGGTCCTTCGGTGCGGCGGAGCGGGCGCAGCAGCTGGTGTCCAACCTGTCCTTCACCGTCCAGACCTCGCCTCAGCTGTTCGAGATCAAGATGCTGCTGATGGTGGTGATCTTCACCTTCGGCTTCTTCAAGTTCACCTGGGCGCTGCGCCAGTACAATTATTGCTGTGCGCTGATCGGTTCGGCCCCGATGCCGCCGGTTCGCCCCGAGGACCGCAAGGCCATTGCCGAGACCATCGGCGAGGCGTTGACCTTGGCAATCACCGCGCTGAACGGCGGCATGCGTGCCTATTACTTCGCGCTGGCGGCGCTCGCCTGGATCATCGGGCCGATTCCCCTGATCGCGGCCAGCAGCGGCGTCATTCTGGTTCTTACCCGCCGTCAGGCATTTTCCGCCACAGAGAAGGTGATCCGCATTCAAACCGATTGGTTGAAGAGAAACGATTCAATCGATTGATAATAACAAATAAAAAGCTGTTCTTTATTGTCGGCGTGCGACCAAATATCCTCTACCTGACGGCGAATTTCGGTGGTTAGTGTTACCGCCATGTGACGGATCGCACCGCGAAGGCCGGGACGGTAAAGAGGAAGATGAGGGCGACGATGGACACCAATACCGCGATGAGCATCATGGAATCGTTGGATCAGGCCGAGGATCTGCTGCGCCGCATGCGGCTGCGCGGCGGATATGCCGGCAACGATATGCTCGCCCGCAATCGGGACCTTCTGGACGCCGCCCGTCGCCGTCTCGAACAGGTTCACAGCATCGCGGGAATGGACGCCCTGGACGCCCTGGACAGCTGCCCCGGCTGCCGGGTTCCGCTGCCCGCCTGAGACGCCGCTTGGCCGGCCGGCGCGGCCAGCGGAAGACACCGGCGGTCGTCGTCGGCGACTGCTGGCGTCACCCTCTCAGCAGAACCTTTCCGCCGTTGCGCACTTTGGACCAATCCTTGGCGAAATAAGCGAAGTCGCGCGATGGCCGGCTGAACAGAAAACCCTGGGCCAACGACACGCCGAGGTTGGTCAGCAGGTCTGCATGCACCGGTTCCTCCACCTGCTCGCCGATCAGTTCCAACCCCAGTTGGCGGCAGACGTCCACCATGGAGCGCAGCATCGCCATGTCGCGTGGGCTGTCGACCGCACCGCGGACGAACTTGCCGTCGATCTTGGCGTAGTCGGCCTGGATGCCGTAGAGCGACTGGAAGCTGGTCGATCCCGCCCCGACATCGTCCAGGCAGATGCGGAACCCGACCTGGCGCAGCTTCTGCAAAACGTCGTTCAGCTTGGCGATGTCGGTAACGACCACGGTTTCCGTCACCTCGATCAGCAGTTTTGCGGCCAGATCGCCATAAGGGGCGACGACCGATTGGAACTGCTTGAGGAAGATCGGGCTCATCAGCGTCTTGGCCGACAGGTTGATCGCCACGTCCGGCAGCTTCGGTTCCTTGCGGAATTCCTTCAGCGTGTCGAGCACCGTCTGGGTCAGCAGCAGGTCGAAATCATAGATCAGCCCGACATCCTCGGCGAAGGTGATGAAGTCGGCCGGAGAACTCGATCCCTCCACGCGGGTCAGTGCCTCCAGGTGGTGGACGGCGCCGGTGGCGATGTCGACGATGGGCTGATAGACGACGATGAAATCGCGGTTGTCGATGGTGGCGCGCAGCTGTCCGATCCGTTCCACCGCGCCCGCCATCAGGCGGTTGGCGCCGTCCTCCAGGCTGGAGATGGTGAACTCACCGCCCTGGGCGGAGGCGAAGGCCTGCACGGTATAGACCAGGGCGCGGGCGGCGTCGGCGGGGTCCAGCCGGTCGTCGGCCATGTCCAGGGTCCAGGACCGGATGCCGCCGGGCAGGGCACCCCCTGCCGCCTCGATGATCTGGGCGATGTGGCCCTGCACCTCGTGCCCGTCGATGTCCGCGGCATGGACGATGCCATAGCGGTCGCCGCCCAATTGGCCTGCGCTGTCCCCATCGGCGGAAATGCCGCGCAGATAGGCATCGATGCCGTCGCGCACCTCGGCCGCCGCCCCCTCCGGCATGGCGTCGACCATCGCCTGCAGCCCTTCGACCAGCAGCAGCGTCAGTCCCTGGTCCATCCCCTTCTCGCGGGCTGCGAGGAGCCGCTCCTCAAGGATGCCGGCGAAGCCGGACTGGTCGAGCAGTTCACCCTGCACCGCAGGTCCGGCGGAGCCGGTTCGCGGCGGCACGGTCAGCAGTATGGTCAGGAACAGCGACCCCGGGCAGGAATCGAGCCGGCAGCCGCCCAGGAGGGCCGGGAACTGCTGCCCGTCGAAGGCCTGGAACAGAACGCGCGACGGCTTGATCCGCGCCTTCTCCCTGATGCGCTCGAACAGGACATGGACATATTTGCGGTCGCCGAGGGCCACGATCTCCATCAGGTTGGTGCCCACCAACCCGCCGACCTCGCCCTTGGTCAGGCGGCAGCGGGCGCCGACGGAAAACAGGATGTTGCCTTGAGCATCCGTCTCGATCAGCAGATCGGCGGCGGCGAAGGCGAAGCCGACGAAACGGTCCCGGTCGCGGCCGGACTGCGGCCGACGCGGTCCAAGCGGACCGGCCACCGGGGTCACGACCGGGCCGATCACCGGGGTGGAGCGTCCTGCATTGTCCTGCGCCAGGGGCATCGTCATGCGGCTACAAATTGCATCAAAGTTTAGAGAATTTCAGCGGGAATGTGACGTAGAGTAACCAATGTCGACATAGGTTAAAAGCCCATCTGTGGCGGATGACCTTCGGCACATGGACACGCGACAATTTGTGACAGCCGTACCGTAAATACCAACCGACCGGGGCGGCCATTTCCCATCCCTTCGACATGAGAGTTATTTCCTGTTCAGACACCCGCCGATCATTTCGGACGCGCAATGAATGAACGCCGTCGATAAGGGGCGGCGGACAAGCAAACAAAAAAAGCCCCGTCGACCGTGGGGTCGCGGGGCCTTGAGCTTGATGCGGTGGAGGCGGGACTCAGCGGCGCGGGAACAGCCGGTTGACATGGCCCATCTTGCGGCCGGGCCGGGCTTCCGCCTTGCCGTACAGGTGCAGGCGGGCACCGGGTTCAGCCAGCAGCTCCGGCCAGCGCAGCACGTCGTCGCCGATCAGGTTGGTCATCTCGGCATCGGCGACGCGCTCCGCCGACCCCAGCGGCAGACCACAGACCGCGCGCACCAGCTGTTCGAACTGGCAGGTGGCGCAGGCGTCCATGGTCCAGTGGCCGGAATTGTGCGGGCGCGGCGCGATCTCGTTGACCAGGACGCCGCCGTCCGCGGTGACGAACATCTCCACCGCCAGGACGCCGACGAGGTCCAGCGCCTCGGCGATGCGCCGGGCGATGCGGTCCGCTTCCGCCGCCGTCGCCGTCGAAACCTTGTCCGGAGTGGCGGGGGCGATGGTGACGTCGAGAATGCCGTCCTTGTGGCGGTTCTCCACTGCCGGATAGGCGACCATCGCGCCATCGGCACCGCGGGCGACGATCACCGACACCTCGCAGGCGAAGGTGACGAAGCCCTCGACGATGCCCTCGACGCCGGGCTTTCCGCCGCCGATGGCGCTCCACGCCGCCGCCGGGTCGCTGCCGGCCTCCAGCCGCGCCTGCCCCTTGCCGTCATAGCCGAGACGGGTGGATTTCAGGACGCAGCGCGGTCCGATCTCCGCCACAGCGCGGGCGACCTCGTCGGCGCCGTTCGCGGCGCGCCAGGGCGCCGTCGCGATGCCCAGCCGGTTGACGAAGCTCTTTTCCGCGATGCGGTCCTGCGCCACCGACAGCACGTTGGGGCCGGGATGCAGGTTGGTGAAGCGGCGCAGATGCTCCGCCGTCGCCACGGGGACATTTTCCCACTCCAAAGTCACCACGTCGACGGAGCGGGCGAAGCCTTCCAGCGCGTCCAGGTCGTCCCAACCGGCGACGGTCGCCGCGGCGCTGACCTGCGCCGCAGGGCTGTCCGCCGCATCGGGGGCGTAGACATGGGTCTTGTAGCCCAGCCGGGCCGCGGCCAGCGCCGTCATCCGGCCGAGTTGCCCGGCACCCAGCATGCCGATGGTGGAACCGGGGGCGAGACGGGGCAGGGCGGCGCCCCTTTGATTGCCGGTCATGGCGGTAGGGCCTTCTCGCTGTCAGGTCGGGTCGTCGACGGGCGCCTCGGCCACCGCCGCGGTCTGGCGCGCGCGCCAGCCATCCAGCGCCTCGGCCACCGCCGGATCCATCAGTGCGACGACCGAGCCGGCCAACAGCGCGGCATTGATCGCGCCGGCCTTGCCGATGGCCAGCGTGCCGACCGGGACGCCGCCCGGCATCTGGACGATCGACAGGAGGCTGTCCATGCCCTTCAGCGCGTGGCTTTCCACGGGAACGCCGAAGACAGGCAGCGGCGTCATCGACGCGGCCATGCCCGGCAGGTGGGCGGCGCCGCCGGCCCCGGCGATCACCACCTTCAACCCGCGCGCCTTTGCGGTGGTGGCGTATTCCACCAGCCGATGAGGCGTGCGATGGGCGGAAACGATGCGGACCTCGTGCGGGATGCCCAGCGCGGCGAGGGTATCGGCGGCGTGCTTCATGGTGGTCCAGTCCGACTGGCTGCCCATGATGATGCCGACCAGCGGCTGAACGCCTTCGGCCGCGATGTCGTTGGCCGGAACGGCGCTGTTCGGGGAGTGTTCGGCGGACACGGCGTGGCGCTTTCCTCAAGGTCCGGAGAGCGGCGCATTATAGGTGGAGTCGGGCCGCTGTCCAGAGCCGGCGCCGGCCCGCGGCCGGTCCTATGGCGAATCCGTCCCCTCCACTGCGACATCCCGGCCCTTCCGGTGGAACATGGTTCCACTTATGGTGCCGTCCTATATGAACAGGATAGACCCTAGGCAATTCCGGACCGGACCCATCGCATGACCGACAGCGTTCCCAGCGACGACCAGCGCAACGAGCGCCGCGATATCCGCACCGCCATGGCGGAGGAGCGGATGGCCACCGTCGGCATCGACGAGGCGTCGATCGAAAGGCTCGTCCGCACCTTCTACGGCAAGATCATGAAGGATGACGTGCTTGGCCCCATCTTCGGCCGGGCCATCACCGATTGGGAGCCGCATCTGCGCAAGATGATGGATTTCTGGTCGTCCATCGCCCTGCTGACCCAGCGCTACGACGGGCGCCCGATGCCGGTCCACATCTCGCTGGGGCTGGAGCCGCAGCATTTCGAGCGCTGGCTGGGCTTGTTCCGCGAGACCGCCCACGAACTCTTCCCGCCGGACGGCGCAGCCTTCCTGATCGGCAAGGCGGAAAACATCGCCCGCAGCTTCCAGATGGGCATCCAGTTCTTCACGGTGCCGAAGAAGGGCTGAGGGGGGCTTGAAATCCCGGCGCGAAGCCGGATCGTTTCCGCTTCGACCGTCATTCCCGCGAAGGCGGGAATCCAGCTTTCACAATGGGCTGTCTATGGAGACGTCTGGATCCCCGCCTTCGCGGGGATGACTGCCCGGAGACCGCTGCCCTAGCCGTCAAGCAATGATATCCGGCAGGAGTCGGCTTTCCAGGACCATGATCTGGTCCTTCAGCATCAGCTTGCGCTTTTTCAACCGCTGCATCTGCAACTGATCATAGGGCGCGCGTTCGGCGAGCCGGGCGATGACGTCGTCCAGGTCGCGGTGCTCGCTGCGCAAGCTCGCCAGCTTTTCCTTCAAAATCTCTTGCTCGTTCATCGCGCCCGTAGGAAGTGGCCGTTGCCCCGGATGGTTCGGGGTGCTCTTGCGGGTGGCCCTTTGGCTGGGCGGGCCGCACTATACCAGATTTCCGGCGGGACGGCACCGTCAAACCACCGGTTTCGTCCTCTGGCCATGAGGAGCGCGGCGATCCTCCGGCGTCGGCATTCCACCTTTGCGGATGCGGGCAACGATTGCGGGAAATGCCTGTTCCGGTAACATGGTGGTTCATTTCAACAAACAGGCGAACGGGACGGGAACCCCTCAATGACTGCCCCAAAGAAAGCCGGCAAGCGCATCGGCATCCTGACCAGCGGCGGCGACTGCGCCGGGCTGAACGCCGTCATCCGTGCGGTGGTCCACCGCGCCACCGGCTATGGCTGGCAGGTGCTGGGCATCAAGGAAGGCACCCAGGGCCTTCTGCAGCGGCCGGTGCAATACCAGACGCTCGACCTCGGCTCGGTCGACGGGCACATGATGCGTCAGGGCGGCACCATCCTGGGCACGACCAACCGCGGCGACCCCTTCGCCTATCCGATGCCCGACGGCACGCTGAAGGACCGGTCGGACGAGATCATCGGCGGCTACCGCGAACTCGGCCTGGACGCCCTGATCGGCATCGGCGGCGACGGCAGCTTCGCCATCCTGCACAAGCTGGCGCAAAAGGGCGGCTTCCCGATGGTGGGCGTGCCCAAGACCATCGACAACGACCTGGGCAAGACCGAGGTGTCGGTCGGCTACGACACCGCCGTCGCCGTGGCGGTGGAGGCGCTCGATCGCCTGCAGCCCACCGCGGCCAGCCACCACCGCGTCATGGTGCTGGAGGTGATGGGCCGCGACGCCGGCCATATCGCGCTGGCGGCCGGCATCGCCGGCGGGGCCGACGTGATCCTGATCCCGGAAATCGCCTATTCCATCGAGAGCATCGCGGCCAAGATCCAGGATGTCCGCAATACCGGCCGCAACTTCGCCCTTGTCGTGGTGTCGGAGGCGGTGAAGACGCTGGAGGGCACCGGCGTCAAGAAGGTGCTGCAGGGCGGCGAGAAGCGCTATGGCGGCATCGGCGACTATATCGGCGAGAAGATCGCCGACGCCACCGGGGCCGAGACCCGCGTCACCGTTCTGGGCCACGTCCAGCGCGGCAGCATGCCCAGCCCGCGCGACCGGCTGATCGCGTCCGCCTTCGGCGTCCACGCCGTCGACCTGATCGCGGAGGGCAAGTTCAACCGTATGGTCGCCTGGTCGAATCGCGGCGTCATCGACGTGCCGATCACCGAGGCAATCGAGCATTATTCCTGCGTCGAGCTGGACGGGGCGCTGGTCAAGACCGCCCGCGGCCTGAACATCAGCTTCGGCGATTGAGCGGGACGGTGAACCCGTTCTGGGACTTCTCCCTGGCCGTCTACGGGCGGCCGGGGGTTCCGGCCCTTTGCCTGTCGTTGCAGGACCGGCGCGGGGTGGACGTCAATGTGCTGCTGTTCGCCGCTTGGGCGGGGCTGGCGTGCGGCGTCCGCCTGTCCGAAGCCGAGCTTGCCCGAATCGATTCGGCAATTTCCGGCTGGCGGGAGGAGGTCGTGCGCCCCTTGCGCGCCCTGCGCCGCCGCGCCAAGGATGAGGACGACGCATTCTACCGCCGAATGAAGGCCGCGGAGCTGGAGGCCGAACGTGTCCAGCAGGACCGGCTGTTCGCCGCTGCCGGATTCATGCCGCGGCCTGGCGGCAGCGCGGAGCTGGCCGCCCGGAACACGGCGCTGCTGGTGCCGGGCGGCGATCCCGCGCTGGACGAATTGGCGGCGGTGCTGGCCGGCAGCTGAGCGGCTGTCCCGGCGTCCTACCGGTTCAGGATCAGTTCGTTCGGTTCGCGCACCGCGTCCGACACCAGAGCGGGTTTGCCGGCGTAGAAGGCGCTGCAGCGCTTGCCGCTGACCAGACGGGTCAGTGCCGCCTCCCACTCGCGACCCTTCGGGCCGATGATGCGCAGCTTCAGCTGGTCGACCAGCGGGAAGACCTTGAACTGATCGATCTCGATCGGTTCGGCGGTCACGGCGGTGAAGGCCTCCTGCTTCAGGGTCAGGGTCTTGCCGTTGATTTCCAGCGTGATGTCCTGCGCCCACGGGCAGCCGTTCGGTTTCGCGCCTTCGCTGGCAATCGCTGGAGCGGTTCCGCCGATGCACAGCGAGAACATGAGGGCCGCGGCGGCAAGAACGCGCGTCCGGCAGGCGCCGTGTCTGGAAAAGGCCCGGGCTGGGCGCGAGGTCATGATCCGCTCCTTTGGAAAACGGCGCGGACAATAGCGATGCGTCAGTCTCATGACAATCCAGGGAAAATCCCGATTCTGTGACCGTTTGCGACGATTGGCGACGGTGCCCGACTGGACTGTCGCCGGCGCCGCGGCGCATGATCCGAAACACCGCCGCCCCCCGCCAACCCGCTAGAGTTCCGATGGTCACTTTGTCGCAGGCCCTGCAGATCGCACTCGACCACCATCAGGCGGGCCGGGTGGCGGAGGCGGAGGATATCTACCGCCGCATCCTTGGCGCCGACCCGGAATATGCCGATGCCATGCAGCTTCTCGGCGTGCTGGCCGCACAGACGGGGCAAATGGCGGCGGCGCTGCGGCGGCTTCGCCTCGCAGTGGCGTTGCGCCCCGACTCCGCCGGCGGCTGGTCCAATCTTGCCGGGGCCGAGCAGTCGGCGGGCGCCGTGGCGCGGGCCGTGCGTCTTTATGGCCGGGCGCTGCGCCTGATGCCGGAGTTGGCAGATGCCCATGCCAGCCGGTCCGCGGCCCTGCGCAGGCTTGGCCGGCACGATGCGGCGCTGGCGGCTGCCGGTCAGGCGTTGTGTCTGGTGCCGGATCATGCCGACGCGCTTGCCAACCGGGCGGCAGCGCTTCTGTCGCACGGCGAGTCCCTTGCGGCCGAACTTTGCGCCCGCCGGTCGTTGCGCCTGAACGGACGGTCAGCCGTGGCTCACGCAACCCTGGCCGCCGCTCTCGCCGCGCAACGCCGCTGGAGCGAGGCCGAGGCTGCTGCCCGCGACTCGCTGGCGTCCGACCGTAACAGCGGCGAGGCATGGGAGGTGTTGGGCGCGGTGCTGGCGAAGCTCGGGCACTTCCCCGAATCTCTGGACGCCTTCGCCAACGCTGCGCGGCTGCGGCCCGGCCCATCGTTGTGGGCGGCCCGCGGCACCGCGCTGATCGCCATGGCCCGGCCGGACGAGGCCGCCTCCGAGTTCGAGCGCGCGCTGGCCGACCGGCCGCAGGATGCCGGGCTGCACTGGAACCTCGGGTTCGCCCGGCTGATGGCCGGTGATTATGCCGGCGGCTGGCCGGAGTTCGACTGGCGCCGCCACGACGACCGTGCCGAGCCGCCCTGGCGTCGCTTCTCCCAACCGACATGGCGGGGGGAGGCGTTGGAGGGCCGGACCATCCTGCTCTATGCGGAACAAGGTTTAGGCGACACGCTGCAGTTCCTGCGCTATGTCCCGCTGGTGGCAGCCCGCGGCGGCCGTGTGGTTCTGGAGGTTCAGCCGTCCCTGCTGCCGCTGATGGCCGGGGTGGTCGGGCCGGCGCAGGTGATCGCGCGCGGTGATCCGCTGCCTCCCTTCGATCTGGAATGCCCGCTGATGAGCCTGCCGCGCGCCTTCGGCACGGTGGTGGACGACGTGCCGGCGACCGTTCCCTATCTGCGGGCCGATCCGGCGCGCGTCGCAGTCTGGCGCGAGCGCCTTGCGGCAGGAGAGGGGCTGCGGGTCGGCCTCGTCTGGGCGGGCAACCCGCGTTTTCCCGGCGACGACCAGCGCTCTCCGCGGCTGGCCGGCTTGCGCAGGCTCCTTGATGTGCCGGGCTGCCGCTTCCATGGGTTGCAGATGGGACCGGGGCGCGCCGATCTCACGCAAGCGGCGTTGCCGGACGGCTTCAGCGATCTGGCGCCGGAGATCGTCGATTTCGCCGATACGGCGGCGATCATAGCGAATCTGGATCTGGTGGTGTCGTCCTGCACCGGACCGGCGCATCTGGCCGGCGCGCTCGGCGTGCCGCTTTGGGTGGCGCTGCCCTTTTCCGCGGACTGGCGTTGGATGGCGGGCCGCGACGATAGCCCATGGTATCCGACCGCCCGCCTGTTCCGGCAGCCGACGCCCGGCGACTGGCGTTCAGTCGCCGGGCGTATGGCCGCCGAACTTGCGGCGCTGGTTCAGCGCTTCAAGCCGTCGCCATAGCGCGAGCAGTCGTAGTCATCGGTACCTGCCTCTGCCTGCCCTCCGTTGGAGGTGTTGTAGCGCGGGTCGTCGCAGCGGCCGTTGCGCGCATAGCGCGAGTCGGAGCTACCCGACCCGAACAGGCCGCCGCCGCTGCCGCCAAACAGTCCACCGTTGCTGCCGCCGCTGTTGCCGGTCTGGTTGCAGGCGGCCAGCGCAAGGGGAGCCGCGACCAGGATCACAAGTGGAAGTGCAGTCTTCATGGCGTTCCCTACCTCTTGTCGGAGTGAAGAAAATCTCTTTCCTTCGCTCATAACAGGGTAGGGCGCCGGTAAATTCCCGTGTTCGCGCTTGGGTACGGCGTTTGCGCGGCTTTCTTAATCCACCGGCTGGAACAGGCGGGTGGCGGGGTTGATCGCCCACATCTCGCCCGACTGGATGTCGAACCACCAGCCATGGATGTTCAGCGTCCCGGCTTCCACCCTTTCGCGAACGAAGGGGAAGGTCATCAGATTGTCGACCGATGCGCGAACCGCCGCCCGTTCGATGATTGCCGGGGTGTTCTGCAGCTTCTCCGCATCGGCCCGCGCCTGTTCGGAGCCTTCCGGCCCGACATAGGGGTCGAGCGCCGAGCCGGCGATCGACACCCAGGGGGACACGAAATCATCCTCCGACTTCTGGCCGGCGCGGAGCCGGATCAGGCCCTGGATGCCGCCGCACTGGGCGTGGCCCAGCACGATGATCTCCGATACCTTCAGCGACTTGACCGCATATTCGATGGCGGCCGAAGTGCCGTGATAGGCGCCGTCTGGCTGATAGGGCGGGACGAGGTTGGCGACGTTGCGCACGACGAACAGCTCGCCGGGCTCGGCCATGGTCAGCAGGGCGGGGTCGACGCGGCTGTCGGAACAGCCGATCAGCAGAACTTCCGGATGCTGCCCTTCGGTCGCCAGCTGGCGCATGCTGTCGGGTCGGCGTTCGTAATAGCGGGCGCGGAACGCTCTGATGCCGGCCAGAAGCTGGCGGATGGGCTCGCTCGGTTGACTGCTGAAGGGCATGATCGGCTTGTCCCCGTTACTGTCGGCCGGCAGCGGCGCCGGCTCCGCATCATTTTGCATTGGCAGCGGTATAACGGCATTGCGCCCGTGGTCCAAGCCGCCTGTTGCGGCATCGCAG
>NZ_VUOI01000049.1:0-156601 GCF_015390205.1 Azospirillum sp. INR13
GAAAGCAGGAGTTCGCGCCAGTCCGCTGCGGCCTGTTCGATGGTTCCGGCGTCGGTGTCCGACCGGGAGGCCCCCAGCCGGCATTCGAGGAAGCCGTCGAGAGTTGGAAGCGGCGGCTCGGTTGACCTCCCCCCCTCTGCCGGAGGCTTGGGCCTGACCAGGGCGAGGAAGCGTAGGAACGCGACCAGCTCTGTCGATGACGCGGCGGCAAGCCTCTCCTGACGGCTGATCGTGGACCGCGCTACCGGTGTGCCGCCCAGGAAGTGCAACAGCGCCGCCATGCCAAGCTGGGATTCGATCCCAAGTGCCTTGCGCAGGGCTCGTAGCTCAGGCCCGCTGGCCTGCCCCAGGCCGTAGTTCGTCGCCATGTTTCGTATCCATTCCTATCCAGGGTCGGGGTGCGATCCTGGCCGGCTCCCCTGCCCTCCTCGCCTTCCCGCCGCACTGGCGTTCGACCGCGACATTCGAGGGACGGAGGTGGCGGAGAGGGGGCGAGTTGATTCCCTCCCCTGCTCCTTCGGGGAGCCGGCGGAACCTGCCCGAAGTGCCGGACAGGTTCCTTTCCTGACTTAGGCCGCTTCCGCTGCGTCGGCGTCGTCCTCAGCCACCGGCGCTACCCGGAGAAGCGCGGTCATCACCGACGCATCGGCGGTCGGGACGAAAAGGCGCGTCGCGTACTGGACAATTTCGCGCCGGCAGCCAAGGTCGGCCAGACGCTTGATATCCGACGGCTGGAACCCAACGACCTCGATCCGATACTCGCCGTTGACGCGGGCGCGCTTGAGCTTCCACCCGTTCACCAGATCCAGCCGCACATCGGTAAGAACCGCGTCAATGGCCTCTTCCGGGGTCCAGGCCGTGTTCAGATCGGCGCCCAGCTTCGCCAGGGGTGGAACGCACGCGTCCGGGATGGATCAGGCGACCAAGGTACTGAGCGCCCGTTTCGTCGATCACGCGGAAGACCCGGCCCCCGGCATCCAGGCGGTCCCAGACAGGGAGCAGAACGCCGCAAATGAGGTTCAGATCGTAGCCTTGCAGCTCCTTCGTCGCCCTTGCCTGTTCCAGCCACAGGCTTTGGGCTTCGCTGCTGGACAGGATGGCGAAGGCCTTAGCTGATGACAGGTTACGAGCTTCCTCGAAGCGTTCCGAGTAGGGGCCGATAAGCCGGACTTGCGCTATCACGTTGCCCGATTCATCGGTCCGAGCGCGGGCCGTGGCGACCGCGAACACCGCCCCCGTGGCGATCTCGCGGACGAAGCCGGTAACCTCCCGCCGCTTGCCACCCATCCGTCCGTCGGCAACGGCATGGAAGGACCGGGGCGTGCGGCGGTGCCATGCCCGGAGGTGAACGTAGTAGGTTTCCGCCTTGGACGACGGCTCGACGTACACAGTCCGCGGCGGGCTCACCACTTCGATGCGATCCGCCCGGTATTCCTCGACACCCTGGTTATAGATCCCGGCATCAATCGCCGCCTGAACGTGCTCATCAAGGCGATCTTGGAATTCATCGAAAAGCGCGTTCTGGTCGGCCACCTTCAACGCCAGCAGGCGGTTAAGGAATTGGCGCACCGGAGGGAAGCTGTTGCGAGTGAGGTTCCCTTCCCTATCGGTCAGCCGCAGCCCCAGTTTGCGCTCAAACTCGGCCATGGTGAGTCCGGCAATCGTGCCGCCAATGTGCAGTTCGAGGATGATCTGATTGATTGCCGCCGTGCCGTATTCGCCTTCCAGATTGTCCCGCTCCGACATCAGCCCTTGGCTGCCGGTGTCGCGCTGCCCCTTCGTGAGAGCGCCAAGCGCTCCCAGCCGGCGGGCGATGGACGTAATAAAGCGCAGTTGGCCGCGAAGATTGGTCGTGACCAAGATGTATTCCGGGGCCTGCGCTTGATCGGAGCGGTGGGTGCGACCCAGGGCCTGGGTGCATTCTTTCGCATTCCACCCCGCCTGCAGCACGTAATGACGGCGCAGACGACGGTTCGGGATTTGATTGGACGCGTCAAAATCCACGCCCGTGTTGGCGGCATTGCTGAAAATCAGAATGCGCTTATTGTCGTTGGCGAACGCTTCCATGTCGGCGAGGCGGGCGCCCTCGCTCCGGGATTGGATCTGGCGCGTCGGCAGACCCGTTTCCGGATCGGCCAGCGTTACGACCCGGCGGGACCGGCCCGTAATCTCGGCCACTGTCTCCACGCCGAAATGGTCGATGATGGCTTCCAGCGGCCCGTGCGGCACCTTGAGGCAGCCGACGCGGGCCAGCATGTCGTCACGCATCTTGACCGCTTCGGCACACACGACGCGGTTCCCGGCTTCGTCGATCACAGGGCGGGTCCGCGTGTTGCCCTCTTCGTCGGTGTATTCCTCGTAGGCGTGGACGGGGAACGACGCCTCCAAATACTGCATCAGAATGTCACGAGGCGTCAGGTCCAGATCATCGAGAGCTTCCATGGCGCCCTCCTTGGACAGGGCGCGTTCTTGCTGGGCTTCCAGGGTATTCACCAACTGGACGACCACGGCATGACCGGCGGCAATGTCGCGCTCCATTTTGCGGACGGCCGTCGGCAACTGCATAGACGTCAGGACTTGGTTCCAGAAGCGCTGGTTGGACCCCCAGAATGCCGACAGGGCGGCGCTGCGGGCGCCGGCGTCTGACTTGGAACCCGCTGAATCCATGGCGGCATCGAGGTTGGAAAGCACGACTTGCCAGGCATCAGCCAAGGTATCGTAGGTTTCCAATTGAGCCGGAGCCAGTTCGTGAACGAGGCGCTCGAACTTCACGTCGGCGTACGACAGCGAGCGAGCCGAGAACAAGCCCATGGCCTTCAAATCGCGCGCGACAATCTCCATTGAGGCTACGCCGCCAGCCTCGATGCGGGATACGAAAGCCTCTTTGGTTGGAAACGGGGTGCCCGGCCCATAGATTCCGAGGCGATCAGCGAAGCAGAAATTGCGCACCTCGGATGCCGCGGTGGCGGAGATATAAACAACACGCGCCTTTGGGAGCAGACGTTGAATGTCGATTCCCGCCAAAGCCGTTTGAGACGCTTTCGTACGGCCCCTCTCACCCTTTTCGTCCATGGCGTTGCCCATTTTGTGGGACTCGTCCATTGCAAGAACGCCCTCAAAATCGGAGCCCAGCCAGTCGACGATCTGCTGAACCCGGGATTTACCGGGGCGGTTCGACCGCAGTTCTCCGAACGAAACGAGCATCACGCCATGCGGCGCCTTCACCGGCTCCCCCGCCGGGGTGGCGCGCAAGGGGAACACCAGGGCCGGATCGCCGCCCAGAGCCTTGAAGTCGCGCTTGGCAGCCTTCAAGAGTTTGGTGCTGTCCTTCGTCAGCCAGACATGGCGTTGAATGCCCTTGTGCCAGTTATCCAAAATAACTGCGGCTATTTCGCGCCCTTTGCCCACCCCTGTTCCATCGCCGATGTAATAAGCACGGCGCCACGGGACGCCATCCGTATGTGCTTCCAGCCATTGGGCGTGCGCTTGACCTGCGTAGCAAACGACTTCCAGCTGTGCAGCCGAGATTTTTCCTTCCGCGATCACGTCTTCCGGGAAGCTGGGCACATACCAGATTTCCGGCGGCGTGACCGCCGACATGGCCCAGCTTTCCACGAGCTTTCCCGGATGCGGGGCCGGCGTGGGCAGGCCCAGCTTGGCAGTGTCCAGGCGGGCCGGACGATAAGCGGCAAAGCGGCTATCCGCGCCGTCACCGTCGTCGTCCACCTTGGACGTGCGGCGCACCGGGGCCAGGAGGCGGATAAGCTGTTCCAGGGTGTCCGCCTGCCCGATGACCGGCGCGGTGTTGTTCGCCGGAACCTTGTCGATCACCACGACGCGGGTTTCGATGCTTGTTCCGTGAGCCTTGTAGAGCGCACCCCCCACAAGCAGGTTGGCCCGCACGGCGTATTTGGAGCGGATGCGCGTGATCCAGGAGCCCCGATTGCTGGCGGCTCCGGTGTTCTTGCCGGTGATGCAGACGAGGCGGCCACCGTCCGGGAGCAGCTTTAGCGCGGCCTCGACGTGTTCGCCGGCCACCGAGAGGTCCTTTTTGTCGCCCGTGCGGATCGACCGGCTAAAGGGCGGGTTCATGAGAACCACGGTAGGCGTCAGCTTGCCCGCAAAGATGTTGTGGACCTGTTCGGCATTCTCCCCGGTGGGCTCGTAGCCGAGCGCCCGCAGAACCAGCTTGCGACGGTTGGCGATCTCGTTGACGTGGACCTTGGCTCCGGCATTGGAGGCGTGCACCGCAAGCCCCCCGTTCCCGGCGCTGGGCTCAAACACAACGTCGCCCGCGGTCATGCCCGCAGCCCAAGCCAAAGCGTATGCGTAGGCGGGAGGCGTCGAGAACTGTTGCAGCGCCAGCATTTCGCCATCGCGGCGGGTCTGGGTGGGGAGCAGAGCCGCCGCCGTCTCGATTTCCGATGCGATGCGAACAGCGCTGTCCGCGTCAACGTCCAGGGTCCAGACGGCAGAGTTGGCGCGAATGTGGCGGTTCATCGCCAGCTCCGACGCCTCATAGGCGTCCTTGGCGACGTAAGCGCCAGCGCCCATGGTTCCGCCGAACGCTTCGTCGGCCAGCTTGAAAAGCTCCGCCGACGACATGGCCGCCCCGGCGGTGATCCGTTCCAGGAGGCGATCAGCAAGCAGCGCGTAGCCGCTCACCATCGCTTCGTCGGAAGCCGCCGATGCGGGCGGCGGAGGCTCGTCCGGAGCGCTGTCGTTGGCCGGGGGGTTCCACGCCATTGCGGCCAGCGCCGAGGCATCCAGCGTGCGCACGGTGGACGCCTGTTGCGCCAGAAGATCGCGACGGTACTTCACCACGCCCACGATGCCGGCATTCTCATTTGCGAGCTTGAGCAGCACCTTACGCAGGTATTCGCCGGCGGTGTTCAGAACGGGCATTGGCGAGGCAGCATGGGCGGGGTCAACAACAAGAACCTCACACCGAATGACCTCGACGTTGAGAGCCGTGAACATGCCGGCGGGCGTGCAGCGAACCTCGATGCCGAAGCCGCGAGGCAGCGTGCCAGCCTGGACGGCGGCGCCAACGCTGGAACGGTAGCGGTTCATGACAAGCGAAAAGTCGGGAGCGGATTGCATGCGGGAGCCTCTGCGGGCGGAGTGTGGGGAACACAGCGCCGTTATATCGTACACAGCGCAGGGGCGCAACAATAAATGAAGCGTAACGCTGCACTTTAATAGATGAGATCTGTGAACTTAAGGTTCATCCAATGTCGGCGGTTGGACGATGAGCCAGTGTAAAGCCTCTCAGGTTGAAAGGAAGCAGGAAGTATGTCTCTCGAAACACTTGATGTCCCAGTTAGACGTTGGCTTGCCCGGTTATTCCTGGTTGGGAAGCTGCTGGTAGCGCCAAAGTGCAAGCTGCGTCAGATATGGCGCAGGTCGCGCACGGGCGAAGGCGGAAGAGCATCACCCAGCGGCAGCGGCAGCTAGTCGTCTGCAGCCCAGAGAACCGCCGCGGCGACTGCGGCAATCTCCGCAACTCTCCATCGCGTGCTCTGGAAATCGCCTCTCATGGAACCGCTTGTCTGAGCCTCCGTTCAGATGAGGGCGTTAACCCCAGGATGGAACTATGTCGTCTTCGCATCGCAAGATCATGATCAACAGGGCACCGGTGTTGACGCTGTGGGCTACAGTGGTCGCGGAACGGCTTGGTCTGGACCATGATGAAGCTCTCACCATGGGCAAGGCGCTATCGGGCCTCACAGCGCATGCCAAGGGCGTCCGGCTGGGAATTTTCGAGCCGACCCCAGAGACGGTGAGCGATCAGCGCAAGGCGCTCCAGGATGGCGACGAGATCCACCTCCACCTCATGGGACGGTCGATCCCAACCGTGCACACCAAGGACGGCTTGCGTGCGGTCCGTCAAGGCAAGCCGATCACGCCGGCGAGCGTGAACCGGTACTTGGCCGGGAAGTTTGGGGACGACCTGGAGGATGTGCGTCAGGCCATGACGGTGCTGGCCCACTCATTGCCACCGGCGGACCTCGCACGGCAGGCGTTCCGGATGTATGAGGCGTTCCGGCCCGACGTGAAGGCTGGCACCGCCGGCTGGGGCGCCGAGGGCGAGTTGGACTTGGCGAAGCTCGCCCCGGCTGCCCGTTCGTGACGGACGATATGCGCTCTGCACGGTCGGTCTCTCCGTGTCGTGCTTCGACGCAGAGGAGCCGCGGCGAGCCCGGCGTGCAGAGTATGCATGCGCCGCTCCCTCAGTCTTGGAGTGCCGGACGTGCCGCCTTGAGGTCGCGTGCCCAGCGGATCTTCGGCACCAGAGGGGTCTTGTCGGTCCTCTGGCGGCTCCGGCTGTTCCAGCTCTTCGGTCGGGTTACATGCTCGGGTTTCCAGCGGGCGTAGCGAAGGCTCATGCCGGATTCCGTCGAGAGCGTGTATGTGATTATGCGGTCGAACCCCCTCCGAGCAGCTTCAGAGGCCGCCCAGGCATAAAGGGTCGAGCAGGCCTTGTACCGAAGCGTGTCCGGCAGGCTCCTATCAACGCACAGCCGGTTAACCTCCACCCAGGTCGTCTGCGGCAGCATCCGAGCTACCGGGCGCCCAACGGAAACGACGCCCACCAGCGTGTGTCCATTCCAGACGCCAGCCCCATAACGCCAACAGACCGGAGGCGGGCAGTGATCGTGGTGGCGCTGGACGAAGGCTTTCATCCTGGAAAAGGCGATGGCGCGACTTCCAACTCGCAATCCAAGAGCAGCTGCCCGTCCTGATCGGCCACCCGACGCAGCCGCTCAGCGCCCAAGTGCTCCGCCGCTTGCAGGTTCTGCAGCAGGGCCGTGCGGAAGTCCGGATCGGCCATCTCATAAACCAGTTCCTCATAGAGCAGGTGGCAGCAGGTGGAGATCATGAAGGAGTGATCCGACCAGATTTCGGCCAGTTCCACGACCTGCGGCTCGCCGCAATGGATGCACGTCGGGATGGTGTAGTCGCGGTCGAAGTCGATGGCGAGCTGCCGATCACCCTTGCACAGCATGTTCATGGCAGAGTCCGGGTGTAGCGCGACCGTGCGGCGGCGCTCTGGGGTCGGGGACGGACGGTGACGGTTAGGCCCGCACAATGGCGGGGAGGTCGATCAACGGGCAGGCGGCCACGGCCTGGATCGGCGGGGCGTCACAAAGACGGGTGACGGTTGGGCTTGTTTGTGGAACCGAACGCTCCGGCCGGCGGGTTGACTGTTTCGGTGACGAGGTTGCTGCGGTAGATGCCCACCTTCACGCCAGCAGCTCCACCTTGTCGAGCCGGGTCACGCAGGTGTCCCAGTACGACTTCCACACCCCGTCCGGGATGAACCAAGAGTATGAGCTGTTCGGGTAGCTGCAGCTCTTGCACTCGCCTGCGAACGGCGGGGGCGACAGGGTTCCGGTCATTCCCTCCGTGCTGGACAGCGAGAACCCAGGCTCCCGATGGACCACGCGTATCCGTGTGCCCGGCGTCTTAGGCGGAAGCCGGAGCAGCACGAACCAGTCGCTGGTTCCCGGCCCATCATGGCCGGAGAACACATGGGTCCAACCAGGGGTTAGCGGCACCTCTCCCTTGACCGGAATGGCGTAGGGGCAGCGGGTGAGCATGTGGGGCCAGGGTTGAACGGGCGCACCTTCCATAGCGGCATAACCGCTCTCCTGCCGGACGGCGGCGACGCACTCAATCGGAGGCACATCCGCGATCAGTCCCGCGCGGCGGAGGACCGCCAAGCCGCGCGCCGACACCGGCCAGGGCTTGCCGTCGCGCTCGTAGTAGGCGGGCTTCACCAAGACGCCCGTGCTGTGGAGGTCCAGCAGGCGGTCCGGCGGTACCGTGCCTGTGCCGATGATGGAGCAGGCGGGATCAGCATGGATCGCCGCGAGCGTGTCCAACTCGGCAGTGCACAGGATCGGGAGAGAGGATATGACGACCATGGAGTGCTCCGGTGTCGCGGTCGGATTCCCGGCGCGGGAATGGCTGCAAGCGGGGGGACGCAGGTGCCGCTGGTCAGCTCAGGCGCTGGCTCCCAGTGTCAAGGAGCCAAGGACGGGGGCGCGATCCAGGGAACGCGCCCGCAGCGGCTAGGCGATGATTTCGAACTCGTCTTCCGGCAGGGCGAGCATCAGGGACCTGCCATTGTCCCAGTCGACATGGATTTGGCCATGCCCCGGTGTCCCGAAACTGAACATGTTCACGGCTTTGACCGTGCCGGTGGCCCCCCGGCTCAATCGGACAGGGATCGGCCCCCATCTTAACCAGGCGGATGCGGTCCCCGGCCTCGGGCAGATCATCCGGCGCGATGGCGGCGCTCATACCGGGTCTCCCATGCTCAGCTCGGCCTGGAGGGCCTCGTCGGACTTGTCCGCGCAGAATGGGCACTCGCCATCGTAGGCGTCATCGCTGGACGCGCCGCGGCCATGGCAGGTGCTGCAGACGTCTTCATCCTCATCGTCGTCCCTGTGGGGGGCGGCCCGCCGGCGGTGGTGCAGTTCGTCTGCTCTGGCTGCGGTGCGCTGAGGTCGGTGCCGGTGATCGCAGTGCCGACAATGTTCGGGCCGTCTGTGTTGGACCATGCCCTGAGCGCCTTGTGCAGCGCCGCGGCCGTCGCGGTGTCCGGCGCATCGATGTGGGTCACGAAGCTGACGCGCGGCATCATGCGGCTTCCTTGTTGCCGCTCACCTTTGCGAGCAGCCTCGTGATGTCCCGCTCCAGCCCAATAAAGTCGTCGACCTGTGGGGTCGGCGTCTTGTAGCCGGCCATCGCGGCGATAGTGGGTAGCGCGTCGGTCAGCAGAGCGAGCATATGCGGCAGGTGAACCAGCATGGCGCGGCCGTCCGCGCTGTCGAAAACCGCGCGCTCGGCCTCGGTGAGGAAGCGCATGCCGTTGTCCTCCAACGAGAAGCCATCGGGATCAACGTCCCTCTCCTGGCCGTCGGACATGGACACGACGCGGTAACCGTCGGCGCTGCTGGCATCCACCTTCCAGCCATCGATCAGGCCTGCGGTCGGAACGTCGCGAACAGGCGCTTGTCGATAGAGGTGGCCGCAATCGGAGCGGTCATGGCGGTGGCCAAAACTTCGGGTGCAGGCATAGCTGCGGTCGCCTTGTATGTTGGGGAACGAGGTAAATGTATCGTACACAGCGCATAACGCAACCCAAAAAAAGCAGCGCGCGCCGAAATTATTTACCGTTACTCTGGATCTCTACGAAGTCAGGCTCTGACGCAGAGTGAAATCTGTGGTTCCAATTGTCTATGTGGGACAATAAACAACAAACACCAGCAGCCACGCCTTGGAAGACGTGGCCGATGTAATTTCGCCTTTCGCCCGCGATTACCGGGTTCTAGCCCGTCGACGGTTGGGCGAGCAGCGCAAGTGCTCCTGCCCTCTTTCTGTGAGTGCCCACGGTTCAAGCCACGCTCTCTTGCCCGGCGAGTGCCGGACGATGCCCAATGCAGCGAGGGTCCGGGCCAGACGCCAACGGCTGTTCCGCTCCCGGCCCCAGACAAGCGGTGCCGAGGGATCAGCCTGGATCGCGGCCAGTGTGCGGAGCTGCTCAGCGTCCAGCACCGGTCGCCACGGAGCATCGGGATCGAACGGCTCCAGCTGGCGCAATTCCATCATGCGCTCGCGCGGTTTGCGCTCACGCCCGATGGGAGGGAACTCGACATAGCAGTGGTCATCGAAGGGTGATCCGCAGAGACGCCGGATCGTCCCAGCGCGGCCAGTCATATTGTCTCCCATGACTCGGCTATCGTAGGTGCAGACGACGCAGCTACCCTCCCGAAACCAGTTGGCCGCTTCCGCGTAACGGGCTTTACGATCCTTCGTGCAGAACCCGAGGCAAGCGCCAGTCTTGCAGCGGCCGTCGAAGCAATAATCCACTGCATCAGGCGGCTGGTGACGGGCAAAACGGGAGCCGGTCATTCGGCCAGCCCCTCGCGCTGGCTCCGTGACCGCACACCGAATTGCTCGAAGCTCATGCGCGTTCCGCCGATGGTGCAGAGCCGCCCATGCACCACGCTCTGGTCGACACCGTAAGCACGAGCCTCCTGCAGAACCTCTCGGTAGATCTGCCGATCCAGCGTCGGAGCGGCTTGGCCATCGCGCCAGATAAGGAAGTGGCCGATCCGCCAGTCCCGCGTCACGCGCCGGCCAAGCGCCCCGTCGTACACCCGGCGTCGGGTGACGACCACGGCTACGAGCCAGCGGCCTTCAACAAGGGCGTCGGGTGCCGCTATCCATGACGCCAGTGCGGCCCGCGTAGCCGTCGGCTCGACCATCGGCATGTCGTCGCCTGGAAGGTACCAGACAGGGGATGAGGGGCTCTGCATCGACATCAGTCCTCCGCTTTGCGCAGTCTGGCCGTCATGGCGTTCCAGCTCGCGAAGTGCGCAGCCGCGGTGACACCGAAGGGCCGCTCCGTCACATGCCAGTCCAGCCAGTCATCCGTCTCGCCGGGAACCGGGTGCGCGCAGCCGAACTGCTCGGCCCAGGCTTTTGCATCGTCGAGCAGCTTCGTTTCCCACTTGGTGCCCTTGGGAGCCTTCGGGTGGGTGGCGTAGTCATTAGGACCGCCCTGACCGCGATTGTCGGCGAGTAGAACCGGCTTGCCGTCATAGGCGATCGTCGCCGTAAAGCACGGCGTCTCCTCGCTCAGAGCCTTGACCTCGCGGTAGTTCGTGACGGCCCATCTGTCCATGTCCGAGGGCGGATCAACCGGCAGGGGGTGGTTGGACCGGTGGTAGAGGTAGGCCGGACCACGGCTTTCCTGACGCCCCCCATCCAGGACGACGACGACGTTCTCTCCGCCCTTGCTGACGACGCCGTACACCATCGCCCCCTCATGTTCGTATTCGACACGGGCTCCCTTCTCGAGCGTCAGGTTCGCCATGAAATCGTGCAGCTTGGACGGGATGGGCACCTTGGACGGGGTGAAGACGGCGGGACCGCCGGTGAAAACTTCCAGATCGTCGGTGACGACGGAAACCTTGGCCGCGACCTTGAACACAACGGCGTTTACCGTCTTCTTGGTCTTCGGGTGGGTCAGGCAAACGCGGTCGCCCTTGCTGTGCGGCATGGTGCGGTTCTTTCCAGGGCTGAGGGGCTATGTGGCGGTGTGGAGAGCGGTAGGATGCGGTCGGCGGCTGGCGTTCGGGATGGGAAAAGGGACAGCCGCCAACCGGCTCTTACACCGCGCGAAGAGAGGAATTTTCGAACGACTTAAGCCGGACCGAGGCGGGAGCGCCGGTCAAGGCGAGGCCCGAGTGGGGTCGGCGACGAACGCTGAAAGGTTCAAGGCCGGGCGGCACAACGGTATCCATCACAAGGCGGAAGTCCGCCACCGGCAGGACGATCTCCTCGCGCGTGTCTTCCAAAACCACGCGGCCAAACCTCATACCGTCTTTGGTGTCGAAGCTGCTTTTCAGAATGCAGCGCCGCCCTTTGTGTTGGCCTTCCTCAATGATCCAGCGAATGTTCGTGGTTTGCCAAAGCGGGAGCTTCTGCGGGCCGAAAAGGTCGGATTGAGAGCCGGGCGGCGGATGAATAGTAGGCATTGGAGCCTCGGACGTGTTTGGGGAACACAGCAAAAATATCGTACACAGCGCATGACTGCAACGAAATAATGCACTCTGTACGATAGATTTCGCGGGCCGAAGCTGGTACAAGCCTTGGCGTTTTCGCTGTGCTGGTAGGACGAGGAGCGGCGCGGGATCGTGTAGATCAGGCAGCGAGCTGCAATTCGCAGTCATCGAACACCGGCATATTCCACCGGCCGCCAAGGTCTTCTCTCAGGAGGAGCACCAGTTCGTCGCTGGCGCGAGTGACCGCGGTATAAAGCCAACGCCAGCGGTCATCGCGAAAGACGCGCGAGTCGTCAATGACCGTCACGCTGTCCCATTCACTGCCCTGTGCTTTGTGGACAGTTAGGACATAGCCAAAGTCGAATTCCTCAATACCTTTTCTAACCTTAGGGCGGGTGATGCTGTGATTAAAGTGCTGTTGGAACATCCATGGTGACGTGGGTAGATCTTTGCGCCTTTTCGCCTCATCCTCAATCAGGACCGAAAGGTTGAAGACGCCCTCCCCTTTCTCAAAGCCCTGCTCGGCGTCGGCCGTCATGATGCCCATCATGCCGTTGAATAGCGCTGCGTCGCGGTTGTTCTTGCAGCACATGACGGGCTCCCCCCGCATTGGCATCGGGCCGGAGAACCCGTGCAGCGCACGCAGGCGGCTCGTGTAGGCAAAGCGGACTTTGTGAACCCCGCACAGTGTCTGCGTCGTGCGGCGGGCGACGAGGCGCTGGGTCTGGGGGGTGAGCGGGAGAACGTGGGCCGAACCGGCGGACCCGAAACGGCGCGGCAGCTCGCCATTGCGGATCATGGTCGCCAGCCGGATGATCGGGCTTTCCTTGGCCTGCCGGTGGATCTCGCGCAGGAGGAAATCGGGGGCAGTCTTCGTAAATGCGCCGGCGCCGCTTACGGGCGGAAGCTGGTACGGATCGCCGAGGACCAAAACCTTCTTCCCGAACATCAGAATGTCATTGGCCAGCCGCTCGTCGATCATCGAGCATTCGTCCAGCACGATCAGGTCCGCCTCTGCGGCCGGCCCGTCGATACGGGAAACGAAGTAGATTTCCCCCGTCTCCTCGTCCTCGCGGGGCTCGTAGATCATCTGGTGGATGGTTGTCGCGTCCTTGACCCCCTTCTTGCGCAAGATGTGCGCAGCCTTCCCGGTGTAGGCACCGGAGGCCACCTTCTTGACCTTGTTCCGCTCTTTGAGGCGTTCGATCACCTTGTTGGCCGTGTACGACTTGCCGGTACCAGCGCCACCGCCGAGAAAGTAAACCTGGGGAGCACGCTTGTCGCTGTACCAGCCTTCAATCGCACGGATCGCAGCGAACTGTTCGTCGCTGGGCGAGGTCTCATCGTAAGTGTTTTGCGGGATCATCGCGGCGGCCATTCGTTTGACCAAGGAGAGCATGGTAGGGGCTCCGTAACGACTCAATGAATTTAAGCCCGTTACGGGCTTTTCCGCAAGGCGCGAAAGCAACGACTGCGATAAATATTGCTCTCCGTCCGAGTAAAACGGTAGAATAGCGCTCCCTGCCCTTCCGATTTCCTACCCGGACAATGAAGCTCAAGAACCTCGCCTTGCCCGCCTTCGCCCTACTGACGCTTGCGGGATGCACGCCGCTCGTGGTCCTAATGACGCCCTCACCGCCGCCCGGCCTGCGGTCGTCAGGCCGGCCGCCGGCAGAAGTGAAGCGTCAAGTGCCTGCCTCCGCCGGCCAGGATCAGGCCCCGGTCCAGCATCCCATCCGGTAGGAGAAAACAGTGGCTAGAGGCGACGTCACTAGGAAGAAGATTTCAGGGATGAGCTCGGCGGAGCGTGTGTCGCTCGCCGAGAAGAAGGCGTCCGAACTCTGGCGCTTCATCGGGAGTCTAGCCCAGACCCACGGCAACAATCAAATCGTCAACGCAACGGACCGGCTATCCAGCCAAATTGGGCGCTCGTATGCCGCACACGCCTTCTTCGATTTCCAACAGGCCATCCTCTATATGGAGCTGGCGAAGTTGACAGCCCTATGGGATCGCCCTGACCTAGGAAAGTTCAGTATACCGACTGTGATCGCACTGATTGATGAGCCGAAAGTGCTGCGCATTCTTTACCGCCGCCGGCTTTTCGAGCGGTTGGAGCTGGAGAGAGTGTTCCGGCGCAATCACCGCGAGGAGTTCGCCTTCGAAGAACTACAACAGCACTGCCATGTAATCCGAGTTGGCGCTATAGAAGCTGCCCGGCGGTCATACCGTAAGCAACTCCGGATTGGAATGGGGGTTGGCCGGGCGGTGATGGAGTCCAAGCGTTTGCTGTCCATCCGTGACTTTCGGGACCGTTACATCGCCCACAACCTTGATGCCGATGATCCCGGCATTGCGGCTAGACCCTACACGGCGCCGAAATTCGGTCAGGAGCGGCGCTTGCTCATGACGACGTGCCGCGTCACGGACGCGCTGAACGGGGTCATTCGTGGGGCGGGCTTCCAATTCGAGAGCCTGCTAGGGGACGGAAAAAGGAACGCCGGCTACCTGTGGGATGGGTGTCGGTTCACAGCCATTCAATAGCCCAAACTCATAGGGCTCAGCTGGCTGTGGCTTAGGAGGCGAACCCCAACGCGTCGGGTTGGAACTGGCGGAGTGCGGCCTTAGTCGATTCCCTTGGTGTCCGAGCGCGACAAGGGCTCCATGCTCCGGCGCTCGTTCGCCTCGTCGACCGCCTGGTTGAATGCACGACGCATCATCCAGATGTCGCGCCAGAACGCCGTATAGCGGAAACCCAGCCATGCCAGCAGGACGGCCGCGATGACCGCGCTCGCGATCAGGGTCGCTGTGTGCAGCCAGGGGAGTAGCTGGCTCGACACGACCAGAGCGCACATGCCGATGGCGATGACACTCAGTGCCAAACGGTTGCGGTGGTTGTTACGGTAGGACATCGGGCTGCACCTCTCGCCGGGAGCATACCCGGAGAGGAGGCCATCCGACAGGGCGAAGTGGGGCTCACCAGAAAGTGGCCCCTGGGCGGTCAGCAGGGGCCGGCGTTTTCGCCGTATGCGCCCTTCGGCAGGTGCCAGTCCGCGGTAGCCACGCGGATCGGCCCTTCGTAGGTGCGGGACATGGCGATGCGGACGATCTCCGGATCCATGTCATAGGCGCGGCCGCGGTCGGCACGCTGGGTGACCGTCTCGTCCCGCTGGATGGTGTGCCCCAGTCGCCCCTCCATCCCAGAGATCACGCCGAACATCTCAGGCGCCGCAACGCGCAGACTGGCCCATTGCGATGGCGAGCCATAGATGCAGCCGGCGCAAGATGCCCGCCCCAACCCAGGTGGTAGCAGGGATGAGCTACAACCCCATGTCGCCTGACGATTGCCCAGACATCCTCGTCACTCCAGGCGTGCACGGATCGCCAGACGTGGACTGTGCGGTTGACCCGTCTTCCAGGTGCGTTGCAGCGATGGTTCTCAAATGGCAGGTACTTGGCCCTATTAGCGCTCTCCGCTGCCCGCTCCCCTGTCATCACCAGCACGCGCGTGCCTCGGAACCTCTCTTGGTTGTTGATCGCTATGGACATTACATCCACCTTCAAAGCACCACTGCACCAGCGAATGCGCAGATTGGGCGAGAGCGCTGGCCAGCGCCGCCGGGTCGCGATTTCGCCGCGCTCCCCGCCGGCCACCTTCACGCCATCGGGTGTTTCGAGGGCCACGGGCGCGATCATGGCATTACTCTTCAAGAGTTCACGCTTGAAGCCGCCGATCCGCCATGAGAAGTAGATGCGCAAACCAAAAGCTGCAGCGAACTTCCGGCAGTAATCTGCCGTCACCGGCCAGTCCATGAAATTGCCGTCGTCCTCACGA
Source organism: Azospirillum sp. INR13 (assembly GCF_015390205.1). Taxonomy (NCBI): domain Bacteria; kingdom Pseudomonadati; phylum Pseudomonadota; class Alphaproteobacteria; order Rhodospirillales; family Azospirillaceae; genus Azospirillum; species Azospirillum sp. INR13. The sequence goes on from NZ_VUOI01000049.1 coordinate 15,415, forward strand.
CCGTCAACATCATGGTGCCAAAGTTCAATTTTTTCAGGATCAACACCACGCTCCAGTAGGTCAAGGACCAGTGCAACGCTGTCTTTGCCCCCGCTGAATGCTATAAGGAAATGGTCATAGCTTGCCAAGTCCGGTTCGAAGAATGGAACCGAGACGGGGCCAAACGCCGAGGCCGTAGCTGAGGCGGTGTCGGAGAAGATGTCCAGCGTGTACTGGAACATGGGTGGGCTCCGGAATTGTGGGGGAGTGGCGCTGATGAAACGCATAATATCGTACAGAGCGCACATCTCAAGAAGAAAAGTGGTAAATTTAGATTTTTTCTTTGCGGCACTGGTACTGTGATGGATATCGTTCTTCGTGATTTTTGACGGATCTCATCACCGTCTTGCACCGACAGTGGAGACACTTTGAATGTCCGAGCAGAACCATGAAGATCGTTTTGACCAAGCGGGCCTGGTGCAGATCACCACCAAGATTGCGTCCGCGTACCTGAGCAACCATACCCTGGCAGTGGCTGAGATCCCTGCCGTGCTACGCGGGATCTACGGGGCGCTCTCCACCGCGAGCAGCTCCTCATCGGTGCAAGCTGAGGTCCAGCAGCCGGCCGTCCCCATCAAACGTTCCGTGTCGCAAGACACGATCACCTGCCTGGAGTGCGGGCAGAAGAACAAGCTTCTCAAGCGTCACCTGCGCGTCGAGCACGACCTGGCGCCCGACGAATACCGGGCGAAATGGGGGCTGCCGCCGGAGTACCCGATGGCGGCACCTGCCTACGCGGCGGCTCGATCCGAACTGGCAAAGAGCATGGGGCTTGGGCGTCGCGTTCAGACACCCGCGCCAGTGGCGCCGGATAAGCAGACAGCGCGTGGCCGTGGTCGTGGCAAGGCGACCCCCTGAGGTCGAGGTGATACTGGGGAGCGACCAGATGGCCGCCGCCGTCGCCTGGAGGGCGCTGGCAATCCCAGCCCTTTCGAACAAAGCAGCGTCTTGGAAGACCTCGATGACGGGACAACCACAGCGGAGCTGACAATTCTGGTCTCACGGTCGGGAATCCAGCACACTCGCTGCATGAGCGGGCAAGCCATCGCGTCATCGACGGAGTCCCTGGCCGGGCTGGTGGAGCGCGTGACCTTCCACAGCGCCGAGACCGGCTTTTGTGTGCTCCGGGTGAAGGTCCGCGGACATCGGGACTTGGTTGTCGTCGTCGGACATGCGGCGATGATCTCGGCCGGGGAATGGATTCAGGCGAGCGGCAGCTGGGTCAACGATCGCACCCACGGTCTCCAATTCAAGGCCACCTTCCTGAAGGCGACCCAGCCCACCACGCTGGAGGGCATCGAGAAGTACCTGGGTTCCGGGATGATCAAGGGCATCGGCCCGGTCTACGCCAAGAAGCTGGTGAAGGCGTTCGGCGAGGCCGTGTTCGACGTCATCGAGGCCGAACCCGGTCGCCTGCGCGAGGTCACGGGCATCGGGCCCAGGCGGGCCGATCGCATCATCAAGGGATGGGCCGACCAGCGGGCGATCAGGGAGATCATGCTGTTCCTGCACGCCAACGGCGTCGGGACATCCAGGGCCGTCCGCATCTACAAGACCTACGGGCAGGAGGCCATCCAACTCATCACCGAGAACCCATACCGGCTCGCCCGAGACATTCGCGGCATCGGCTTCAAGACGGCCGACCAGATCGCGGCCAAGCTGGGCATCGAGAAGACGGCCATGGTCCGCGTCCGGGCGGGCATCGGCTACGCGCTGGCCGAGGCTATGGACGAGGGGCACTGCGGCCTGCCGGTGGAGGACCTGGAGAAGCTGGCCAGCGAACTCCTGGAGGTCGGCACCGATCTGGTGGCCGAGGCGCTGGCGGACGAGCTTCGCGACGGCGCCGTCATAGCCGACCAGTTGGAGGGCAGGAGCTGCGTCTTCCTGGCCGGGCTGTACCGGGCCGAGCAGGCCATCGCAGCCCGGCTGCGGGGGCTTGCGGCCGGGACGCTGCCCTGGCCCGCCATCGACATGGAGAAGGCGCTGGAGTGGGTGGAAGGAAGGACGGGGCTGACGCTGGCGCCGAGCCAGCGGGAGGCTGTCCGACTTGCGCTGGCATCCAAGGTCATGGTCATCACCGGCGGCCCAGGCGTCGGCAAGACAACCCTGGTCAATTCCATCCTGAAGATACTGGCCGCCAAGCACATCCGCATCCTGCTGTGCGCCCCGACCGGCCGGGCAGCCAAGCGGCTCTCCGAGAGCACCGGGCTGGAGGCCAGGACCGTCCACCGGATGCTCGCCTTCGACCCGGCTGCCGGGGGCTTCAAGCACAATGAGGAGAACCGGCTGGAGTGCGATCTGCTCGTCGTCGATGAGACATCCATGGTCGACGTGCCCCTGATGAACGCGTTGCTGAAGGCGACCCCCGACAGGTCGGCCCTGATCCTGGTCGGCGATGTCGACCAGTTGCCGTCGGTAGGGCCGGGGCAGGTACTGGCCGACGTGATTGCATCCGGCGCCGTGCCCGTGGTGCGCCTGACCGAGGTGTTCCGGCAGGCGGCCGCGAGCCGCATCATCGTCAATGCCCACCGCATCAACCAGGGCCAGATGCCGGACTTGGCGCCGGTCGAAGGTTCGGACTTCTACTTCGTCGAAGCGGCGGAACCGGAGATCGGTGTTCGCAAGCTCATCGAGGTCGTCAGGAACAGGATCCCGAAACGCTTCGGCCTCGATCCCGTACGCGATATCCAGGTGCTCTGCCCGATGAACCGCGGGGGCCTCGGCGCCCGGTCGCTGAATGTGGAACTCCAAGCCGTCCTGAACCCGCCGGGCGATGTCCGGGTCGAGCGCTTCGGCTGGACCTACTGTGTCGGCGACAAGGTGATGCAGACCGAGAACGACTACGAGAAGGAGGTCTACAACGGCGACCTGGGCGTCATCACCGCAATGGACCCGGAGAACAGTGAACTGCTGATCGACTTCGACGGCCGTGAGGTCGCTTACGAGTTCGGCGAACTGGACAGGGTATCGTTGGCCTACGCGACGACGATCCACAAGAGCCAGGGCTCGGAATACCCGGCCGTCGTTATCCCGCTGGCTATGCAGCACTGGAGCATGCTCAGGCGCAATCTCGTCTACACCGGCGTCACCCGCGGGAAGCGACTGGTCGTCGTCGTGGGCCAGCGGAAGGCGCTCGGGATGGCGGTGCGGGCACGGCAGGAGGGGCGTCGGTGGTCGAAGCTGAAGGAATGGCTTCTCGCAAAAGCAGCCTGACCGTTATGGGAACGCCTTCCGGCTCCAAGAGGGTACGGGCGCTTCGTCAGTTTCACCTCCCCGTTGACCGTGAGATCGGGCCGGCTTCAGGTCGCCGTTGATCTCAGAACAATGGGAGTTGCACCTTGCCGCCATCGTCCGCGTGGCGCCGTGCTGCCTGCACAGCGGCATTCTGGGCGCCCTCCTGGCTGCGCGATCTCCCGCTGGCAACTTGCTCGCCGGCAACGGTTACGTTCCATACCCAGCATTCAGGGCGCCAGGTTACAGCGAGATCGCACCCGTGAATGCGGGTGACAATGTGACGAACGGACCAAACCGGGGACTGGTGCATCAGGGCCTCAGGTGCGATTGGTCAACAGCCAGACCACATCGGGCGTTTTATCAGGCGGCGGGGAAACTACGGAGGAGACTGCCAGCCCTCATCACCAGACCGAAGACGACGGCCGAGGCTTGGGTCGGGCGGCTGCGGGTCAGCTCGGCCTATTGATCGCTTGCTCTTCGTTTGCCGAGTTGGCCATGACCTCAACAAGCGTGTCCATGTCGTGGTACAGTCTTTCCAATATTTGCGCGACGATCTCACTCGCAGGACCTTTTTCGCTGCCCCCGATCGCGAGAGGGCGCAACACTTCGAATGCCTCATTCATGGAAGTAAAAGCAGTCGCAAGTCGTTCATTTCGCGTCATGGTATTCCTCAGATAACGCCGCCGTCGCAGGTGGACGGCGGGTTTGTACGGTGCCGGTTCTAGTGCGGCACCCTAGCCGCAAACTCGTTAATCGACAACTTAAGGCAGCTGGCGGTCCTGCAGGTCGGCGCCCTCGGCTCGCGTTACTTGCTGACGGGGGCGGCGCGCTGGGCGCGCGGCCAGTTCCACCGCGGCGGCTGACCGGCCGGGACGGCGGCGATCCTGCTGCTGGCCGGCGCCGTCGGCCCTCCTATGCTGGATCGGCAGGCGCGCTGGCGCTGATTATGTGGCGGGCATCGACGACAACCTCATCGCCGGCGTCGGTGGAGATCCAGACCCCAACGGATCTCGGCGAGGTGGGATGGTCCCCGCGGATATGCGCGACAGTACCCTCAACAACCTTTGGGTTGGCAGCAACCTTCAACTGGACGCCAGCCAGCGACACGGCATCAAAAGGACGTGCCTCGAACCATTCGGCACGGACGCGCATGCCTTTCACCAGCGTTTGCATTATGGCGCTCCTCAGATAGAAACCAGCAGCGCTTCACCTACCGGCGTCAGATCGATGATGTTCCCGCGGCCTCCGGCCGCGCTATGCGGCCGCTCGACGATGACACCCTCGCGAAGCAGGACCCGTGCGGTCGCCTTGTTAATCCAGTCGATGCGAGGCTCGCCGGCAGGCCAGTCTCGCTTCGCCGCCATCCGCATGGCAGCGATCTGTGACTGCGTCGGTCGGAACTTCGGCTGCCCGGTCGAGGCGGCTTCGCGCATGACCTCCTGGTGCAAGGTTCGCACGGCGGGGCTCCTTGTCTGGACGGTTCAGGCAGCCCGTTGAAGGTCGTAGGGCCGTATCAGGATCTCCGGAGGAATCTGGAGCGATTCGGACAGCCGCCGGATCATCGAAACCGAAAGCGCCCGGCGCCGGTTCAGGACCTCCGACACTCTGCCGCTCGATCCAATGATTGGCTCCAGGTCGGCGCGCGTCATCCCGCGCTGCTCCATCATGAATTCGATCGCCGCTATCGGGTCTGCCGGCGGCATGGGGTGGTGGCGACGCTCGTAGGCTTCCACCAGCGTCATGAGGATGTCGAGACGGTCGCCGTCCGGCGTGTCGGGCTCGACGTCCCATAGCCGCTCGATCTCGGCGAGCGCCGCACGGAAATCAGCATCGGTCTTGATTGGGGTTACGTCCATCAGATGTCCTCCAGCCTGCCGCTGCGGGTCAACTCGTCATACTCGGCGTGCGTGCCGACGAACCGGATGTAGACCATGTGCCAGCGATACTTCACGGCGGTGACCAGCCGGTACTTGTTGCCGGCGATGTTGAAGATCACCCGGTCCCCGACGAAGCTGGCGCTCCGGAACTGGTCCTTCAGCTGGGCTGGCCCCACCCAGTCGGCGGCCTCGACCACCGCGAACCACTGGACCAGCGGGTCCCGGCTGTCGCCGCGACCTGGCTTCTCCCAATGCTCCCGGAGCGTCCTGTAGGCAATGATCCTCATACTTGGAGGCTATCACCCTCCCATTTGGGAGCAAGGCAAATCTCCCATTTCGGGAGCGTCAGATTAGCCTCACGCTCCACTGATTGATCCAGCCTCGGAGAGGCGCAACTCCTGCGCCTCCTCAGCCGCGGCAGACCTCTCAGGCCTTCAACTCAGCAAGGCGCTGCAAGACGGCTTCTTCCCGGACGCTCTCTGCGCGGGCATCAGTCCAGGCGTCCCCGCAGGCGCCGCACGTGGTGACAGGGACCTGCACATCGACGGTCGCCATCAGGACGTCCCCAGGTCCATAGGGGAAACGGACCGGCTGCGTTTCCACGCTGTGGACGAGGTTTGCACTCCCGCACTTCGGGCAGAGCTTGTCGAGGGGTTCCCCGAAGTCCGTGTTCAACATCACCTTCTGATTTCCTTTACTGGTGTCGGGCGCAGACCGTCTCAGCGACGGAACCACCGGCCCATTATCGCCCACCGGACGACCCACTCCAAGCTCGTGGGGGTGCTGTCGGTATTTTCCAGGCGGTAATGCCCTCTTGCCGCCGACTATTCGCCGCAAGGCCGGGATGCAGGCGTCAGCTCAGCGCCGGCGCGGTGGTCGACCAGGCTGGGCCAGTCGCTTCGCCATCCCCCACTGCCCCAGCGCAAATGCCGCGGCCGGATCAAGAGCCTCCGGGGGTTCGGCATCTGCCGGGCGGCGCCTGTCGTTCATTTCGGGATCTCGGACGGGTGATAGCCGGCGGTTCATGAGGCCTCGCTTTGTCTGCCGGAGGAGTCTACCGCGCGCATGCTCGCCATGCGCGAAAATTTTGCTGCTGATCGGCGTCGTCGACGCGCAGGACCTGCTGGCGGCGGGCGGCGCCGGGCGCTCGCCCAGCACCACCACCGCGGCGGCCGGGCTGTCGGCGATCCTGCTGCTGCTGATCGGCGTCGTCGACATCGCCTCACGCCATCCGGCAAATACCGTGTTCAATGCAGGCGTTCAACACGATGTCCGATAGAGGTTCGTGAAGTTCTTCTGGGAATGTGACAGTTGACATCCACTGTCCCCCATTATCCCGGTGAAGAGGAGCGGTAACAGAAGTGGCATGCTCCCCGTTCAAGATTGCCCGCGACACACGGAGGCCACGAACCTTGAATTCAATACCATGGATTGTAATCGAAACATCAACAAGGGCCAGCAGCTTTCCGCCGACTGGTGCCTTGCGCACAGCAATGACCTCGATGGTAACAGGCTCTGTCTCACTCAGCACTTTCGCTGTCCCCTCCTTAATCCAAGCTACCTCGCCATTCCTCAATCGACTGGCCGCCGAGAAGCTTAAATCCCTCTACCGCCGCGGCACCATGCGTGGTCAGGCGGCAGAGCACTCCTGCCGCATCAGCCTTGACCAGCTTGAGGACCACCAAGTCCTCGTACGCCGGCGCATCAGCTGGCGCAGGAGCGTCCTGCCAGTTACGCCAAACCCGCAGATCAAGATGCCGCAAGGCAGCGACGTGCCTGCTGTCGAGATCCTGGTGTATGTCCCGTATGGCGGTCCGGCCAGCGGCAGTAATGGACAGGGTCCATTCGACCAGATTTCTGTCGCACCCCCCGTTTGCCGGTGGATTCCATTGGATCAGCATCGACGCCGCGTCGGTCATGCGGAACGCGGTGGACCGTTCACGGGTGGACAAAGCTGCCCCGACCAGAGAGCCGCCGGCTTCGGCCAAGCGCTGAAGCAAAGACCTGCGGGCGGCGGTCAATGAGCCGCGGAAAAGGCTCAACGGTTGCAGCTCACAGACGCTCATGGTCGGCTCCTATGGTAGATGCCGGACAATAACCGGTCCTAGAGCGGATTCAGTGACGGTGGCATCCGGTTTGAATTGCATTAGCTTTGGAGGATAAGTCTTGCGAAGTCGATCAGACTCGCGCTTTGCCGTGTCCATGTCGTCGACCGTGACACTATGGACTACCTTTCTAGTCAGATGGAGCTTGTCAGTATTACGTATTCTACGGATATCATATTCGCCATTTAGAGCTAGTGGGTTGCCATTAATATCTTGAATCGTACCGCTCAGCTCGTACGTTCCATCTGCTATCGACATAAGCCTCTCCATTATTAGACCCTTAATCCGATGTGCCGGGCTGCGTTGCTGGTGCTGCTGATCGGCGCCGCGAGCTTCGCCCAGGTGCAGGACCGGGCGCCTATGTTATGGGGTGGCACATTCGCTGTAAAATGGTTCATCTATCGCATAGCGCGCGTATGCCGCATACCCAGCTTTATTGAGGCGGAACGATTGCCGTGCATGATCTGCGAGAACACGAAAATACTCATGCCCCGCTTTAACATTGCGCTCTTGTATCTTCGGCTCGCCATCGCACCGCGGCACGGTTACAATTATGTTTGATCGGGTTCGGGTGTCATTCTCGCAAGGAAGCGCCATCAAAACGAAGAAGCTGTTTTAACTTGTTTGTTTGCGTTTCATATCCATCACGGCACTCCGCATTTTGGATTAGATCGGTCAAATCCTCTGAGCTAGCGTGAGCAGTTAAATTAGGAGCCACCCCTGTTAGGATATTCAATGCAGCGCCTAAAATTATTCTGCGCATGTCCAATATCTCCTTAAATAGACGTTGCAGCCCGTTGCATGCCACTGATCGGATGGCCCGTGCGGAAGGCGGCCGGCTGACTGGCAGTGCCGATCTATTAGTCTGCGGCCTCGCTCAGGAAGGGGGTACTGACCCGCAGCGCCTCGTCTAGGATCCAAGTGCCGCCGTACTTTTTGCAATGCGCGATTGCCAGGGCGTGGATGCGCAACGCCTCATGTGCGGAGCGTGGTCTTGCGGTGACGATCGGGCGGGCTGCGGTCGCCTCCACGAGTAACTTTGCGATGCTGTCCTCGTCGAGGTTGGTCGCGCGGAACACCGCCTGTCGTGCCGTGAGTCGTGCTGGTTCATACTGGTAAGCCGCAGCCGGCAGCCGTGCATAGTCCGGCTTCACCAACCGGACCACCTCACTTGTGGGCCAGGGCTCCAATGCGGCATTGATGCGCAGCGGCATGGCATTTCTCTCCTTTATGCGACACCACGCTAATCAGCGTCGGAAGAACGCAGTGACGGGAGTGACGGCCATGCGAGCCGGCAAAAGGAAGTATTCCACGGTGGTGCGGGTAATCGACTCCGCCTCCTCGAACCGGGAGGTGCTTTCCACAATCTCCTCACACAGCCTGTCCGCATAGGTGCGAGGTTTGGTGAGAAAGGCGATAGCTTCAGCTAATTCCGCATCAGACATTGTGCGTTTAGACATGTTCATGACCCTCCTTTCTTAGATGCTGAGGGCGCCTACCCTTGCTGAGCAAGCCGCCCAATATTAAGCATCACGATCCGAGCGATTTCGGACGGGATCCTTTCACGCCCCCGAACAGCACTGCTGAGGTCCTTTTGGCCAGTGGGCGTAGATACGGCCCAGCGGCCGTCGTCCAGCTTGCCGGGGCGATAGCCCCTCAACCAGTAGCCCCCAGCAACGTAATCGCGTCCCTTTGCGGTGATGGCCACCGGATAGAATGGTTCCCGATTCTCGGCCAACCCCTCGACGAAGCCTAGCTCCAAAAGGAAGGAGTAATCGCCGCTCGTATAGGGCGAAGGCCGACGCTCTCCATTCTGCTCAAGATCAAGCCTTCCCTCGAATGGCTCGGCACGGTGCAACCGCGCCCCTGTCGCCAAGTCCCTTAACAAATCAACTTGCTTGTCACTTATAATGCTGTACCAGCCACGCATTTCATGCGCCTCCTTTTCTATGCTTCATTGAGGGAAGCCATGCCTCACAAGCCATGGGCGAAAATACTTGATCAGGTCGCCGAAGGCCCAGATCAGGGTGCCGGTAACGAGAAGAAACACCTCCATTCGACGCACGCCGGCGTGTGCTCTCCCGAGGATATCTTCGATCTCTTTGTCGGTTTCCTGCCGCACCTTGGCGGCCGTTTCGGCGCCGTATTGACGCTCGATCTGCGGCAGCGTGACGTCCATGAGCCGACGCGCGGCTTCCCCGGCGCCCCTGAGGCGTTGGCGTTCGAGTTCAGCCGGGACGCTAAGATAGACACTAAGAATAGTCATCAGGCCGCCCGCGCGAGCAAGCCAGTTTTCATCATCGCCGACCTTCAGGCAGCTCATCATAAAGCCGAAAGCTAGAATAACCAGCCACCAAACTATAAGATGAATTTCCCGCGAACGGTATCTGCGACTCCAAATGCGGGTCATGTTTTTATCTCTCATTTTTAAGACAGCCTATTGCGCCGTGTCGGCCGTCTGGCGCTTCTCGTAAAACCTCTTAACGGTGTCAAGATAGGAGATCGCGTCGCCTTCCCAGCCGGTCTCCACCCACCGGCCGCCATCCGTCCGTGGGTCCAGAATAAGCCGGGGCTGTCGCTCGCCCTCCTGGGAGACGGTGCTGTACAGGCGGCCATCAGCGGCCACCAGAAAAGGGCCTGCGACGCGCTGACAGGCTTCATGAGGTGCATCCGGACAAGGGACCGGCGTCACTCGTTGCAGAGACGCAAGGCGGTACACGTCACGACCGAGGTCCACCGTAGCAGTGGTGCCGCTGGCCGCGCTATATGCAATTCCAATAGCTGAAATCATTATCGTGCAGGCGAATGCTAAGCCTATATCTAAGCCCCTCATTGATGCCTCCTATCCTGGATTGTTGTTTTGGTGTCCGTGCTGGACGACGAAGCGAGCGCGCTCCGTCAGCACGGCGGCGGCCTCCGGGTCGAAGGCGCCGCCGTCGGGTGCCAGCAGTTCCCGGGCAATCAGATTTCGGATCGTCGGCCGACCAGCCACGCGTGCGACTGCCTCGGGTTCGCCGATCACGTCATACCAGTGCTGGGAGTGATTCTGGCGGACGAGGCGCCGGTTCCCTTCCAGCAGCGTCAGCAGTACCTTGCGCTGGGGCTCGCTCAGTGCATCCCAAGTCGCCCGCGCACCGGTGATCCCCAGCCTGCTCTCCCGCAGCTGCCGATCGAGGTCCTCCACCAGATCAGGCCGCCCTTCCTCGTGCAGCATCGCTCGCACGCGCTCGGTCTGCTGGCGGCTTTCCGCCTCCAAGCGGTGCAGCACCTCTTCTTCGGTGACAGTCGGACGGCGCCGATCCATGTGCGGCTCCTTCAGCGAATGGAATTGATGGCGGTGAGGGCTTCATTGACCGCGGCGCAGGCCTCATCCTTGATCCGGCCCGTCTCACCCCGCAGCTCGCCGGCGACGCTGTTGATCAGCCCGTCCACCAGATGCTCGGCCCCCTCGCGGAATAGCGAGCGGAAAGGCTCAATAGCCCGCCGGGCAATTTCTTCGGCTCGATCCATGGCGGGGTTCCTATCCTGGAAATGCGATTTCATCGACCTGCAGCCTCTCACCAAGGAGAGCACTCTTTCCTCCTGGGATGGCCGCGTACAGCGACGCCGGGCTGACACCGATCCGCTTTGCCGCCTTGGGCACTGACAGACCTTCTACGAGGATCAGCCGCTTGGCTTCCGCCAGCTTCTCTGGCGTCACCACCACGGGTCGCCCGAAGGTCTGACCGCGCTCCCTGGCGGCTTGCAGGCCGGCATTGGTCCGCTCGATGATCAGGTCGCGTTCGAACTCGGCAACGACGCCGAGGATCCCCAGCATCATCCGGCCCGACGGCGTTGTGGTGTCGACCGCTTGCGTGAGCGACCGGAAGCCGATCTTGCGCCCGTCCAAGTGTTGCATAACCTCGATCAGGCTCTTGAGGGAGCGCGCCAGCCGGTCGAGCTTCCACACAACAAGCGTGTCGCCCGCCTCCAACGCGCGGAGGCACCTGTTCAGGCCAGGGCGTTTGGGCTTGGCTCCGCTCATCACGTCGTCAAAGATGCGTTCGCACCCGGCCCCCTGCAGCGCATTGCGCTGGAGGTCGAGGCTTTGATCTCCGGTTGAGATCCGAGCATAGCCGATGAGCATAACCGCGCCCCACGAAGTCGAATTTGTGCCACGATCTGTGACACACCCTTTCTGCCGGTGCCAGCGACACCGGTTTCTGGAGGACTTTCCGGACAGTCGGAGCGGGCTCCCATCGTGCTTTTCTCATCTCAAAGTGCCAAATTGCGTGTCCGGAACGAACATCTGACCGGCTGGTTGCTGGAGGACTTGTTGGAGTCGTCAGCGAAGACGAACCCCCGGCCCTCCATGTGCGTCCTTTGCGATAAAGATCGTTCCGGTTTTCTCCATCGTCTCCTGAATTTTGGCGAGGGTGGAGGCCCGGACATCGGGCACTCCTTCAGGCTTGCAGGCGCGATTGATTGTCGCCTCGCTCAGCCCTGTCTCTTGTGCCAGCCGCTCGTACGTCCACCCGAGTGCGACCAGCGCCATTCTGATCTGTGTTCCTGTTAGCATGCGCGCATGCTGCCCTATTGAGCATGTAGCTGGCAATCCTGATTGCAGCGCTTGCATTTTTACGCGCTCCGCTAGCATTTCTGCTTGCACGGTAGCGGGTTTCTGATAGTCTGGCAATCAATTTTGAGCGATACGATCTACCTTCTGAGTTTCGCCTGATCATCCCGAAGGAGCCCGACATGGCCGCCCCGATCAAGACCGGCAATGAAACTATGGACGAGATGTTCCGGGAGGCTGGAACCACCGTCGAGCGCGATCCGGCGACTGGGCAGGTGATCGTCGCCAACTGGCCCAAGCCGCGCTGGACCGGCAGCCCGACGTTCCTGTCTGATGCCCTGGACGATTGCGAGCGCGAGCGCGCAGCCGGTATCACTGACTGAATTCCAGACAGCACCCGCCGAGAAGAACCTCCCAATGATCGCCTCAGCGCCGACCACTATCTTTCAAATGTCGCGGGTCCATCGCATTGTCCGTACCGGCGGAACGATCACCCTCTCGCGCAGGGAGTCGCTCCGAACGCTGTCCCATGCAGACGCGCTCCTCCTGGAGCAAGACGGGATCATCACCATCAAGTCACGCTGGTTCGGCCTGCTGCGTTCGGCTCAGCTCACACCTGAGGCTGCGGCGTGGGCCAGGAAGCACCCTGAGGCCGAGATCACCGGTCGGTTGTCCCATACCCTTGCCGCCTGACCTTCCACAAACCGCTGGAATTGAGAACATCATGAGTAAGATCGAGATCATCGCTGGTCGCAGCTATGTCAACAAGTCGGGGCGCACGGAGCGTCTGGTTGTTGAGGTCGGCCACCACGTCCCGGTTCAATGGCTCGGAAGTCCGGAGACGGAGCCCAAGGGCGAACCGGCGGTGCTTTATCGCCAGGTCAGGAACGGAAAGACCGTCTACAAGGAGCCCGGCGAGTATTCAATGTACCTCTCGGCGTTCAGGAACTGGGCTGCCCGCGAAGCCTGACCCGTCCACGAGACGCCGCCAGCCTGGAGCTTTACAGCAATGACGATGATCCCCGACCAGCCTGCGGGCACCATCCAGGGCGACCCTGCCGTCATTGCGACCCAGCGTGCCGTTGCCGCCGGCTACACCGCCGAAGACGTGGAACTGGCACGTGACATGTACGCGTGGTGGCGCGTCTTTGTCGGACCGCTCTGGGAGTTCGGCACCGACAGCGAAGCCCCGGATTGGCGCACCTTCGTCTATCTCGCTGCGCGGGCGCGCAAGGCCCGCTGATTTCGCCAACTAACGCCCGGCCATAGGAGGGCCGCTCCATGACCACTGCCGATCACATCGCCACCGCGACCGCTGCCCTGGACGAAGCCCGGCGCAAGCTGGAGGCCCTGACCGCTTCCCCTTGCGGAGACGATGAGGTCGATGACGCCGTCGGTGGTGCGCTCGCCGACATCGAGGGCCAGATCGGCGTTCTGGCCTCCCTCGCCGTCGAGTGCGTCTGACCATCCAACCATCGCTGGTAAAGCGGGAGGGGGCTCGGATCAGCGACTGGTACACGCGCACCGCCGCCGGTACCGGGGTGCTGCGCAACAGCGCCGGTCGGCTGGAGCAGCTAAAGCTATCGGGCAAGTTGGACATCGTGCAGCTCGCTGAGATTGCGACGATCACCAACGCTGTCTCGCACGCCTGAGCAGCCAGGACACATTGCCCGAAGTTAGTGGCCACACTACCCGCACATTGACCCAAGCCAGCCCCGCTCGTATAGTAGTGAGATCACTACAAGGAAGCCGAGATGCATCGCACCGTATCTGCAGCCGACGCCAATCGGCAATTCTCCGAGATCCTCGGACAGGCCACCAGTGGGCACACCGTGATCATCACCAAGCGCGGGCAGCCAGTGGCGCAGTTGGCGCCCTATGATCGGTCTGCCGCCAAAACAGATGGCGGCTCGGCTTGGAACCGTCTGTTCCAGACGCTGGAAGATGGAGTGGACCTCGGGGGCGAGCGGTTTGACCGTGACGCCCTTTATGACCGGTAACAGCAATGCGCTTCACGCTCGACACGAACATCCTGGTTTATGCGGTCGACCGGGCCGCCGGGAAGCGGCACCACCAGGCAGTTGCCCTGATCCACCGTCTCCCCGGCCGGGACTGCGTGCTGACGCTCCAGTCTCTTGCGGAACTCTTCCGCACCCTCACGAGCGCTAAGCAGGGCATCCCGCCGGAGCGAGCGACAGACATTGTCCAGCAGTGGCGCGACACATTGCCGGTGGTCGCGGCTGACGACGCGTGCCTCACGGACGCGATAGACGCAGTCACCCACCATGGCTGGTCGTTTTGGGATGCGATGATCTGGGCGACAGCAAAGCGTCACGGGTGCCGGCTCCTCCTGTCGGAAGATGGTCAGGCCGGTCGAACGCTGGGTGGAGTCACCATCATAAACCCGTTTGCCGATGGCCCGCAGCCTCTGCTTGATGAGGCGCTGGGCGTGAACTGAACGCGTTCTGCCGATTGTTAAGTGACCGCCAGTCGCCAAGGCCTGCACATGGTCCAGGTCGCTTCCTTGGCAAGATAGACGACACCCGCAGGTACGTTCTGCCGTCCAGCTCAGATATTGGCGGCCATGGGGCAATGGGCTGACGAACCCTAGCCCCGGGTCCGCGGCCTCGCGATGTCTTGCGTCTTGCTCCGGGTCAGGTGTGCGGCCTCTAGCTTGGCCATCTCCTCAGCCACCAGTCGCTCATGCTCATGGAACAGGATCAGCGCGGCCTTCCCGGATTCTGTGCGGCGCCAGCGCGTTGTGCAGCCGCCGACACCGCTCCGTTCGACGACTTCCACATAGCCCCTCAGGTGGGCGATCCGCAGCAACTCGTAATTGGTGCTGCACCATCCCTGCCGCCGCCCGATGAACCTAGCCATGTCGGCAGATGGGGGCAGACCGAGTTCAGCGAACTGCCGGTGACCGTCGTTGGTTAAAGCCGCCAGGCTCAGCTTAATGGTCAAGGCGCCGATCCCGGCCGGAATGCTGGTTGTCCAGGTCTGAATCAGCCCGCGCGTCAGCAGTCGTTTCTCCGGTGCAGACGCTGTGAAGCCAGCGGCGGGCATCCCGTCTATTCCGCCGGCGTCGATCCGCATCAGCTGGGCGATCTGGGCCGGAGTCAGCTTGGTCATCGCTCGGTACCGCATCGAGACGTCAGCACGTCGTTGAACCTTCTCACGTCACGCCGCAAGCTTGGTGCCGAGATTGGCAGGGTCAATCCGAAGTCCATGATGGACGAGGGCTTGCTCCAGCTTCGCCCTTGCCTCGGTCGGAACGGCATCTGCGTGCCAAACGCTGATCCGGGCCAGCACCCGTTCGCGACAGTCCGGTGTGGCCTCGATCAGGCTGGACACCACGCGGAGGCGACCAGGATGGATCACGGTGCGGACTGGATCGCGCAGGATCGGCAGCGCTTGGGCAATGTCGTCTTCGAGATGCGCTACGCCTGTGATTGACAGGTGCGGCAACGGACGGCCGGCATGCATGCACCAGCGCCACCCGTGATAATCCGATGCCCGTTCGTAGATGTCGCGGCACGGTGCAATCCAGCGTGTCCGCGCGTCGCCAGCTCCGTCCCGGAACCAGATCAACCATGAATACGAGGTTGCGCTGCTCCTCTTGGGATCCAGCCGCCCCACGGGCGCAGCGTTCAGCGCGTCTGTGATCTGCTGGCGCAGCTGCCCGTTTGGATCGATCTGCTTCATGACCGAGCAGAACTGGAAGATCTCCAGGTTCCCGAACGACACGCCGCCATCCCAGCCCTTCGTGTGGCCGACGAAATCGGGGATATCCAGAGAAACGCGGTCGTTCGTGACGGGGGTGCTCATGGCGGTTGCTTCTCCGAAGGGATGGCGGTTCTGATGTCGTGGGTGGACGATGGTCAGTGCGTCGGGACGTAGGTGTAGCCGGTCGATCCATTCACCCGCTGTTCGTCGCGGCGCTTAATGGCGTCCCATCGGGCACGGTTCTCCTGCGATTCCTCGATCCTGGCCCGGAGCTGTGCCGAACGTTGCATCGCCGAGCGCTGCGCCTCCTGCTGGAGCGCCGTTGTCCGGGAGCCCTTATATGCGGCCAGCAGGGCCTCATCGGCCGCAGAGCCATTGGTGCAGAAAATTGTTGCCGAGCTCGTCATCTGGACCCGCTCACGGGCAGCCCGGTTACTTTCATCCAACTGCCCGGCACTCATCTCCAGGAGAATAGGCTGCCGACCCAGCTTCTGCTTCTCGCAGAAGGTGCTGCCGGCTTCGGTGACTTCCTCCGAGGTGACGTAGCGCGGATCGTAGCTGATGTTGAGTGTGTCAAACTTAGCGTCGCGGCCCGTCGTCACGGTCGGCTTCCCATTGACCAGGGGCTGCTTGAAGTGGTTCTCGAGGCCAGCGCCGGATAACAGCTGTCGTTGGGCGTCGCGCGCCTGCTGCCATCCGTCCACTGGACGGGGCCGAGAAGTCGTTGTGCAGGCAGTCAGGGATATAGCAACCGTGGCGACGGCAATGGAGTGCAGGGCGGTGGTGGGCAGTCTGGTCACGGTCGGATACTCCAACGTGCAATGGCATCTGGTTAGCCGATTTTCGGCATTGCCCGCGACCTCGAAAGACGGCGATTTCCGCCGCCTTTCGCTGGTGTGGCTGTGCCGTTCGACCTTCGATAGTTGTACCTCAGGCGGCCAGGCAGGCGAAGAGGTCGCCTTGCCCGATCGGCATGTTGGCTTGCCGCCGTGGCGCCGGCACCACCTTCGCAGGGATCATGGTGGCAGCCTTCAGCCGATTGTGCTCACCATCGGAAATCGAGCGGGCGAGCAACTCCGCGGCCGGCGTGCCTGGGCCGAGGCCTGCGTCAGTAAGACGCTGGGCGTGGTCGACCGTGTTCGCCAGTTCCTGCAGCCGTCCGGCGGCGAGTGCAATGGTGCCGAAGCGTAGGTGTAGCGGCCCGAGATCATCGGCGGCCGGACCCGAGATTTAGAGCGATTCTGGGACCGGATTGGCTGAGACGCAAAGCAGGCTCTGGCCCGCATTTAGTGAGACGGGAACTACAATGTTTGAGACGGACCCGAGATTACCGAAATTGGATCGCAGTGCATGAGACATTGCCGGCAGGCGGGTTCGACCACCTCTGGTGGCCTCACACGGCAGCCCTCGACCGGCAAGGCATATGCGAATAGTCGGGGAATTTAAAGGCAAGTTACCCAAATTGCCTAATGGAGGGCGTGAGGTTGGCATTTAGCATGCTGCAAATGTTCTCAGCATCCTCTGGCAAAAGCCCCATCAACGGACGCGCGTTGTACTCCGCGATCTGGTCGGACGTCATGTCGATCACCGCCCAACCGGTAACGTCCCATGCGATTCGGTATCGTGCCTGCATACCTTATTGTTGCACAGCAGCAAAATCTTTGACAATCAGGATCTTTCCTATAAGCGAGTGTCGGCGATCACTGGTTTACCGATGCTCCGGACAAACAGATCTTCAGCCAACTTGGCATTCCGGCGGCGCCTGCCGGGACGATGGCGTTGTATAATATCCTCTGCCGACTGCTGGCTTCTCACGGCCGATCGGCCTTTGGTCGCGATAGACGTTCCCATTGCGGACGGCACTGGTATGCTCAGTCCTACACTACCTCGAACCGCGGGATACTGAGCTGGTAATGCCGCCTGCGATCATGTCCTTCAGTCCGTTTGCCGCCTCCAGCGCCGCCTTGTTCCGGCATGTTCGCCCTCCGGAGGAGGCCGGTCCGCCATCCTGGGCAAGGAGGCGGATACCGGCGACCAGACGGGTGCGCAAAGCAGATGCGAAACCGGCCGGAGCAGCCCGCCCGCCAGTGGTCTCAACGATACAGCCCAGGCGTCTCCACCGCCTTGCCACCCAAGCCAAGCTTGAACTCGGTGACGCCGGGGGCATCGTCCGGGTTGATTCCGCCGAGATCGAGCGCGGTGACACCGCGCTTCTTCAGCTCTTCGATCGCCCGCCACAGCACCAGCCGCATGGCGTTGCTCTTCCGCCCCGCCGCGTTGGACCAGCCGATCTGGTAGGTCGCCGCCTGCCCATGGATGAACAACAGCCCGGCGGCCACCGGTTCCTTTCCAGCAAGCGCCGTGATCATCAGCACCCCGCCGGTCTTGTGCAGCGCGTTGCGCAGCCGGACGACAAGCGTCCCCGAGACACTGCGGTATCCCTTGGTTTCCGCCTGCTTCTGGTCCTGTCGCACCAGCCACGGCAGGTTCTGCGCTGCCGGGTCGACATCAAGGACCAGACCGGCCGCCTCCCCGGCACGCAGTCCCTTGCGCCACGGGCCGCCGAAACGGGCGCGGATTGCCTCCAGCTTCGGCGACAGGTCGAGCCAGACCGTCTGGTAGCCGGGCGCGATGCGACGGAAACCGCAGCGCTCCAGCACAGCCGCCATCTCCGGCGAGGCCGGCAATTCGGGCAGGAGGTTGACGCGGCTGAACAGGTGGTTCGGGTACTCCCGACGCAGCAGACGGAATACCGCCTCGGCGGTCTCCGGCGTCGGCGTCCCTCCCAGCCACAGCGGCCCGCGGTGAATGTGGGTCTGGCGGAACAGCTTCAGCGACCGGCGCTGCAGCACCTGCACCAGCCCGATCGGACGCTCCCCCTGCTGGATGAGGCCAAGCCGCGGGACATAGCCGCGCGTCTTGGCCATCGCGCTTGCATAGCCGAAGCTCTGCGGCAGTGTCGAGCGCGGGATCGCGGCGTAATGCCGTCCCCACTCGCCGACGGTGCCCTCGTTCCACAGGATGGTGACGGTGGGATCCTCGATCATGGCGTGCGATCAGCGTTCGGGCCAAACCGGATGCTCACGGTCGATCACCAGCGCGTGGCTGTGACGGTGTCCGGTCCCGGTGTGCTCGGCTCTGGCGAGGTGCGGGTGGCCGGCTGGCAGGTTGTCATGGGTGTGCGGCAGTTCGGCCGGATCGTCCACCGGCCACAGCAGGGCCGCCAACCCGACCGCCGCCGCGGCGATCACGGCGAGGACTCCGAAGGCCGTATCCAATCCAGCGGTTGCTCCAAGCCAGCCCGCCAGCGGATAGGTGAGCAGCCAGCAGGCGTGCGACAGCGCGAACTGTGCTGCGAACAGCGCAGGCCGGTCGGCCGGATGCGCCGAGCGTTTCAGCAGGCGGCCGGTCGGGGTTTGGGCCAGCGAGTAGCCGAGCCGGCTCTGTTGCAAACTCTTCCTGTAGTAGGCGCGTGATGATGACGACCGGCATCATTTTCGGAGGCTACGCGGCCTGGAGTTTCGAGCTGCTGGTTGACGAGCTGAACGGCTTCGGCGAGCACGCAGGGGCCGACGTTGAAGGCGCGCTCGACAAGGCGTGCCTCGCCGTGTATGTCGCGGGTCAGGTTGAAGGCGGCCGCCTGCCCTTTGCGGAGCGCACGCATCACTCGAACCCCTTGATCGTCGCATAAGCCGTCTTCAGGGTCTTGAAGCCCCGCACCGGCCGAATCAGCTGCTTCAACTTGCCGTGGTCGGCCTCGACGACATTGTTCAGGTACTTGACCTGCCGATGTTCCGTCTCCTCGGGACATTTGCCCTCGGCCTTCAGCTCCGCCAGGGCTGGCCCATAGGTGGGCGCCTTGTCGGTGTTGATGACCATCGGCTTCTCCCAAACCTTCAGGCCGTTCAGCGCCTTGCCGAGGAAACGCTTGGCGGCCGCGGTATTCCGCGTGGGCGATAGGTAGAAGTCGATGGTGTTGCCATGCTTGTCGACGGCCCGGTACAGGTAGGCCCACTTGCCACCGACCTTCACATAGGTTTCATCGACCCGCCAACTGGTCGATCGTGGGCAGCGCCACTGCCAGCGCAGCCGTTTCTCGATCTCGGGGGCATACTTCTGGACCCAACGATAGATGGTGGTGTGGTCGACCGTGACGCCGCGCTCGGCCATCATCTGCTCGAGGTCACGGTAGCTGATCCCGTACCGGCAGTACCAGCGAACGGCCCACAGCACGATCTCGCCCTCGAAATGGCGACCCTTGAAGTCCGACACGGTTTGGCTCCCTCCAACGTCCAGCCATTCCGCCGCGTGCCGGCCAACTTTGCAACAGAGCCGACCTCGCGCTCTGCCGGCGGAGGAGGTTCCCGAAGTCGATGATGAGGTCCGCCACTTCACGGATGCCCGGCGCGACCTCCCGTACGGTGTCGACGAGCCGGCGGTCGGCACTGCTTAGCGTGGTCGGGTCACTCGTCAGCAGGTGGGCCGCGCGGCGGCTGGATGGCACACGCCACGACGGCAGGGGAGCATCGGGACGCTCAGACTTGGCCAAGCGCGCGTCACCGGCTTCACATAGAGCGATCACCACTAACCTGCGTCAGAGCCCTTATTCCATGCCTATTCACACAAATCCACCAGCGGCGGTGTTGCACCAGAAGTGCGGGAGAACCAAACTTCATCCGACCTTTACACATGGCGTTCGTAGCCGTTAAGAATCGTCGGCGTCGCCGGTGTGGAAGCGCACGAACGCCTCCAGCGGCGCGCGTTCCGTGACCAGCCGATTGACGGGCGCGTCCGGGTCCGCCCAGCCCACCGCCATCCCGCAGAACAGCATCTGGTCGTCCGGCAGGCGGAGGAACGCCGCCATCGTCCGGGGGTAGAGCGCCCACGCCTCCTGTGCGCAGCTGTCCAGGCCGCGCGCCTTCAGCAGCAGCATGACAGTCTGGAGGTACATGCCCAGGTCGGCCCATTGTGGCGCCCCCATGCAGCGGTCCACGCAGCAGAACAGCCCGAGCGGTGCACCGAAGAGCTGGAAGTTTTCCCGCAGCCGGTTCCAGCGGCGCTCCCGGTCGGTACGCGCGATGTCCAGCAGCGCGTACATGGCCTCGCCGCAGGCGGTGCGGCGCGCCTTGTAGGGCTCCGGCAGGGGCGTGGGGTAGATCTCGTAATCGACGGGGGCCTCCTGCGGCACCTCCCGCGCCCGTACGGCCATCAGCGCCTTCAACTTGCTGAGCGGCGCGTCGGTAACGACATGGATGCGCCAGGGCTGGAGGTTGCCACCCGACGGCGCGCGGGCCGCGCGCTCCAGCACGCCTCGCACGGTATCGAGCGGCACCGGCCGCGGCAGGAAGGCGCGGATTGAGCGGCGCGCGGTGACGGCCTCGTCCACGGTCATGGTCTGCTCATGCCCCGGTGAATCTTCCAGGATTAGGTCGGACATGGTGTGCCTTCGTCGGATGGATGGCCAGGATATGACCGGTCCTGTTGGGTGGGAGCCGCCTCAGCGGCATCGCTCAGAACCGCCGTGGCCCGCGGGGGATGACCACTCGAGCGGCAATGGTCTGGTAGCTCGGATCGCCGTCGTACACGCCATCAGCCAGGACGGCGGCGATAGGGCCGCGGGTCTGCTCGATCAGCGGCCCAACCTGGGAGGCATCACCGTCGCCGGTGGTCGTCAGCGTGGCGGCAACGATGGTGTTGCTGGCGACATCCGCCGCCAGATGGAGATTCCGCCAGGTCCGGCGCCCCCGCATGCCATGCTTGTCCCGGTGCCACTCGCCGGCCCCGTACACCTTGAGCCCGGTGCTGTCGATCACCAGCGTGACCAAGCCCGACGGCAGAGCAGCGGCCAACACCGGCGTCAGGTGCACCGCCCGCCGACTGATGGTGGTGTGGTCGGGAACCGCCAGGGCCAGGCCCAGAAGATCCAGCAGAGAGGCGAGCAGCCCTTCAGTCTGGCGCAGCGGTTGGTGAAACACCAAGCGGACCATGAGGGCGGTTTCAATGGCGGTCTGCAAGTAGCGCGCCTGCCCACCCTGCGTCGTCGGCGACGTTCGCCAAGCTGCGAGCGCCGCATCGCTGACCCACAGCGTCAGGCTGCCGCGCCGGCGCAGCCCGGCTTCGTACGACGCCCAGTTCGTCACTTTAAACCACATCTTCGGGATGTGATGGCGCCGCGCGTCGTTGTGTTTGTTCGGCATGTCGGCAAATGACCATCCAGGGGAGAAAACGGGGCCGTTCTTCTATAGAACGGCTCGCCACCGACAAATCCGCTCCTTCCTGCCTCCATGCACCACTGCCCCACATCACCTCACCACTCCAGCTTCAGCCCTGGAAAAATGTCCGGGTCAGGCGCCCGCGCATTGATGGACGACGCCTGCTTTGATCAGCCCATCGATCTGCGCACTGTCGTGCCCGATTGATTGCAGGAGGACAACGGTGTCTTGCCCGATCTGGGGCGCAGGCGGGGGCACTTTGATCGGCGTACGGTCAAAGCGTGGCGCTGGAGCCGGCTGCACCACCCCGTCCACCTCGACGAATACGCCCCGGTGTTGGCAATGGTCGTGCGCTGGAGCTTCGGTCATGGACAGGACCGGCGCGAAACAAGCGTCACTGCCTTCCAGCCGCTCGCACCATTCGGCCCGCGTTCGCGACCCGGAACAGGGCAGCCAACTTTTCCTTCATAACTGGCCAAAGCGCCCGATCCCACTGGCGGCTGAAAATAAGATCGGTGATCTCGCAGCGTTGCAGAAGTTGCTTATAGAATTGTGGTTCGATGGCAGCGACCGAAATGTAAGCGCCATCGGCGCATTCGTAACAGGCGTAGAAGGGCGCACCGCCGTCAAGCATATTGTTCTCGCGCACATCGCTCCAGAAGCCCTTGGCGCGCAATCCATAAATTGCCGACATCAGCAGTGCCGAGCCATCGACCATGGCGGCGTCGACGACCTGCCCTTGCCCTGTGCGCCCTGCCACGATCACCGCCGACAGAATCCCGAGAGCCAGCAGCATGCCGCCGCCACCATAATCACCGACAAGATTCAGCGGTGGCGTCGGCGGGCGATTGGCCTCACCCATGGCGTGAAGTGCGCCGGTCAGCGCGATGTAATTCAGATCGTGACCGGCAGTAAGAGCCAGGGGGCCGCTCTGACCCCAGCCGGTCATGCGGCCATAGACGAGGCGCGGGTTTCGCGCGTGACAAGCCTCCGGCCCAAATCCGAGTTTTTCCGCGACACCGGGACGATAGCCCTCGATCAGCGCATCCGCCGAGGCGACCAGCTGCAAGAGAATCTCCACGCCCTGGGATCCTTGAGATCCAAGGCAATAGAGCGACGCCCACGATCGACGAGGCTGTCGTTACGCAGGGCGGTGCTCAGCTGGTCGTCTTGCCCAGCAGGAATGCGATCGATGCGAATTACTTCGGCGCCGAGATCCGCCAGCAGCATTCCGGCGAAAGGACCTGGGCCGATCCCAGCCAACTCGATGACGATGATACCATCTAAAGGTCCGGCCATGGGAGCTCCCCTTCCCGTGATGTTGATGGAGGTGTAATCAAAACATCGCCATATACCCATCAATGTCAGATGCAACACGGAAAAATAAGAAACAAACACCCAACAGAAAGCATGCCTTAACAGTAATTTACTCGTAGAGTGACACCAAAACAGGGCATCACCTCAGGCTGCACGAACCTTTTCCAGAAATTGCTCGATGGTGGATTGCAGAAATTCAGCGTGCTGAACCATCTGACTCGTTGTGTCGAGAACATGCTCGGCCACGCGGTTCGTCTCCAGGCTGCCCCGGCGCACACCGTCCATGGCAGCGAAAGCCTCACCAGTGCAGGTGGAAGCAACGACCGCAGCTCGGGCGATCTCATCGGTTGCGGCAGCCTGCTGTTCCAGAGCAACGGCGACGGCATTGCCAGCTTCAGCCATGCCAAGGATGATCCGGGAAATGTCGCTGACCACCTGCACGGTCTCGGCGGTCGCCTTTTGAATGTCATCGATCTGACCGGAAATCTCCTCGGTAGCGCTTGCCGTACGGGTCGCAAGGCTTTTGACCTCGCCGGCCACCACCGCAAATCCCTTGCCGGCCTCCCCTGCCCGCGCCGCTTCGATGGTGGCGTTGAGGGCGAGTAGCGTCGTCTGAGTGGCAATCGCCTGGATCAGAGCGATGATCTTGCCGATCTCCTCCGTCGCCTTGGCCAGACCGTCGATGAGCACGTTGCTGCGTTCCACCGCCTCCGCACCCCGCCGCGAGACGCGTCCGGCTTCCTTGATCCGGCGTCGGATCTCCTCCACCGACTGCGCCAGTTGGCCGGAGGAACGGACCACGGTCTGGGTACTTTCGGTTGCGGTTTCCACCGCCTGGGTTACGGCCTCGGCCTCTCCGGCCGCACGCTGGGCCACCACGCCGAGATTGGAAGCCGTCGACCGCAAATCTTCCAGCGACAGCGAAACACCCTTCACCGTTGCCCCAACGTTGCTTTCGAAGCGGCTGCTCAGGTCCCGGATCTGGCCCGCCCGCAGCAGTTCGGCCTCCTGCCGGGCCTCGCGCTCCCGGATCATCTGGTCGGCGGCTATGCGGTTGGCACGGAACACCTCGACCGACCGCGCCATGGCACCAATCTCGTCGCCCTGACGCTGACCCTCGATGGTGACTTCGACATCGCCAGCGGCCAACCGCTCCATCACCCCGGTCAGCCGGACGATCGGCCGCACGATCCACCGCACCGAGAGGACGACGATCACCACGCCGCCAACTGTAAAAAGCAGCATCAACAGGACCAACGCCTTCATGGCCCAGGCGCTGGTGGCGTGGGCAGTCTGGAAAACATCCTCCCTCTGGCGACGGGCTGCTGCGGTCGCATCACTCAGAACGTTCACCAACTGGCCAAAAGCAATCTCGGTCGTGTCCATCAGGCTCCCCGCCAAAGCCGGGTTGCTTTCGAACAGCGACACCGCGTCTTTGACGGCGAGCACAAATTCGTCGAGCTGGGTGGTCAGAACGGGCGCAACACGAGACAAGCGCTCGGCCTTCGCGGTCAGCGCCGCTCCTTCGTTCTTCAGGTTGACGCCGCCGACGCCAGCGGAGGCCAGCAGCGCCACTCGGTAGGTTTCAGCATAGAGCGAGACCACCTCTGCTTGCAGCTGGGCCGCCCGCTCATACTGCTCGAACACCTCGTGATCGAGGCGGTTCAGCAAGCTCTCAAACTTCTGCTGCATGGCGTAGCCGGCCACGCCAAAGAACAGTACGCACAACAAAGCTCCGATGGGCGCCAGCGCGACCTTCGCCGGCACCCCTTTCCAATGAGTCCACATAATGTTCCTCCCGGATGCAGCTCTCTCGTCGTTTTTGCGTTGCGGAGCCTGCTGGATGGAGACAGAACCTACTGTTACGCGCCGCTCTCGCCTGCCTTATCAATCACAAGGTGTGAGAAATGCCGTTGAGTGATTTCCGCCCCTGGCGCCAAGGCCAAGCAGTGGCCGACCGGCGATTGCCCCCGCTTCCAGCCGTCGATCCCCACTTCCGACCACAAGGCCTGAAAGACCACGGTTGAGATCGGCCCAAGAAGCTCGGTCAGATGAGTACAGCCAAGTGCACCGCCGAACAGGCCGCGCACTGATCGCATGAAGCCGGGGCCAATAGCGAGGCCGATCAATTTTTGGTAGCGGTCACCGATCGGGTAACAGGTGTGGTACGGCGCGTGCTCAGTACGGACCTCAACCTCATGGATGACATACTGGCGGTCAACCGCCAGCCGCAGGGTCATCTGGTGCAGCGGGCTGTCGGCCGGCACCACGCGCATCGGCAACCCTAGGGGAAAGGGCTTTGTGTCGGTGACCGTGGCTTCAACGTCGAACAGACCATCGTCGCGCTGATAAGCGTCGCAGGCCACCACACGCCTATGCACCGGCCGCCGGTTCGGGCGGGCAGCCTTCTCGGCCTTTGCCTCGCTCATTACCACCCCCCGCAATGCGGCGAATCGACGCGGGGGGACATGGGCAATCGGTTCGGGGTCCTGGACAAAGACTGGGAGCGATCTAAAGAACCCCAGGCGCGCCAAGGCATTGGTAAAATCCGGTGGGATCGCGCAACGGGGAAGTCAGTCATGTTCGGCACCATCTAGAGCAACCTGAGAGTCAGCCGAATTCATATCATAGTCCGTCGTGACGGACTATGATATTTTGCCGATTCTGCCGTGAGAAACCCCACCCTTTACAAACACACATGATCGTGCAAAAGCCATGCAACGTTGTCGGTGGTTTGGACCAATCCTATCAACCAGCGAGCAGTGGATTGCCATTCGACGGAAGGACCATTCAGCATGCCCCGCGTTCGCGCCAATGATTACGATGTGAAATCCCAATCAATCCTTGACAATGCAGCAGCCCTTTTTTCGAAGGTTGGCTACCCGAAAGCAAAAATGCAGGATATCGCCCAAGCTTGCGGCGTTACAAAGTCCATGCTGTATCATTATTTTCCAACGAAAGACGATCTTCTTCTTGAACTCCTAACAGAACATCTTGATGCTCTGATTTCAGACGTTGAAAGCTCCGTAGAAGCGCTGGGATCACCAGAAGATCGCTTCACCGCCTTTGTCCAGGTCTATGTCCAAAAATCCACTCGATCGCGCCAGCGCCATCTGAGCGCCATGAACGACGCCAAATTTCTACCCGAAGACATGCAGCCGGCAGTGCGTACTCTTCAAGCCAAAGTGGTCGATCTGGCAACACTGGTTTTGCGGGACATGAAGCCGGCACTTCCCGACCACCTCTACAAGCCGTACGCTCTGCTGCTTCTCGGCGCGTTGAACTGGACCGAACTGTGGTACCGGCCCGACGGCCCGATCAGTCCTGACGAGCTATGCGAGCGCATCGTGCGCCTGTTCCTGAACGGCTTTATGGCGGAAGCCGCCTGACCAGCCCAGAGCCGTGGATCGGTCAAGCCGAATTGCGCGTCAATCCGGGTTGAAGCGAGGCTTGCGCTTTTCCAGAAAGGCGGCCATGCCTTCTTTTTGACCCTGGGTGTCGAACAGCAGCCAG
The DNA here is from genome assembly GCF_015390205.1 of Azospirillum sp. INR13. Taxonomy (NCBI): domain Bacteria; kingdom Pseudomonadati; phylum Pseudomonadota; class Alphaproteobacteria; order Rhodospirillales; family Azospirillaceae; genus Azospirillum; species Azospirillum sp. INR13. The sequence continues at coordinate 41,993 of NZ_VUOI01000049.1, forward strand.
AAGGACCGGCGTTCCAGAGCCAGTGCGGCGTCCAGCGGCAGATCCTCGGCAGTCAGAACGGTCTCTTTGATCTGCTCGCAGGCGGCGCTGGAGAAGCTCGCAATGGTCTTGGCCACCTCCAACGCCGCCGGCAACACCTCCTCGTCGGCCACAAGATGACTGGCAAGTCCCCAGTCATAAGCCTGCCGGCCGGAAATCATTTCGCCGGTCAACACCATTCGCATGGTCTTTGCGCGGCCGATCAGGCGGATCAGCCGCTGGGTGCCGCCAGCTCCCGGCATGATGCCGACCTTCACTTCGGGCTGGCCGAAACGAGCGCCCTCGCCCGCCACGATCAAGTCGGCGTGCATCGCCAGCTCGCAGCCTGCTCCAAGGGCAAAGCCGTTCACCGCCGCGATGAGCGGCTTCGGGCAGTCTGCAATCGCCTTCCACAGCCTGTGCAGGCCCAACTGGACGACTTCCTGCGGCGACCTGGCTGCCAGCATGCCGATGTCGGCGCCGGCAGCGAAAGCCGCTTGATCGCCGGTCACCACCACGGCCCGCACGCTGGCATCGTCGGCAAGCTCCAGGAAGCGTGCAGACAGAGCCCGGCGCAGGTCGAGGTTGAGGGCGTTGCGAGCCTCGGGCCGGTTCAGCTGCAGGAGGACCACCCCGTCGCTGGGCCGCGTTTCGATCAGCATGCTGGTCATCGCCCCTCCCTCAATTAATTCGGCCCCAGCAGACCACGGCCGATCACCTGCGCCTGGATCTCGGCAGCGCCCTCGAAAACCGACAGAATGCGGGCGTCGCACAGCACGCGGCTGATCGGGTATTCCAACGCGTAACCATTGCCACCGTGGATTTGCAGGGCGGCGTCGGCGTTGGACCAAGCCACCCGCGCCGCCAGCAGCTTCGCCATACCGGCCTCGACATCGCAGCGCCGGCCAGAATCCTTCTCACGCGCGGAGGAATAGGTGAGTTGGCGAGCCATCATCGTCTCGACCGCCATCCAGGCGATCTTCGCATGCACGCGAGGGAAGGCGATGATGGGCTTGCCAAATTGCAGACGGTCGCGGGCATAGGCGGCTCCCAACTGCAACGCCTCCTGGGCGACACCGAGAGCGCGGGCAGCGGTCTGGATACGGGCACTCTCGAAGGTCTCCATCAACTGTTTGAACCCCTGCCCTTCAATCCCGCCCAAAAGCGAGGCAACCGGAACCTCGAAGCCGTCGAAGCCGATCTCATATTCCTTCATGCCGCGGTACCCCAGCACCGGAATCTCGGTGCCGGTCATGCCTTCTGCCGGAAACGGCGTAACCTCCGTCCCGCGCGGCTTCTCGGCCAACAGCATGGAAAGGCCGCGATAGCCTTCGGCGTCAGGATCGGTGCGCACCAGAAGCGTCATCAGGTCCGAACGGGAACCGTGGGTTATCCAGGTCTTGGCCCCATAGACGCGATAGACATCGCCGTCGCGCACCGCGCGGGTGCGCAGGCTGCCGAGGTCGGAGCCGGTGTTGGGCTCGGTAAACACCGCCGTCGGCAGGATCTCGCCCGAGGCGATGCGCGGCAACCAATGGTCCTTCTGCTCCGCCGTGCCACCCAGGCGGATCAACTCGGCAGCGATTTCGGCACGGGTGCCGAGCGAGCCGACGCCGATGTAGGCGCGGCTCAACACCTCCGACACCAGACACATGGCTATCTTGCCAAGCCCGCTGCCGCCGAACTCCTCCGGCACAGTCATGCCAAAGACGCCAAGCTCACCCATTTCCTCCAGCACCTCCAAGGGGATCAGCTCATCCCGGCGGTGCCAGTCCTGAGCAAAGGGCGCCACCTTGCTCTCGGCAAAACGCTGGAATTGACCGTTCAGCATCTCCAGGATCTCGTCGTCCAGCGCCAGGGCGGCGAACACCCTTTCCGAAGCCTTTTCAGCAAGCAGCAGCCGGTCGGCCGCCAGGGCCGCCGGCTCGGCCAGCCGGGTAAGGGCAGGATGCGTGGCCAACCGGGCTACCAGTTCGACCGGAACACCGAGATCGCCAGGGCGAACCATCTCCACCTGGCTCATCGGGATACCGCCGGCCAATTGTCCGGCATATTCAACGAAGCCCAGGCGCAGAATCGCCGCCTCCAGCGGGCCGAAGGCTGCCTGCACCGACAGCCGCTCAGCCCAGGCCAGCGTCTGCCGCAGGGCCGCCGCATAGGTGGCTTGCCAAGCAAGCCCATGGACCGCCAGTTGCTCGCGCTCCAACAGGGCCGGGTCGAGCTTGCCGTTCTCCGTCACCATCGTCGCCACCCCGGCCTTCGCCGCCGTCACGAGCGGATCGACGGCCGCCACTAGTTGGCGGCAAGCGTCCAGAACCTGGGTGCAATCGTTCGATGTCATAAAATCGCTTCCTTGAATGCGGGGTCTGCGAGGCAGCCCAAGACGCGGCAGGGCTTGGCCGACTGGGGTGGATCGGAGGGGAAGACGGGGGCCTTCAGTGGGTCGGACCATCGCCAACCGGATCGCCGAAGGCGGCGAATGCCTCCATGGCGGTCGTGCCGTCCGCTCCCTGGGCGGCCAGCGTACAGCCGTCCTCGCCTGGAGCGCCGATCAGACGAAAGGGATGGCTGTCGAACAGCGGTCCCTTGGCGCGGAAGGTGAAGCCGGTGACCCGGCGGTGATCATGGCGGCGCACCAGATCGGCAAGCAGGGTGGCAATCAGCGGACCGTGGACGACCAGGGCGGGATAACCCTCCCGCTCCATGGCGTAGGGACGGTCGTAATGAATGCGGTGGCCGTTGAAGGTCAGGGCGGAAAAGCGGAACAGCAGCACCGGATCGGGAACCACCTGACGGCTCCAGGTTCCATCCGCCGGGGGTGGCAACTCCACCGGCACCGGGGCCGCGACGCGTCCGCCATCGTCGCGATAGACGATGTCCTGATGCTCCTCGATGCAAAGGGTGCCCTCCTGGTGGAAGCGGTGGCGCACGCGCACGAAGATCAGCGGCCCGCTGCCGCCACTTTTGGTCTGAATGCCAATGATCTCGGCCCGACGCCGGGTTTCCACCCCGAGCCGCAGCGGTGCCAGATAGCTCGACTGGCCGCCTGCGAACATGCGACGGGGCAGGGTGACCGGCGGAAAGAAGCCGCCGCGTCTCGGGTGTCCGTCCTCTCCCACCGCATCGGCCGGCGCAAGCGGTGTGAAATAGATCCATTGCCAGAGGGGCGGCAGTTCCCGCCCCCGCTCCCAGCCTTCCATCGCAACGCCGAGCGTGGCGGCGAGGGCCCGCGCCTGTTCCGGCGCCAGAATCGCCGTCTGCTCCTCGGGCGCAGGCTCCCAACCGGAGAAAAGCTCTTGTCCTGCTATCATCTCACTCCCCCTCGCGTGCGGCCAGCACGCCAGCCCCACGCAGCCGCCGGATTTCAGCAGCGCTCTTTCCCAGAATGTCGGACAGCACGCTGTCGGTGTGCTGGCCAAGGCGCGGCGCTGCACCGGGAACACGGTCCATACCGGCGAAGGTCAGCGGCGACGCGGCGGCCAGGTGGCGGCCAATGCCCGGCTGCTCCAAATCACGGAACAGCGGATTCTTCGTCGAACAGCGCGGATCCTCGCGCACCAGTTGGCCGAAGTCCTGATAAGGGCCCCACAGCACGCCGGCGCCATCGAAGGCAGTCGCAATCTCGGCCAGAGTCTGTCTGCCGCACCAACGCGCCAGCAGCGCCGAAATCGCTTCGCGCGCCTCAAATCGCCCGCTCTCGTCGCCGAGGTCGACACCCATCGCCTCGCCGATCAGCGCGAACCGATCGGCAAGGCCGGTCGCCTTGCCGATCGCCCGCCACTGCCGGTTGGAAATTGCCGCGATCATCACCCGGCGACCGTCGGCGGTGGTGAAATCCCGGCCGTAGGCACCATACAGGTCATTGCCCATGGGCGGGCGGACGGTACCGTTGATCTGCACCTCGGCGATGTAGCCGAGGGCGCTGATGGTCGCCAGCATGACATCGGAAAGGGCAATGCTGATCTCTTGGCCAGCGCCGGTCTGCCGCCGCCGCCGTTCCGCCGCCAGCAAGCCGACAGCAATGTACAGGCCTGCCGCAACGTCCCAGGCCGGCAGCACATGGTTGACGGGTTCATTGCCCCGGCCGGTCGCCATTGGGAAGCCGCCGGCACAGTTGATGGTGTAATCGACCGCGCTGGATCCGTCGTAATTGCCGGTCAGCCGCAGCATGATCAGGTCCGGCCGGCGGACCTGCAGCGCCTCATAGGACATCCAGCCCTTGGCGGGCAGGTTGGTCAGCAGGATGCCGGCGGCGTCACCGTCGGCGCAGATCAGCGATTGGGCAATCTCCTGTCCTTCTTTGCTGTCGAGCGCCAGCGTGACCGATTTCTTGGCCTTGTTGAGACCAGCCCAATAAAGGCTGTCACCGCTCGGCGCCAGCGGCCAGCGATTGATGTCGATGTTGCCGCCAATGGGGTCGATGCGGATGACGTCCGCCCCCAGCTGCGCCAGCGTCATACCACCCAGCGGTGCCGCCACGAAGGCGGACACCTCGACAACGCGCAGACCCGCCAACGGCCCGGCCCCGACGGTCGCCGCGTTCGGTGAAGCTGCTTCTGTCACGCCTGCCTCCACTATGATTTGCAACGCGCCGCGTCGGGCGTCAGCAGTGACAGACCAAGCTGGACCCGGCGGGTCAGCCAGGGGTTCGGGCGGTAGCGAGGATCGCCGGTTTGCTCCTGAATCGCGTGCAGGATCTCCAGAATGCGGCTTCCGCCGATGCGATCACCCCAGCTGAGCGGCCCAAGGGGATAACCAAGGCCGAGCCGCACCGCGTCTTCCAGATCCTCCACCGTTGCGATGCCGCGCTGGGCGATGGTGGCGGCGATGTTGACAATGGTGGCGAGCACCCGCTGCGTGATGAAGCCCGGACTGTCGTTGATGACGGTGACCCTGCCGCCATCGGCGGCCAACAACGCCCACGCGGCGTCGCGGGCCTCGCCGGCGGTGACGGCGGTCAGCATCAGCGTGCGGTGGACGCTGAAATCCGGCAGCGGGTCGATCGCCACGCAACGGGTCGCGTCCAACCCACGCGCGACGGCGTGGCTGGTGGCATCCCTGCCCCAGGGCTGGATGACCTGCAGCGCGGCGTCCTCAGCCCTGTCCACCACGAGCACGCCGTTGGCGCCGGCGAGCGCCGCGATGTCCACCCGGCGGGCCGCCTCGGGATCAATCCACAAGGCGAGCCCGGCCGGCAGCGGCGGCACGGTCGGCAGCGGAGGATCAACCCGGCCGCCCTTCTCGTCATAGACATACCAGCCGGCACCGCTCTTGCGCCCGAACAGGCCGGCGGCTACCCGCGGCGGCACCAGCGATGAAGGCCGGTAGCGCGGTTCCTGCTGGAACTGCTCGTAGATGGACTCCATCACCTTGCTCGACACGTCGAGGCCCGTCAGATCCAGCAGCTCGAAGGGGCCCATGCGGAAGCCCGCGGCCTCGCGCAGCACCCGGTCCACTGCGTCCGGTGTTGCGACGCCCTCCTCCACGAGGCGCAGACCCTCGGTATAGAGTCCGCGTCCGGCGTGGTTGACCAGGAAGCCCGGCTGGTCGGCCGCCACCACCGCCCGGTGGCCGGCGCCCTCGATCAGCCCCCGCAGCCGCTCGACGACGGTCGGGGCCGTACGCACGGCGGCGATCACCTCGGCGACCTTCATCAGCGGCACCGGATTGAAGAAATGCAAGCCGGCAACCTGTTGTGGCCGGGCACAAGCCGCGGCGATCTCCGAAACCGTCAGCGAGGAGGTGTTGCTGGCGAGGATCGCATCCTCCCGGACGATGCCCTCCACATCGCGGAACAGCTGGCGCTTGATCTCCAGATTCTCGACGATGGCTTCGATCACCAGATCGCAATCGGCCAGATCGGAAAGCTGGCTGGCTGACAGCATGCGGGCACGGACGGCCTCGTATTCGTCGGTCGTCAAACGGCCCTTCTCGACGAGGCGGGTCAGCATCGCGGTGACGGCGGCAACCGCCTTGGCGGCTGCTCCATCGGCCGCGTCGAAGACGCGCACGCGGTGCCCCGCCTGGGCGAACAGTTGAACAATGCCCTGGCCCATGGTGCCGGCACCGACGACGCCGATGGTGAGCGGAACACCGCTGTTGGATTGGGTGCTGGTCATTGGAAGCGCATCACTGTGTGGTGAAGTCGGGGGTGCGTTTGCCGACGAAGGCCCGGTAGCCTTCATCGAAGTCATCGCTCAGCAGGCAGACCGCCTGATCGTCTTCCTCGCGCCGGAATTCAGCTTCCAGGGAGGAAGATGGCTCGTTGAGCCGGCCCTTCATGCGACGGAAGGCATCGAGCGGCAACAGAGCCATCCGCTCGGCCTCGGCGATGGCGGCCTCCATCACCTCGGCGTCGGGCACCAATCGGTCGGCCAGAGCCAAGCGGAAGGCCTCGTCGCCGCCAACTATGTCGCCCGACGACAACAGTCGCCGTGCGGCCGGCAGACCGACCCGGCGCGGCAGGGTCAGCAACTGGCCCCAGTCCGGCGTCAGCCCCAGCCTCAGAAAGGGAAAGAGGATTTTCGTGCCGGGGCCGACGACGATCCGGTCGCCGAGCAATGCCAGACCGACGGCCCCGCCGGCACCGATGCCCTCAATCGCGCTGACCACCGGGACCGGACTGTCGGCGATCAGCCGGCACAGGCTGTGGATATGACGCATGCGAGCGCGGGCGCCATCCTCATCCAGCCCGACCATGCTCGGGATGTCGCCTCCAGCCGAGAAGACCCCGTCCCTTCCCCCAAATACCAGGGCTCGGACCGTTCGGTCACCAGCCAGCGCGGTCAACGCCTCGATCATCTCAGCCCGAACAGCATGGTCGATGGCGTTGCGCTTGTCGGGTCGGTTGATCAACAGACGCGCCACTCGTGGCGATGGCCGATCGACGAGAACGACGGGGTCTCCCATGGCCTCAGGCTCCTTCCAGACCGACGATCGACACCGAACACACATTCTGCGACGGCTGCCCGCCCAGATTGTGGGTGAGACCGATCCTGGGGGCGCTGAGCTGGCGGGGGCCGGCACGGCCCAGCAGCTGGAGATACATCTCGTAAAGCATGCGGATGCCGCTGGCGCCGATTGGGTGGCCGAAGCACTTCAGCCCACCGTCAATCTGGCAGGGGACCTTGCCGCCGGCGTCGAACACGCCATCGAGCACGTCATGGACCGCCCGGCCCGGCGCGGAGAGGCCGAGATCCTCCATGGTCACCAGTTCGGTGATGGAAAAGCAGTCATGGACCTCGGTCATGCTGATTTCGGTGCGTGGATTCGCGATGCCCGCCTCCGCATAGGCGCGCTGGGCAGCAACGCGGGCCGTGTGAACATAGCTGCCGTCCCATTCGTTCGACTGCATTTCCCAGCCGTTGGAGGCAACCACCTGGAGCGCCTTGAAGGTGACCAGATCGCGCTTGCCTAGGTTCCGGGCGATGTCCGGTCGGGTCACGATGACGGCCGCGGCACCGTCGGATACGCCGCAGCAGTCGAACAGTCCCAGCGGTTCGGCGACGATCGGGGCACGCAGCACCTGCTCCTCGGTGATCTCCTTTCGCAGATGGGCCTTGGGGTTGCGCGCGCCATTGGCGTGGCTCTTGACCGACACATGGGCGATCGCGCGCTTGAGCAGATCCGCGGGTACCCCGTGCCGCCGCCGGTAGGCCGAAGCGAGCTGAGCGAAATTGGCAGGCGCGACGGCATTCGGATACCATTGCGGGATGTAGGTTCCCACTGTGGCCACCGGCAGACCGCCATAGCCGGTGTCCTTCAGTTTCTCGATGCCGAGGGCCAGGGCGATGTCGCATGCCCCCGAGGCCACTGCGTAGACGGCTGCCCGGATCGCTTCGGAACCGCCGGCGCAGAAATTCTCCACACGCGTCACACCGATGTCGGGCAGCCTGAGGGCGATGGCCATCGGCGTGCCGCCGCGGCCGGTGCCGACATCGTCCATGTGGGTGGAAAACCACGCAGCGTCGATCTGTTCTGGCGCGATGCCGGCATCGGTCATGGCTTCGAGGTATGCCTCGACCATCAGATCCTCCGGGCTGGCGTCCCAGCGTTCGCCGAACTTGCTGCACCCCATGCCCAGGATGGCGACCTTGTCTTTGATTCCCTTGGCCATTGCTTACTCCGCTGCGGGCCGGTCGGACGCGGCGGCCGGACGCACCGGAACCGCCTTCCAGAAATAGCGAGTGAAGTGTCTGACTTCGTCGATGTCCTTGATCCGGAAAGCCATTTCCACTTCCGTCCCGGATTCCACATCGCCTTTGGCGACGTCGGTGAACTCCATCAGAATGCGGCCGCCGCCATCGAAATCGATCTGCCCGTAGCAGTGCGGGGGCGAACGGTGGAAAGACAGATACTCGGCCGACCAGCTCAGGACCGTCGCCTTACGCTCGGCCAGTTGGTGGGGCACCTGGGTATCCTTGCGCGGATTCCCCTGCTCGTAGGACAGGCGCGAGGGTGGAAAATGGACTTTGCCGGTTTCGGTGCAGCGCCCGGCCACCAGCCCGAGGATGGCCGAACGGTGGCGGTAGGCGGTGCTGAGCGCCGTCTTGCGGTCCTGCTCGCCGCGCATGCCGCGCTCCAGCACCAGGCGGCCCTTGAAGGAAAGGAACTTGGTGTAGTTGGTCTCCTCCGTCCCATGGGCCAGCCAGTGGCTGACGCCCTTGGCCGGCCGCGCCGAGCGGATCGCCTCGGTGACGCGAAAGATCACGGCCTGGGCGCCGCTGGCGAACTGGGCGACCAGGATGAGGGCGCCGGGCTTGGCGGACTCCAGCACATGGGCCAGCACCAGCAGGGCATGGCCTGTGCCGGTCTCGCCGATGCGGTCTTGCAGACTGTCCACCACCGCCTCGGGTCGAACGCCGCAGCGAGCGGCCACCTGCTGGTCCATCTTCTGGAAGGTCGAGGGGAAGATGAAGTGATCGATCGCCTCGGCCTTCACCTGTGCCTCGGCCAGGGCGGCGGCAACGGCCTTCGGCACCAACTTGGAAATCCCCTCGTCACGCACCCAGCGTTCTTCCCAGGCATAATCGACGTCCTCGCCGGCAGCGCGGAAATGGTCGATGAAATCGACGGTCAGGGTGCCCGAGCCGAGATATTCGGCGACCACATCCCCATCTCCCAGCAGCAGGGCAGCGGCGCCGTCGCCGAAGTCCAGCTCCTGAGTGCTGGCAGCCCGGCTGTCGCGGCTGTCGGCGGCCAGCACCAGCGTGTCGCCGCCACCGGCGCGTACCCTGGCAACCGCCTGGGTCAGTGCCGACAGGCCGGCGCGCTGCGAACCGCCAAACTCCAGGGCCTCGACCGTCTGGTCGAGGGTCAGCGCCTCACAAACGACACCAGCGTTCAGCCGCTCAGCGAAGGGCAAAGTGCAGGAAGCGAGGAAGAGCGACCGGATATTGCCTCGCTCCTCCGACGGCCCCAGGCAGTCGCGGGCCGCCGCGACCGCCATGGTCAGGCTGTCCTCGTCCCAATTGGCCATCGACCGGCTGCCCTTGGCCCTGCCGACCAGATGGGGAGCGTACCAGGCATTGGCCTCCGCCACGGCGCGGCGGCTCAGCCGCAGACGAGGTACATAGCCACCGTATTTCACGATACCAATCATTGTCCGGCACCTTGCTGGGGAATGGAGCGAGACCCGAAATGGGTCCTCAGAAAATCACCGATGCCGGCAAGGGCGCGGCGCGCCTCCGGCAGGTCGTTCGGAAATTGCTGAAACACATGGATCATGCCGTCCCACACCTGGAGGTCGACCAGGACGCCGGCGTTGCGGGCCTTGTCGGCAAAATCGGTGGCGTCGCTCAGCACCGTCTCGCGATCGCCGACCTGGATGAGCAGCGGCGGCAACCCGTGAAGATCGGCAAAAAGCGGCGAAATCAGGGGGTTGTGCGGATTGCCATCGGGTCCGAGATAGCCGCGCGCCATGGCCTGGACCAGGTGACGCTGATGAATGGGGTCGGCCGCGGCCCGCGTCTCATACGACGCACCGGAAACGGTGAGGTCGGTCCAGGGCGACATCGCCACGGCCGCCGCCGGCATTGGCCGCCCCGCGTCACGCAGCGACAGAAGCGTCGACAGTGCCAGCCCGCCACCGGCCGAATCCCCGGCAAACGCGATGTCCGCCGGCCGATGACCGGCCTCCAGAAGCCACCGATAGGCCGCGGTGGCGTCCTCCAGCGGGGCCGGGAAGCGGTGCTCCGGCGCCAGCCGATAGTCCACCCCCAGCACCCGGCACGAGGCCGCGGCGGAAATATGGGCCATCAGTTCGCGGTGCGAGCGAGGGGAGCCGACCTGGAAGCCGCCGCCGTGGAAATAGAGGACAATGCGGTCGGCATCCACCGCCTCGGAATGCACCCATTCGGCTGGGACTCCTCCGACGTCGACCGCGGTCACCTCGGCCGCGACAGGAGACGCGCCAAACAACGCATCCCAGTCCTGGCGCATCTGTTCGACCGTGGTCGAGCGGTTCCAGCGCCCGTAGACGGACCGCACCCGCTCGATGACGGCGTCGATGGGCTTATCCGTGTCCGAAGGGGAATGATCGTTCATTGACCGCATCCCATACCGCCGGAAACTCCCAGCGTTTCACCGGTGATGAAACCGGCCGCATCGGAGGCAAGGAAAGCGACGGCTGCTGCCACCTCGTCAGCGGTGCCCAGTCGGCCGAGCAAGGTCGCCACGGTCATCGCCCGCAGCAGCTTCTCGCCGCCCTGCGCCACGGCCTGCCGCAAGAGCGGCGTATCGATCGGCCCTGGGGCCACAACATTGGCGGTGATGCCCTTGGCCCCGTTCTCCCGGGCAATGGACTTGGTGAAGGCGATGACGCCACCCTTGGCGGCCGCATAGACCGAGCCGCCGCGCGAGCCCAGCCGGCCGGCCTCGGACGCGATGTTGATGATACGCCCCCAGCCTGCTTCCTGCATTGCCGGCAACACGGCGTGGGTGGTCGCCAGGACCGCCTCCAGATTGACGGCGAAAAGCCGCCGCCAATCGTCCGGGCTTGTGTGGGTGAAGAAGGCGTGCTGGTCGACCCCGGCGTTGTTGACCAGAATGTCGAACGGGCCGCTGTCGGCGATCTGATCGGCGATCACACGGGAGACGCGGTCGAGATCGCTGACGTCAAGCGCTACAGCCGTCGCCCCGATTTCCTCCGCCAGGGTTTGGGCGGCGGTGATGTTGCAATCGGCAATCACGACCTGCACGCCGGCGTCTGCAAAGCGCCGGGCAATGGCTTGGCCGATGCCCAGCGCTCCGCCGGTCAGGAAGGCGCGCCGGCCCGAGACCGGGTTGGACAGCATCGCCATGGTTCAGCGCCCCGTGAAGCGCGGCGCACGCTTCTCGATGACGGCGGCCAACCCTTCCAGCGCGTCCGCGGTCGCCGCCAGCTGTGCTTGGGCGTGGTTTTCCGCCGGCATACAGCCATCGACGCTCTGGTTCAGGCCGTTCCACAAGAGGCGCTTGGTCTCCGCGAGCGCCACGGTGGCGCCAGCCGCCAGTTGGCGGGCCATCGCCATCGCCTCGTCGGCCAGACGATCGTCGGGAACGACCCGGCTGATCAGCCCCATGGACAGGGCATCACTGGCCGGAATCACCGGGTTGAACATCAGGATGTCCATAGCCCGACGGAAGCCCACCAGATGGGGCAAGGTGACCGAAACGCCAGCGTCCGGCACCATTCCGACGCGGGTGGCGCCAGCCAGGAACTTGGCGGATTCCCCGGCGACCACGTGATCGGCGGAGCAGACCAGCCCCAGGCCGCCACCACCAGCCGCGAACCCATGGACGGCGGCGATCACCGGAGCGTTCAGACGGATAAGCTGGCTTGCCACCACCTGGAGGCGGGCGGTTGCTATGCGGATGTATTCCGGCAAAGCCTCGCCCTGCTGCAGGAAAACGTGAACGTCTCCACCGGCGCAGAAATTCTTACCTTCGCCAGTCAACAGCACGGCGCGAACGCGGCGATCGCCATGGACCCGCAGCAGGACCTGTTGAAGCCCTTCGAGCATGTCCAGATTGAGGCCATTGGCCGCGTCCGGTCGGTTGAGGCGAAGATGCGCCACCCCGTCTGGATAAAGGTCGAGAAGCACCGGCCCCTCGCCGACGAGGGCGAGGCGCTGATCGTTGTCAGCCGTCATCGTGAATTTCCCTTCGGAGTGGCGCGCTTCGTCAGATGATAAAGGCCATTGCGAACTGACCTTCTTCGGCATTCACCAAGGAAACCTTCTTGTATGCCAACCGGAAGCCGTCATTTTCGCGGCGCAGAATATATTCGTTGCGCGACGGGAAGATGTTTTCAGCCCCGTCGCGGGCTTCGTAAAGAATGGAATTGGCCCCGATCCGGATTCCACGCTCATCCTGGTCAAGGATTTCGACGTTCGATACAATCCGCCGGATCCGCGAGCGCGGCTCCTGGCTGTAACGTCGCCCGGTAAGCAACTGTTTGACTCGCAAGGCGATGCGTGAACGATTGTCATAGATGATTGACATCACCAGGTTCGGATCTCCGCCGTCGTTATCGGCAGGAACCCAATATATGCCATCGTCGGTCCACAGCGATTCCCACGCCTCGTATTGATGCTCGTCCGCCAAACGCGCTTCGCGATAGACGAATTGCGTCACTTCCTCGAGAAGCGATCCCACTTTTTCCTGTGCCATAATTATGCAGCCTCCATCAGAGAACGGTAATGGCTCCAGATTCCACGCGTTGTAACTTCGTCGGTAATTTCGCCGATACGGTATCCATCGGCATCAATACGCTCGCGGTGACGGCCGCGTCCGAGATAAAGCCACTCTGGGTTGGTGAAGTGAACGCCACGCTGCGTGCCCTCATACATCACGGCATCATCAGCAAGCAGGAAGCCGGCCGGCCCCACAGACCCCATCGTCTGCTGGCGCAGGCGGCGATTCAGATCTGGCGCTCCTTTGAATTGAAGCGGAGTGACGTGCTGCACCGACAGATCAACCGAAATCGGCTGAATAACAAACATCTGGATTTCAGCAATAAAGAGATTAGGGAAAATCATGATATGCGGAGACCCGTCGATCATAATTTCCCGCGCCTTCTTCTCCCCGTACGCGGCGTTCATTCGCGCCACGTAATCCGGAAGCTTCTCGGCGCTGGTTCCAAACCAACTCATCGGCTCATCGCGCTTGCGGAACTCCGGGCGCAGGTCCATCTCCGTATGACCATTCCCGAAATCGCGAGCCACGCACAAGGAATCGCTTCCGTAAAGTTCCGCGATCCGGCTTCCCGCGACTTCGAAGATCGAAGCGTGCGTGAACGCCGGATGATAACCGTCGGTCTCGTTCTCGACCAGGAACTTCCAGTTCGCGCGAACCTTATGCTTCAAGAATCCGGAGGTGATTTCAACTTCACCTTCGGGCGACAGGTTGCAGAGGGCGTCAAGCGCGTATTTGGCGCCCCCAAGATGCTCTTCCAGCGTCGGACCTTCGGCGGCCAACGACCCGAACACAAACCCCTTGTAGGACGCGACGCGGGCGACCTTGCCAAGCCCCAGCAGGTCACGATCCACCCCGTCGTAGCCAGACGGAAACGGCATTCCGCGAATCGGGCCGTCGTTGTCGAAGCTCCAGCCATGGTAGGGGCAGGTGAAGGAACGGGCGTTGCCCTTCTCCACCACACAGACATGTTTGCCGCGGTGCGGGCAGCGGTTGTGCACAAGATGCACCTGACCATCGCGCCCCCGGGTCATGATGATCGGCTCCGGACCGATCGACTTCATCACGTAGTCGAAGGGCTTCGGCACTTCGCTCTCGTGGCCGACATAGACCCAGGTGCGTCGCCAGATCCGTTCCAGCTCGGCCTCGAAAACGGCGGGATTGGTGTACAGCGACCCGTGGATGTGATCGGGACGGATGACGTCACCCCAATTGGGCAGCGATCCGCCCTGCCCCGAGCGGCTCAATGCAGCGTCGTTCCCCATGAACTCAACTCCTCTGTAGCGGTGGCGGCTGTTTCCTCACGCCGCAGCCTGTGTTTTTATAATAGACCGACGCGTCGGACTATGTCAAAGTCGTTTTTAGACGGAGGGGGCGATGGTCGTGCGGCCAAGCCTTTCTCCGCATCGCCATCCGCCCATTTTTTGCGAGCGAACGTATGGTTTCCGTGACCTACATCGAGCACGACGGCACCGAGCACCGTGTCGACGCGACGCCCGGACGCAGCCTGATGCAGACCGCCAAGGACAAGGGGATTCCCGGCATCTATGGCGACTGCAACGGCGGTTGCACTTGCGGCACCTGCCACTGCTTCATCGACGAGCGGTTCGCCACCGCCCTGCCTCCCCCCTTGGAAACCGAAGCGGCGATGCTCGACGCCAATCCGGACCGTCAGCCCAACAGCCGGTTGGCCTGCCAAATCCGCCTCAACGAGTCGCTGGACGGCATCACGGTGACCCTCCCGGCCGAGCAGTTTTGACGCGTCCCGGGGAGGGGAATACTCCTCCCCGGTCTTCGGCTCCCGCCATAGCGCCCAACCCGTCGGACCGGGCTCAACACGCCATGCGATCAGCCGACGCGCCGGTTGCGATCCTTCCAATGAGGCTCGCGCAGAACATGCTTCAGCAACTTGCCGGCGCCTGACAACGGCATGGTGTCGCGGAATTCGAAGCTGACCGGGCATTTGTAGCCGGCGATCAGCGTCTTGCAGTGCCCACGCAGTTCCTCGGCGGTGGCCCTCATGCCTTCGCGCAGGACCACGACCGCGTGCACCGCCTCGCCCCAGGCGTCGCTGGGTACCGCAATCACCGCGCACATGGCGACCGCCGGATGGGTACCAAGCGCGCTCTCGACCTCGGCCGAGTAAACATTCTCGCCGCCGCTGACGATCATGTCCTTGAGACGATCGACGATGTAGACATAGCCTTCCTCGTCCATGTAGCCCATGTCACCGGAATGCATCCAGCCGTCGCGGATGGCGGCTTTGGTCTCGGCCTCCCGGTTCCAATAGCCCAGCATCACACCGGCCCCACGTGACACGATCTCACCGGTTTGGCCGCGCGGCAATTCCTGGCCATCAAGATCGACGATGCGCATTTCCATGCCCCAGACCGGGCGACCGGCGGAACGCAGCAGCTGCTTGTCGCGTGGGTTGTCGGACAGCCGATGACAGTGTGGCGGCAGGATGGTGTAAGGACCGCCGGTCTCGGTCATGCCATACCCCTGCACCAACTCCACACCTGGCAACGCGTTCAGCGCCTGGGCCAGCAATGCCTCTCCGATCGGCGAGGTTCCGTAGATGATGCGGCGCAGGCTGCTGATGTCGCGCTTGGCAAAATCGGGACAATCCAGCATGCGCTGGATCATCGTCGGCACCAGCAGGGTAAAGGTTACCCGCTCGCGCTCAATGGTCTCCAACATCTGCACTGAATCGAAACCGTCCAGCACCACCGTGCGGCGGCCACGCACGAAAGCGCGGATGATGATGCACATGCCGGCTTGGTGGAAGATCGGTGCAGCCGCCAGGATAATTTCATCCTCGGTGTAATTGAACTCCATCAAGCAGCCGATGGCGTTGCTGAGCAACCCTTCGTGAGACAGCATGACGCCCTTGGGAAAGCCGGTGGTGCCGCCGGTGTAGAAGATTCCTGCCAGATCGTTGCCGCCTGATCCGTAATCGGAAACCGGCTGGGTGGTCCGCAACAGCTCGTCATAGTTCAGCATGCCGGCAGGCGTCTCACCAGTACCAATGTAAATGAGCACCTGCAGTGACTTTGAAAGTGTACGCAGCTCGTCACCACAACCAGCAAACCGGTCATCGATCAGCAGGATGCGGGTGTCGCAATCATCCAGGGAGAAGGCGACCTCGGCCGGGCTCCAACGGATATTGACCGGGTTGAGCGCCCCGCCGCCCCACCACACACCGGCCATGTATTCGATGTAGATGTGGGAATTCACCGCCAGCATGCCGACCCGGTCGCCGGGCTTCATGCCGAGCGCCTGCAGAGCCCCGGCCAGACGGGCGGAGCGATCGACCAGCTCACTCCACGTGAAGCGGTGATCACCATAGACGGAGGCGATTTCCGCCGGCCTCTGCTGCAGCTGTCGATGCAGAGCATGTGTAAGTTGAAGGCGCATGACTTCTCCCATTAGGATTTGTTAATTTTCCAGTCCATTTAATAGTCCGTCTTGTCGGAATATTAAATGGCAAACAGGACACTCAGCTCCGCCACGCAAAGATCAGTCAGCGATCTTCCGGCACCCGTTTGTCTTGAGACGCCTGGAACCGGGAAGCTTCAAGCAGTCGGCGCGCTTTGCGGGCCACCGCCTCGTCGATCATCCTTCCATCCACCACACCTACTCCCTTATCATTTTCCGCCAAAATCTTCGTGACTTGCGCAAGCTGTTCCACAGACGGACGAAACAAATCATTGATAAGGGAAACCTGCCGCGGATGAATGGCAGCCTTGGCCATAAAGCCAAGGCGCGCGGCGGCGGTGGCCTCGCGCCGCAGCCCCTCCTCCTCGTCGATGGCGAAGAACGGTGAGTCAATGGTGGTCAGACCTGTCAGCGCCGCCGCGTTGACGACGCTGGAACGGGCGAACAGCAACGAAGTCCAGTCCAGTTCGGCGCCAAGATCGGCGGCGTAATCGGCGGCGCCAAAGAGCAGCGCTTCCAGATTCGGGCTGGATTGGGCGATGGGGGCGGCGTTGGCAACACCGCGCGCGCTCTCGATCAGCGCCACCAGCGGGGTCGCCTTGCCGGCGTCGGCCAGCAGACGGTCCACCAACACGACGACATCGGCTGATTCGACTTTGGGGATCACCAACAAATCGGGCAGCGCCGACGACCGGAGAAGCTCCAGCAGGTCCTCCAACCCGTGACGGCTGGCCGGACTGTTGATCCTGAGGGTGCGCAATGGCCCCCTTGCGGGCGCTGGGCGAGCCAGCCAAGCCAACGCCCCCTCGCGAGCCGGTGCCTTGTCGGCCGGAGCTACCGCATCTTCCAGATCGATGATCAGGGCATCGGCCCCGGCGGCGGCGGCCCGATCAAACCGGTCCGGCTTGGTCGCCGGCGTGAACAGCCAGCTGTGCCGCCCCCAACTCCGCTTGTCCGGACCGATCATCATGGCATTCCTCCACTGCAAAAATCCACCCGCTGCCCGAAACACGAGCCGTCACAGCCCCAAATAGGCCTGTCGCACCTGCTCGTTGCCGGCCAGCTCTTGGCCGGGGCCTTGCAGGACGATGCGGCCGGTTTCCAACACATATCCCTGATCCGACAGCGGCAACGCCTCGGCAGCGTTCTGCTCGACCAGCAGGATGGTCAGGCCCTGTCGCCTCAGGCGGGAGATGATGGCAAACACCTCCTCGACGATCAGCGGTGCCAGCCCCATGGACGGCTCGTCGAGCAGCAGCAGCTTCGGCCGGCTCATCAGCGACCGGGCGATGGCCAGCATCTGCTGCTGGCCACCGGATAGCGTGGCAGCGGATTGACGTCGCTTCTCTTTGAGGACCGGGAACAGCGCATACATCTGCTCCACGGCCTCGGCGACGCCGGCCGTCGGCTGGGTGAAGCCGCCGATCTGCAAATTCTGCTCGACCGTAAACGTGCCGAAAACCTGCCGGCCTTCCGGGCAATGGGCGATGCCGAGCGCCACGCGGCGCCACGCCGGCAGCCGGGCGATGTCTGACCCCTCGAAGAGGATGCGTCCCTTACGCGTCGGATGGATACCGGAGATCGTCTTCAGAAGGGTCGTCTTGCCAGCCCCGTTGCTGCCGACGATGGAGACCAACCGTCCGGAGGCGGCTTCCACCGTGATGCCGTGCAGGCTCTGTCTGCTGCCGTAGAAGGCGTCGATCCCCTCCAGCGCGAGCAACGGCAGCACCGTCCCTTCGCTCACGGCCGTGTTGAGGGCCGCCTCCCGGGCACCGAGCCCGAATGGGGCCGGCGCCATGCTGGCGACGATGTGGCGCAGTTCGGTGAAGGCGCGGTCGGCGTCAGCGCTGAGCGGATCGCTGTGAGCGAGGAAGGCATCGTAGGCAGCTTTCCGGCTCTCGTCCGGCAACTGGCTGCGAACCAACGGCAGGATCGCCGTTTCCTCCAACTGGATGTGTTTGCCAAGGCAGCTCAGGAACTCCAGCAGGTCGTCGCGGACACGGGCGCGGTCGGTGCGGTCGCGAGCCTCGTGCACACGCTGCCGCAGTTTCTCCAGCTGGTGTGCCTCCTCCACATGCTGGGTGGTCAACTGGTCGAGCGCCCGGTCGGTCTCCACACTCAGGCCGCGCAAGGGGGCGAAGACGAAACCCTCCTCCTTTGGGTGATGAACCTCGCGGCTGAAGCCGGCGAAGTAGGCCAGACCGGCGTCGACCAGCGTCAGGTTCAGGGCGTCCGGATCATCGCCTGCGTCCCTGCAGACCAGTTCCAGCACGGCGCTGATCTGGTGCATGCTGCGATGTTCCGATTGGATGATGTCGACGACATCTTGCATGGTCAATGCCCCCGCGTTCCAAGGTAGGCGGTAATGACGTCGGGGGTTGCGGGCGACCTGCTCAGGCGGACCTTCCGCGATCTTGCGACCGTAATTGATGACGACGACGTTATCCGACACCTCCATGACCAGCTTCATGTCATGCTCGACGAGAATGACGGTGATGCCGCGCCCGGCCAGCGCCTGGATCAGCGCCTTGATTTCGCCCGTCTCCTGCGGATTGAGGCCGGCCGCCGGCTCGTCGAGCAGCAGCAGGCTTGGTTCCGAGGCCAGCGCCCGGGCGATCTCCACCCGCTTCAGCGCACCATAGGAAAGTTCGCCCGGCATACGCTCACCGTCGGAGTTGAGCCCGACAAAGTCCAGCAGGTCGCTGGCAACCCGCCGCGCCCCCATCTCGGCCCGGCGGGCATCCGGACCACCAAACAGACCGCGAACGAAGCCGTTCTTCAGCAGCCGGTGGCGGCCCAGCATGACGTTCTCCAGCACCGTCATGGAGCCGGAAATCTTGAGATTCTGAAAGGTGCGCGACAGTCCCATGGAAGGCAGATCGGACGGCTTACGGCCGGCGATGTCGGCACCGTCCAGCAGCACCCGGCCGCTCGTCGGACGGTAGAGTCCGCTGATGATGTTCATCAAGGTGGTTTTGCCGGCCCCGTTTGGACCGATGATCGAATGCACCTGACGGTGCTTCAGCACAAAGCTGATATCGTCCAGAACGTTAGGACCACCAAAGGATTTGCACACCGCGTGCAACGCCACGAAGGGCGTGTCGGAGAATTGGGCCGACACCGGAGAGACAGTGCTCATGACACCCTCCGACGCCAAATCCGCTTCACCGGGCGGACCAGTCCTTCCGGCAGGAAGATCAGCGTTGCCAGGAGGATGCTGCCGGCGACCAGGGTCTCGAACTGTTCGAAATCAGCCAGCGTAACCGGCAGCAGGGTAATGATCAGCGCGCCCAGCACGGCACCTGCGATCGAGCCGATGCCGCCGATCACGACCATCATGACGAATTCCACCGATCGGTGAAACGATGCGGCATTGGGCGAGATGAAGCCCACATAGTGCGCGTAGAGCGCGCCCATCAGGGCCGCCAGAGCCGCCGAATAGACGAAGACCTGGACCTTCAGCCGAAGGGTGTCGACGCCAAGGGCGATGGCCGCCGTCTCGGCGTCGTGCAGCGCACGCAGAGCGCGACCAGCCGGCGACTTCAGAAGGGTGAGGGTGGCCGCAATGATCAGGGTCAGAGCCGCCAGCAGGATGTAGTACCAAACCACCTCGCTGTAGATGTCGGCGCCCCACAACGCCAGCGGCTCCACCGTCAACCCGTCGATGCCGCCGGTGATTTCCTTTTCGTTCCGCAGAACCACGGCGACCACCAGCCCAACCCCCAGGGTGGCGATCGCCAGATAGTAGCCGGCCAGCCGCAGGAACAGCCTGGCGAGGCCCCAGCCAAGCAGGCCGACGAGGATGGTGGCGATCAGAATGGAAGCCGGCACCGCCACGCCATGCTGCGCAAGAAGCGCCGAGCCATAGGCGCCGAGCGCAACAAAGGCGGCGTGTCCGAGGCTGAGCTGGCCGGTGGTGCCAAGCAGCACCGACAGCGACACGGCGACCGCCGCATTGAGGAAGACCTGATTGGCCAGCGCTATGAAGAAGGGGTTGGTCAGGACGATCGGAAAACCGATCGCGACTATGGCAAGCGCCAGCGGCGGCAGCGCCGAGGCCATGCTCGTTCGTCCGGAAAGTTGATTCACCGCATCGCTCATGATCAAACACGCTCCACCGCAGGGCGTCCGAACAGACCGTTCGGCCGCACCAGGAAGACCAGAACCACCATCAGGAAGGACACGGCATCTTTGTAGGCCGAGGAGACATAGCCAGCGGTCAACGCCTCGGCGATGCCGAGCAGGAAGCCACCGACGACAGCACCAGGAATGCTGCCCATGCCGCCGAGGATGGCCCCGATGACCGCCTTCAACCCGACCATCACGCCCGCGTCGAAGGAGGTATAGGTGATGGGTGCAGTGACCGCGCCCGCAACGGCGCCCACTATACCGGAAATTGTGAAGGCCAGCAGCAGCACCATCTTTGTGTTGATGCCCATCAATTGGGCGGTGATGGCGTTCGACGCGGTCGCCATAAAGGCGCGCCCCATGCGGCTGCACTCAAAGAACCAACCGAGGATGGCCAGCACCAGGAGCGCCGTGACGATCACCCACAAGGTCTGCGGCAGGATCGTCGCTCCCATGAGCGAAAGCGGCTGAGCCGAACTGAAATGCGGCAGCGTCATGGTGCTCGTACCGGCGGCGGCCCGGACCGTGCCGCGGACCACCATGCCGAAGGCGACGGTGAGCACGATCACGGTCAAGATCCCCGACCGTTGCAGAACCCTGAGACTGATCTTCTGCAAAAGGATGCTGGCGAGCGTGGCGCACAGCACGGCAGCGAGGATGGCCACCGGCAGTGACCAACCGGCCTGCACGAGGATGGCCGAAATCAATCCTCCGAGCATGATCGACTCGCCCTGAGCGAAATTGATCACGCCGCTTGCGTTGAAAATGATCGTGAAACCAAGAGCCGCAAGCGCATAGCGTGCGCCTTCGGTTATTCCTGATGATAGGAATTGGAGAATGGCTAGGTCCATCCAACGTGCCTTTCAGCGGCCAGGTCACGCAGCGTCGTCCCGCGTGGATTACACACCCGTGTGCAGCGCGATCATATCTTGGAGGGTGGTGGTATTACTCTACCAGTTCCCACTTTCCGCCCTTCGCCCGCGCGACGACGATGGAGTCTATGCCAAGGCCGACGTGATCGCTGGCCGACATGCGGAAGGTGCCGGTAGCACCGACCAGCGCAGCGGTCTCGATGTTGGTGCGCAGATCACTGCCGCCGGCCTCGGCCGCCTGTTTGATCAGCATCAGCGCATCGTAGGCGTTGCCGGCAAAATAGGACGGGGCCTCGCCATACTTACCGTTGTAGGCAGTGACGAAGCGCTCCAGCACCGGGCGCTGCGGGTGGCTGGCCGGCAGTTGCTCCCACACCAGGATGGCGCCGCTGGGGATCGCCATTCCCTCGGCCGACGGGCCGGCCAGCTTGAGGAAGCCTTCGGTGGCAATGGCGTGGGTGCCGAAGTGCGGCAGCTTGATGTCGAGCTGTTTCAGATTCTTGGCAACGATGGCGGCGGCATCGCCGAAGCCGGCGTTGAGGATGGCCTCGGCGCCGGACTGGCGCAGCTTGGTCAGCTGGGTTGTCATGTCGGTGTCCTTCGGGTTGAAGAACTCCTCGGCGACGATGGTCAGCTTCAGCGGCCCGCTGAGCTTGCGGGCGGCGGCGGTGGCCGACTGGCCAAAAGCGTCATTGCCGGCAATGATCGCCAACTTGGTCAGGCCTTGGGCGGCGATGTAGGTCAGGATGCGCTCAACCGCCACGGCGTCGGTCGGGTTCATCTTGAAAACGGTGGGACGCAGCGGCTCGACGATGGCACCACCGCCGGCGCAGGACAGCATCGGGATCTTCGCACGCTCGACCAACGGCACGCTCGACAGCGTGGCGCCGGTCGTGGTGCCGCCGATGATGGCCGAGACCTTGTCGTTGCTGATCAGGCGCTTGACGATGGTGTTGGCCTTGGCCGGATCGGATTCATCGTCATAGGCGAACAGCTCGATCGGGCGGCCGGCAATGCCACCTTCCTTGTTCAGCAGTTCGCTGAACAGTTTCAGCGCCTTCATCTCCCCTGCGCCAAGATTGGCGGCCGGGCCGGTTTCCGAAAGATAGGCGCCGATTTTGAAAGGTTCGGCAGCTTGCACCGACAGGCCGATGACCGAAGCAACCGCCGCTCCAAGCAAGCGCTGGAGCGTGGTGCGCAGACCCGTACGCACAGACATCGTTTCCTCCATCATTTGTATGTTTCCCAAAGCTCTTTGTTTTCCTGGTCGATCCGGGGCGCCCGTCGTCAGGCACTCTTCCTGAGATCGGACGCCACCAACAGGTCCTTCAGAGGCACAGCGGGATCGGCCAAGCGCTCGGCATCAACCTTCAGTTGAGCCGCCACCATCCGCTTGGCCATCATAAAATCAGCTGGCCGGTTCACCGCATCGGCCGCGATCAGCCGGCCCTGGCGCAGATAAAAGGCGATGGGACCATCGTCGCCCGGCGCCTGCCGCACCACGCAACCGTCATGATCATGCGACAGCCCAACCATCTGTAGCTTCAGGTCATACTGGTTCGACCAGAACCACGGCGTGGAGCGATTGGGCTTCGGCTTGCCGCACAGCAGCGAGGCAGCCGCGCGGGCCTGTTCTATGGCGTTCGGAACCGATTCCAGCCGAATGCGCCGACCATAAGCAACGCTGTCCTGAACCGTGCAGTCACCGGCCGCAAGAATATCGGGATCGGAGGTCCGCGACAGCTCATCGACCAGGATGCCGCCATCGACGGTGAGGCCGGCCTGCTCGGCTAGCGCTGTGTTTGCCTCCATCCCGATACCAACCACCAGGACATCGGCAGGGAACTCCCCAGCAGCCCCACATAACACGGCGGTAACCAGCCCGGATTCGTCGCAGCGGATCCCCTCGACCGTGACGCCGGTGTGGATTGCCACTCCTTCCCGACGATGAACGCGTTCATAGAAATCGGACATGACAGCGCCGGTCACTCGGGCCAGCACGCGTGGCTGCGATTCCAAGACCGTGACCTTGGCCCCACGCTTGCGGGCGGCAGCTGCGATTTCCAGCCCGACATAGCCACCGCCGATAACCACCAGGCGAACGCCGGGCGTCAAGGCGGCGCGAATGCCGTCGGCGTCGTCGCGCGTGCGCAGCACATGCAGATTGGCAGGGACCGCCCCTTCCGGCATCCCACGGAAGGCCGGCAGACGCGGCCGGCCGCCGGTGCAGAGTGCCAGCTTGCCGTAATGCAACGACGTGCCGTCGCTCAAGCTGAGCGTGTGACCGGCGCGGTCGATATGGAGCACCCTCACCCCAAGCCTCAGGGTGACACCAGCCTCCTTGTAGGAACTGAGCGGCCGCAAGACCAGGGAGTCGGCCGCGGCGCCTTCCTCCATGTAGGCCTTCGACAGAGGTGGCCGATCATATGGAAGCTCCTTCTCGTCACCCACCATTACGATCGGCGACGTCCAGCCACCCTGGCGCACGGCAAAGGCCAATTCCACACCGGCACAACCGGAGCCGACGATCACAAGCGGTCCGCCAACCGACATCATTTCTCTCCACACCGGATTTCGTGGCGTCTAGTTATAGACCGACGCGTCGGTTTATAACTAGACGGATTCCAGCTTTCACGCAAGAGGGAGATTTTTGAGCGATCGAACAATCCGCCGTTCGGTGCGGTAGATCGGCCGGGAGCACGCGATGCCAGCACACCGGTTTCGCTTCGAAGCCATGAAAGCCACTTGATATAGACCGACGCGTCGGTCTATATTCTGTCCATTGCGATGCTTCGTGCGAACAGCGCTCAGTTCCTCTGCTGATGAAGGACAGCGTACAGGACGACATCGACACTGGCCGCCCTCCGGGCCCGATTGCATCAGCGGCTGTGCCGTTTCCAATTGGAGCAAACACTATGAAGGTAATGGTACCCGTAAAGCGGGTGGTCGACTACAACGTGAAGATCCGCGTCAAGGCGGATGGCTCGGGTGTCGAGACTGCCAACGTCAAGTTCTCGATGAACCCCTTCGACGAGATCGCCGTCGAAGAGGCGGTTCGCCTGAAGGAAGGCGGCGAGGCCACCGAGATCATCGCCGTCTCCATCGGCCCGGTGGCGGCGCAAGAGACGCTGCGTACCGCACTGGCCATGGGAGCCGACCGCGCCATCCTCGTGCAGACCGAAGCCGAAACCCAACCGCTGGCCGTCGCCAAGGTGCTGAAAGCCCTGGTCGAGAAAGAGCAGCCGCGATTGATCCTGCTCGGAAAGCAGGCCATCGACGATGATTGCAACCAGACCGGCCAAATGTTGGCCGCCTTGCTCGGCTGGCCGCAGGGCACGTTTGCCTCCAAGCTCACCCCCAGCGCCAGCGTTGTGACCGTCACCCGCGAGATCGATGGCGGCCTGGAGACGGTGGAGCTGACGCTACCCGCCGTGGTCACCACCGACCTGCGCCTGAACGAGCCACGCTACGCTTCGCTGCCGAACATCATGAAGGCGAAGAAAAAGACGCTCGACACCGTTACGCCGGACAGCCTGGGTGTAGAGGTAGCGCCGCGGCTGAAGACGCTGAAGGTGGCGGAGCCGCCGAAGCGCAAGGCCGGCATCAAGGTGGCCGACGTGGCAATCCTCGTCGACAGACTCAAGAACGAAACGTGCGTGATCTGACGTCGGCTCGACCGACCATGGAAGGAGGGGGCCCATGCAGAGCAATGCGCTCGGTATTTCGACGCTCAATGGGTGGGATGCGATTGCTGGCGATCTGGCGGATTTGCCGGATCACCTGCGCCCGCACGCCGTTGCCCTGCTCATTCGCTTCATGAACGCGCAGGACGAGTGGGAGCTTAGCCCTGAGGAGATCGTCTCCGCCATCATGTCCTCATCGTTCCGTCCCATTCTCGAGCAGGAAGCCACGCTCAGCAGCCTGGGCCTTGCCAGTTGAAATGCCATTGAGGTTTTCAGCATGACTATTCTCGTCCTTGCGGAGCATGACAATGCCGCTTGAAGTCCGCCACGCTGAACGCCGTGGCCGCCGCATCCAAGTTCCGTTCCGACGTGCATGTGCTGGTCGCCGGCAAGGGTGCCCAGTCGGTAGCCGACACGGTGTCCAGGATCGCTGGCGTCACCAAGGTGCTGCTGGCCGACAGCCCGGAACTGGAGCACCAGCTACCCGAAGCAATGGCACCACTGATCGCCGAGACGGCCCAAAACGGTTACAGCCACGTCCTCGCCCCGGCCACTTCGGTCGGCAAGAACGTGCTGCCGCGCGCTGCAGCGCTGCTCGACGTGCAGCAGATCTCCGACATCTTGTCAGTGGAGAGTGCAGACACCTTCACTCGCCCGATTTACGCCGGCAACGCCATCGCGACGGTGCAATCCTCGGACGCCATCAAGGTGATCACGGTGCGCACCACCGCCTTCGAGACAGCGGCGACCGAGGGCGGCTCGGCGCCGGTGGAGAGGCTGGGCAACTGCATGTCGAACGGCACGTCCACTTTCGTCGGCCAGGAACTGACCAAGTCGGAGCGGCCGGAGTTGACAGCCGCGCGTGTCGTCGTGTCCGGCGGGCGCGGCATGCAGTCGAACGAGAACTTCAAGCTGCTCGAAACCCTGGCTGACAAGCTGGGCGGGGCGGTAGGCGCATCGCGCGCGGCGGTGGACGCGGGCTTCGCTCCCAACGACTACCAAGTCGGACAAACCGGCAAAATCGTGGCACCCGAGCTGTACATCGCCGTCGGCATTTCCGGTGCGATCCAGCACCTCGCCGGCATGAAGGACAGCAAGGTGATCGTCGCCATCAACAAGGATGAGGAAGCTCCCATCTTCCAGGTCGCCGATTACAGCCTCGTCGCCGACCTGTTCAAAGCGGTGCCGGAGATGACATTGGCGCTCTAGTCTCTTGCATCCCCACGCTCCGAGATCTCCCTTCGTCGAGCGTAGCACTTAGAGCTTGGCGTATATCGACAAGCTCCTTTTCCTATATGATCTACATTCTATCGTTAGAAAAGATCAGAACTCAGGAAGCAATTTCCTATAACTAATAACAAGATCATTCATCAACGTTTAATTCGGCCGAAGGTAGGCGCGTTGCAGGGTGGTGACAAGAGCGCGACTTGAGAGTCCGTTTGACAACCGGTTCAGTGACAGACTCGCCGGAGTAGCAGGCTTGCCATAGCGAGTTGTATCATGCCTTTGGAGACGTCGATCCGAGCTTCGTAATCGCGGACCAAGCGTCTCCAACGGGTCATCCAGCCGAAGGTCCGTTCGACCACCCACCGCCGCGGAACGACCTTGAAGCCGGGATCGCTGTCGGTACGGCGCACCACTTCGACGGTGAAGTCGAGGAAGGCGGCCTTGTCCATCAGCTTGGTCCGGTCATAGGCGCCGTCGGCGAACAGATGCTTCATCCACGGCCAGCGCTTGCGCAGCACGTCCAGGATCTGCTGCGCACCGGCGGAATCCGAGATGTCGGCGGTGGTCAGGTTGACCATCAGCAGGCGGCGGTCGGTATCCACCGCGATGTGCCGCTTGCGCCCGCTGATCTTCTTGCCGGCATCGTAGCCCCGCTCGCGGGCGGTGGGCGCCTTCACCGTCTGGCTGTCCACCACGCCGGCGCTCGGACTGGCCTCACGGCCGGCCCGTTCACGGTCGATCATCAACGCCACGTCGTGGATCGTCTGGAACAGCAGCCGTCGGACGAGCAGCCGAAACCACCAGTACACCGTCTGCCAGGGCGGGAAATCCTTCGGCAACATCCGCCAACCACAGCCCGTTCGCGCCAGGTAGCGCAACGCGTTCAAGACCTCCCGAAGGTTCACATCCCGCGGGCGGCCGGTACGCGCCTTCTTCGGCATCAACGGTTCTATCAGGGACCATTCCTCGTCGGTCAGGTCCGTCACATACCGTTTCGTCTTCTTCTCGATCCTGGCCATCCGGCCGCGCGTCGCTTCGGTCCACATACGAAGCTTGAATCACAACACGCTCTCGGCGCCAACCGTTTTCAAACGGACACTGAGGTCGGGGGGCAGTGGCCAGGACAGGCCAGCGGCATGGGCGCGCTCCAGGTACTCCGCCACGGTGCTGCGCGCGACACCGAGCTGGGCTGCGATCTGGCGATCGCTAGTCGGCAGCAGGCTGCCGAACTTCAGGCGAAACAATTCACGGATCTGCCGCATGGAAAGCCTCAAGGCTGGCATCCGCTCCTCCTGTCGGTTGGATCAGGAGGCGGTGCTTGATGGAAGCTCTCCTCGCAGGGAAGACGCCATCATCATGCCGACGATGGCGCCGGCCGCCTTCACAGCGGAAGGGTGGCCGGCTTCATGTCGGAATGGTGGCCGCCATCAAATCGGAATGCCGGCCGGCTTGCGATCGGAACACTGGCCGCTTTCGCGTCGGAAACCGTGGCCGCTTTCAGTCGGAATCTGCAGTCGTTGCATATTTCGGCGGAAAGCACCCAGTAGGAACGGCGGAAAGCGCCCGGGCAGAACGGTGAAAGCGCCCAGCCGTTTCGGTGAATTCGCCCACCCGTAGGGGTGGTGGTGTCGGGGTCCGAACCAGCCTTTGGCATCCCCATGATCTTTCCACGGCACAGGCCAAGGAGGATCGGGATGCCCCGAGCGAGGTCGGACATGCGGCGGATCAGAGAAGTCCTTCGTCTGCGGGATGAGTTCGGCGCCAGCCAACGGCAGATTGCCGATGCCTGCCGGCTTCCGCGCAGCACCGTGCGCGATTACCTGGATCGGCTACGGGCCTCCGGGCTGCGGTACGCGGATGTGCTGGGGTGGACGGACGTCGAGTTGGAGGAGCGGCTGTTCCCGCCTCCGGTCACGTCGGCGCGCCCGGTGCCCGACTGGCGACACATCAGCCGTGAACTCAGCCGCCGTGGCGTAACGCTGCGGCTGCTGTGGGAGGAATACCTGGAGGTCCATCCCGGCGGCTATCGTTACACCCAATTCGTTCAGCATTTCCGGGCATGGCAGGGTGCCCATGCCGAGCCGCGTCTGCGCCGGGAGCATCGGCCGGGGGCGGCGATCGAGGTTGATTACGCCGGGATGACGCTGAGCGTCGGGCTCGGCGCCGAGGCGCGGCAGGCCCAGGTGTTTGTCGCCTGTCTGCCGTATTCGGGCTACGTCTATGCCGAGGCGACCTGGACCCAGCAGGCGGAGGAGTGGCTGGCCTCCCACGTCCGGCTGTTCGAACATCTGGGCGGCGTGCCGGGCAAGCTGGTGCCGGATAATCTCAAGGTCGGCGTCAGCCACGCCTCCTTCTACGATCCGGCGATCAACCCGGCTTATCACGATCTCGCCCGGCATTACCGCACCGCCGTTCTGCCGGCCCGGGTGAGGCGCCCACGCGATAAGCCCAGCGCCGAGAACGGTGTGCAGCAGGTCGAGCGGCGGGTGCTGGCTCCGTTGCGCGATACGCTCTTCGCCACGTTAGACGCCGCCAACGCGGCCTTGCGCGACAAGCTGGCCGCCCTCAACGCCGCTCCCTTGAGCCGCAGGCCACAGGACACGCGCGCCGGCCTGTTCGCCACCGAGGAGAAGCCGACCCTGCGCCCCTTGCCGCCGGAACGCTTCGTGCCCGGCACCTGGGCTCGCCACAAGGTGCCGCCCGACTATCATCTCGCCCTCGACGGCGGCGTCTACTCGGTTCCCACACGCTGATCGGCAAGACGGTCGACGTGCACAGCACCGCCTGCGTGATCAGCGTCTTTCTGCGCGGCAAGCGGATGGCCTGCCATGTCCGGCGGCAGGATGGCGCCACCGTGACGCTGGACGCCCATCGCCCCGCCAACCACCGGGCCGTCACCCGCTTCACCCCCGACGCCATCCAGGCCGACTTGGCCGCCATCGGCCCGGCCGCCGCGCTGCTGTTCGCGCGCATCCTGGCCGGCGCCGATCATCCCGAACAGGCGGTGCGGGCTGGGATCGGCCTGATCCGTCTGGCCGCCACCCATGGCACCGACCGGCTGGAGCAAGCCTGCCAGGCGGCCCTGGAGGCCAACGTCGGATCCTACCGCTACGTCCAGCGCTGGTTGGCGGCGCCCCCCGCCACGGCGGCGGATCCGGCCGGTGCCGGCGAGCACGCCAATCTGCGCGGCCCTTCCTACTATCACTGACGGATGTCAATCGGCTTCCAAATTCCAGCCGGCATCGGCTTGCAATTTCCAGCCACGCTTGCGGTTGCAGAACCTGTTGTCCAGGGAGTCCACGGGAGGGTCCCGCGCGCGCCGCGGAGTGCCCTTATGGCTGACGCAGCGGCGCGCGTGGGAGGGGCCTGTGGGCCCCCCTGGGCAACGGATAGGGGAAAGGCTTTGGATCAGGAGCGGTTCTTGAACCGCCAGCTCTCGTTGCCGGTTTCCAGGATGTCGCAGTGATGCGTCAGCCGGTCGAGCAAAGCGGTGGTCATCTTGGCGTCGCCAGCGAACACCGTCGGCCATTCAGCGAAGCTCAAGTTGGTGGTGATCAACACCGAGGTCCGCGAGTACAACTGGCTGAGCGCGTGGAACAGCAGTTGGCCGCCACTCTGGGAGAACGGCAGGTAGCCGAGTTCGTCCAGCACCACGAGATCAACGCGGGTCAACTGGTCAGCGAGCTTGCCCGCCTGCCCGGTCCGGGCTTCGGCCTCCAACCGGTTCACCAGGTCGATGACGTTGAAGAACCGGGCACGGGCGCCGCGGCGCACGCAGTTGGCCGTGATGGTGATGCACATGTGCGTCTTGCCGGTCCCGGTTCCCCCGATGAACACGGCGTTGCGCTGGGTTTCCAGAAAGCCGCCATCGTGCAGGTCGCGCACCAGCCCCTCGTTGAGGGGACTGGCGGTGAAGTCGAACTCGGCCAGCGTCTTGGCCAGAGGCAGCTTGGCGGCGCCGAGTTGGTAGCGGATCGAGCGCGCCTGCTTCTCCGCCCGCTCCGCCGCCAGCAGGTCGCCCAGGATCTGCTGGACGGTGCGCTGCCGCTTCAGTCCATCGCTCATTACCTCGTCGTAGGCGGCACGCATGCCGGCCAGGCTGAGCTCGGCCATCATCGCCATCAGCTCATGCCGTTCCATGGCAGCCCTCCCGCACCGCGCGCAGGCGGTCGTAGCGCCCGCAGTCGGCGGCCGGCTCAATGGACAGCGTCAACGCCGTCGGCACCGCCATGGCCGGTGCCGGTGTGACGTCGTGGCGCCGGGCGAGGATGTTCAGGATCACGTCCCGGCTGTGCGTACCGCTCGCCAGTGCCTCGCGGCAGGCGACCTCCACCGCCTCCAGGCCATCGGTGAGGATGGCGGCGAGCACGCCAACGAACTGCCGGTCAGCGTCGTCGCCGCGGCCCAGGCGGGTCCGCACCGTCGCCAGGGCTGGCGGCAAATCCCAGTCCCGGAACGGCGCCCCGTTGCGCAGCGCCCCCGGCTTGCGGACGAGAACCGGCAGGTAGTGCAGCGGATTGTACCGCGTGTGGCCGTGCCCGAAAGCTCGTGGGTGCTCGGCGACGATCGCGCCGTTGAACCACACCACGATCCGTGTCGCGTAGGCGCGGACCTGCACCGGCTTGCCGGCGGCGATCGCGGCCACGCTGTAGCGGTTGCGGTCAAAGTGGATCAGGCAGGTTTTCGAGACGCTGAGCGTGGCCTCGTGGAAGCCGTCGAAAGGATCGCTCACGGTGATCAGCGCCGGCCGCTCCGCCTGGAACACCTCCCACACCGTCCGGCTCCTATCCTCTGGATGCGGCGTCTGTTGGGCCCAGACGATCACCTCGTCGTGCAGGCGTTCGTTCACCTCTTCCAGCGTCTTGGCCCGCAGCCGCGGCGTGAACAGCCGCTGGCGCAAGGTGCCGACCTGGTTCTCGACCTGGCCCTTTTCCCAGCCCGAAGCCGGGGTGCAGGCCACCGGCTCGACCAGGTAATGCGAGCACATCTGGGCGAAGCGGCGGTTGAAGCGGCGCTCTTTGCCGACAAATACGGCGTCCACCGCCGTCTTCATGTTGTCGTAGATGCCGCGCTCGCACAGGCCGCCGTAGAAGGCCGCGGCACGGGCGTGGGCGTCGAACACCATCTCCTGGGTCTGGCGCGGGTAGACCGCCACAAACGGCATGCGGCTGTGGCACAGGCGGGCATGGGCCACCTGCACCTTGGTCGTCACGCCGTCCAGGATGATCCACTCTTCCGCCCAGTCGAACTGGTACGCCTCGGCCGGGGCAAAGGTGAGCGGAACGTAGGCGTTCACCGGCCCACTCGGCGGCTGGCGCTGCTTGAAGCGCTTGATGTAGCGCCGCACCGTGTCGTAGCCGCCCTGGAAGCCGGCATCCTTCAGCCGTCCGAAGAGCCCCAGGTAGTCGAGCCGGTCGCGGGCTGGCCGCCGCTCGTTCTCCGTGATCAGCCGTTCCAGCTCCTCCTGGAACCCGGACAACTTCGGAAGCGGCTGGTGCTGGCGCTCGTAGCGCGGCGCCGTCTCGCCCGAGCGCAGGTATTTCGTCACCGTCTCCCGCGACACCTTCAGCGACCGGGCAATGGCCCGGATGCTTTTCCCCTTCGCGTGCTCGCGTCGTATCCGTGAGATCGTCTCCACCGTCAACATCCCTGTCCGCCACCCTGTCGTCCAAACCCAGGGTGGTAGTCTGCCAGATCAGGGGTGGCTGGTTATTGGACGCCGATCACCCCTGAAACTGGCCCAGTGTTGCAGGCCGATGCACATCCAGTCGTTCGGCCGTCTTGCGCAGTGCCGGGTTGACGTTGCGAATGCCGAGACGGGCGAAAGTCGCCTTCATCCGGTTTACGATCCGAGTGCGCTCGGCTATCAGGTTCTCACGCTCGCGTGTCGGACGCTTCGCGTCTTCCTCCTCAATCCCCGGCACGGCCACCATAGAGCAATGTCCGGGTTCGCCACGCAGCCAGCCCAGCAGGACGCGCGTGAGCAGCGCCGTATCGAGCCGATCGGTCTTCGCGCGGCGACGCTCGCGCGACACCGCCACGCTGCTGGCGTGGATGACATGGGCTTCGATGCCTCGGGCCCGCAGCCAGCGTGCCAGCCAGAACCCATCCCGCCCGGACTCGTACGCGACCACGACACGCGTGATCGTTCGGCCAGCGGCCATTGCCTCGCAGCGCCAGCCATCCAGGAGAAGCAGAAGGTCGTTCTCATCGGGGCTGAGCTTTTTCAAAGGACGCCGGTCGACACCGGGTACAAGCCCGGCAACGAGCCACGTGGACAGGCTCATCTCAATGACCGCAACCAGGGTTTCTTCGGGAACGAAGGTGGCCGTCGAGCGGCCGATCTCGGGCTGCTGCATGGGAGCGTCTCCATCGGTTCCAAATGCCTCAGCGTGCCGCAACGTCACGCCGTCCCATAGCATCTGGAAACCATCGCCCCCTTGCGCGATGATCTCGCCCTCACGTTGCCCGCTACGGCCGCGTGACTGTACCGGCCAGATCTGCCGGAGACAAGATGAGCGCCCCGGCTCCTACACCACGCCTCGGGACACGACCTCCGGACAAGCCCGAGCGCCTGCAAGCGCACGTCATGACTCGCGTCATAACCAGCAAGGACGCCGACTCCACTTCGCCAATCCGACAGCTCCGCAGCGGACGGTCTGAGACATCCGATTGAGACAGGCGGCACGATGATTGACGGCGGCGGCACGTGCCTCGCTCTTCAGATTAGATGCGATCCAGAATACAATCAGGCTGTGTGGCCAACCGATCGGCCTCGGATGAGCGCGGGTCATCAGGTGGATCGTCGGATCGCCGTCCCATACCCCAGACGCCCTTCTGCGAGAGCTTTCCGGTGCAAGAATGCTCTCGGCCGCAAGGTCTGCATGGAAGTCCTTGATCCGTAATAGGACCTTGCTCAGGCAGCGAGAGAGTTTTCAGGAGAAAACGACAGGTTTGCACGACGAACCCCTATGCCGGCGCGCCGGCCTCGCCGGAGCCGCTGAGGCGAGCGCCGCTCCCGTCGGCCCGACGACACTCCCTCCCCGATCTTTCGGCCATCGATCTCACCAGTCCCCTGGCCGGCTGGCCACAACGTCCGCCCGGGTGACGGCGCGCTTCCACACTTAACGTTCGACGGCGATGAGGTGGACCCCACCCACACGACCCACTGATGGATAACGACGATCATTAGGATCGGCAGCAACCACCGCCTGATGAGAGGGCGTTCGGCAGCAAGAACGCTTTCAGTTGGAAGAGCCACATCGAAGCGGTTGACTCGTCGATCCGTCGCCGGTGGAGCGGTGAAAAATCCAGTAGAAAGCGGCACGCTATCTGTCTCCACGCCTCGCTTGCCAACGAAATCCTATACGGCCCAAGGTGCCAACTTCACTCTGAAGTCATCTTAGACAACGACCGCCCAACAACTGCACTTTTTTCTAAAATACTCCTCAATTTCTAAGTAAACTTTTTGTTAAGTTTTTAGCAATTATGTGTGTAACAGCGTCACGGTTATCGACAATCGCTTTATGACGCCAGACAATCAGCCTCCAGGAAGGTGACAATCATCTTAGAAATGTGCGCTGTAGTTGGCCTCACTTGTCCTTACGAGTTGATGAAGTTTAGAGCTGCGCAAAACAGATGAGAAACCCAATCGATACATTACAGGAGCGTCTCTGAATGTCGGCCGCCTCACTGCCACGCCCTGCCGCCGGGCACTCGGAATCCGATCTGGCTGCGCGCATGATCCTGCGGTGGTTTCCCCTTCCCGTCATTCGCCTCCACACCGGTCTCCCAAGTGACGCTGTCCGGGAGCTTTACCGGCAGTTTCACAACGCGCCACCCCCGCCGTCCGTTCTCCCGCAGATCGCTGATCTCCTCGGAACGACCGGCTCAGCGCGTCAGGCGTCAATCTTCCTGGGCCACTATGCCCGAATGGCGGGTAGCAATGCCTATCGCCGCGTCGACGTGAATGCGTTGATCGTTTCCCACGATTTGCACCTCGCATCGCAGGCCCCGAACACAGCTGCGGCGGCGACCATCGCTGCCGCTTGGGTACTTGGTCGGGAGCTACGTTCTCGGACCATTTCGTTCAAGGCTTGCGAGTGTGGGCGCGACCACCTGGTCCACGACGAAATGGCAGCTTCAACGTCGTGCCCTTACTGCGGAGCGTCCCTGGCAAAGGGCCGTGCCGCCGTACATGACCATCCCTGGCGTGATAGCACCGGCGTGGATAGCGCAGTCCGGACCGGCTAGTCTGTGGCGCCCACCAGCACCACTACGTTCCACAAAGGATGGCCGCAGGCCGTTATGAAAACGAATAAGATCGCCATCGTGTTCACCCTGTGCGAGACGCCGACGACCGTCGAGCTCGAGGAAGAGTTCTGGGACGGGCTTCAGGACCTCGCAGCCCGCCAGTACACCGACTTGGACACTCTTGTCGAGCGGCTCAACTGCCGCCGTGGGGCTGAAAGCCTGCCTTCGGCGCTGCGCATATTCGCGATCTCCTATTATCGGTCGGTCGCCGAAGCTCAAGAATCCGGTGCGGTTCTGCTGCGAGCAAACTGAACCCCTGCGCCAGAACCTGACGCGGTTTGCGCGCCAGCATGAAGGTGCACTACCAATGCGGCTTAAGGCCGTCAACGTGCCGGACACGGAGCACGATGTTGCTGCTCACCCCTCCGGCCGGCGCCATCGTCCGGCCGCTCCAGTGCTTGGCCTTGTCGGGCCGTTCCTAACCCCAACACCGTGTCGTTAAGCCTGCCCGTCTGTTGAAGGTCGCAGATCATGGTCTGCGGAGGGCGGTGTCATGGCGCGGACAGTGGCGGCGTTGCCGCGAGGGGTGCGGCTCAGCGATCATGTGACGCTCGGGGTACTGACAACCACGGTGCCGGCGTCGCTGATCGATACGGTCCTGGCTGAGACTGAACGGGCAAGCGTTCGTCACCGCTCCCTCCCGGCGCGGCTGGTCGTCTACTACATCATGGCCTTGGCGCTGTACGGGCAGGCTTCCTACGGCGAGGTGCTGCGCTGTCTGCTGGAGGGCGTGCGTTGGCTGTGCCGGGGCGGCGATGTCCTCGCACTCGCCACCAAGTCCTCCATTACCAAGGCGCGCCGTCGCCTTGGCGTGGCGCCGCTGGCCGAGTTGTACCGGCGCGTCGCACGGCCGCTCGCCACGCCGGGCCTGCCCGGGGCCTTTTATCGCGGTCACCGCTTGGTCAGCCTGGATGGCACCACCCTCGAACTGCCAGACACGGCCGAGATCGACACGCGCTTTGGTCGGCCGGCGGCGTCGCGGGGCATGAGCGCCTATCCCCAGCTGCGCCTGTTGGCATTGGCGGAAACCGGCACCCATGCGATCTTCGCCGCCGCATTCGACGCCTACGCCGTGGCGGAGACGACGCTGGCCGGGCGCCTGCTCGATCGGCTCCAGCCGGGTATGTTGTGCTTGGCCGACCGCGGCTTCGTCGGCTTCGAGTTGTGGCAGGCGGCCTGCGCCACAAAAGCCGAGTTGCTGTGGCGACTGCGGGCCAATCAGGTGTTCGCATGCGAGACGGCGCTGCCGGACGGCTCCTACTTGAGCCGCCTGTACGCCTCGCCCGCCCATCGCCGCCGCCAGGAAGGAGGCGTGCTCGTCCGGGTCATCGACTACCAACTCGACAGCGTGCCGGAGGCTGAGCCCGTGTACCGGCTGATCACCACATTGCTTAACCCCGCCACCGCACCCGCCGGCGAGTTGGCGGCGCTGTACCATGAGCGCTGGGAGGTGGAAGTCCTCTTCGCCGAGATCAAGGTGACGTTGCCCGGACGGCGGCTGATGCTGCGTTCGCGCCGGGCTGATCTGGTCGAGCAGGAGGTCTATGGGCTGCTGCTTGCCCATTTCGCGTTGCGCCACCTGATGGTGCAGGCCAGCCAAGCCTTCGGGGCCGCCGACGCCCGCGATCCGGACACACTCTCCTTCCTGCACACGGTGCGTGTGGTGCGCCGCCATCTGCCGCTGCATGCGGCGTTTTCCCCCTCGGCGACGGCAGCGGATGCTGGTGATGATCCTGGCTGAGATCCGCGCGGTGCCCGCGGAACGGAGCCGCGGGCGCCACAATCCGCGCGTGGTGAAACGCAAGATGAGCAACTTTCCCACCCGCAGCCGGGCCGCCACCACGGACCATCGCCGCTGGAGTTACGAGGACCACATCCGCATTCTACCGCCCACTGACCTGCAGCCGTCGGCTCCCCTTCCCAAAACGCCTGAACCAGTGTCCGCGGCCGAACTGCCAACCACCACGGCGAATCGCCGTGCCGCGACACCAGACCGCCAACATGTCAAGGCGTGGCGCGCCAGCGGCCTATCGCGAGCCGACTACTGCCGCCGCCACGCCCTCAATCCAAACACCTTCAATCGTTGGGTGGACTGCCAACGACTCAGCGTCCGGCCAAACTACTGCAAGGTTCAAGGCACCCATTAACGACACGGTATTGTTCCTAACCCAGATAATTCACCACAGCTGAAGCTGGTGCAGGGGGGCGGGAGGTTAAGCCGCTGAATTCGCGTTTAATTCTGGTTTTGAAGCAGTCTCGCCACGGGTCAACGGAGTGCACGCCCGCCGCGGCCGAGAGTACGGGGTTTTCGCCCGACTTGTCACCGATTGCCCGCAATCCAGCGATCACCGCCCTTGTTAGTGGCCGAATCACCTCCGACGTGGGCGCTATCATGCCTGAAAGGCGTCGAAAGGCGTCGTCTTTCTCCGGCGCGGTGACCAAATGTGGCTGCTAGGATGCTGCGCCGAAACTGGAGGACACAAGATGATCTCTTGGGCGCTACGGAATAAGGGTACACTGGCCGCGGCTCTGATAGTTATCTACCACCCAGTCAGCGCGATTTATTACCATATGAATCGTGACATCTATCACGAATTTCTAAAGGTTAACCTTAGCGAATTCGCATCTTTCGCCGGTTACATCGACACGCCCCTATTCAGCGTTCTTGAGGTGGCCTTTATGTGGTCCCCGACCGTTATAATAGCTTGGGTGGCGCTCGTCATGGGCACCTATTGGCATTTGTTCGAGCGCAACGCGGCTGGCGAGTGAGGAATCATGCAGACTATCTCCGATCACGATTTCCGCCCGCCCCGCCTGACCATCCGATATGCCTTGTGACCCTCCTCCGAATCAGTGGACACCTCTGCTAAGCTCCAGATGGAGCGGAGAGGTCAAGAATGACGACGACACGGCGCATCTTTACGGACGAGTTCAAGCAAGAGGCGGTGGCGCTGTTGGCCAGCAGCGGCCGCTCCCTTGCGCAGATCGCCCGTGAATTGGGAGTGCAGCCCTCGGTGTTACGGAAATGGCAGCGCCGCCTAACCGGGTCAGGGGGGCCGTCGATGCCCCCCGTCCAGCAAGCGGCGGCCCCCCTGATCACAGGCGCTGATCAAGCATCGGAAATCGCCCGTCTAAAACGCGAACTCGCCCGCGTCCAGATGGAACGGGATATATTAAAAAAAACTGTAGCCATCTTCTCGGAAGCACCGAG
This sequence comes from Azospirillum sp. INR13, assembly GCF_015390205.1. Lineage (NCBI taxonomy): Bacteria > Pseudomonadati > Pseudomonadota > Alphaproteobacteria > Rhodospirillales > Azospirillaceae > Azospirillum > Azospirillum sp. INR13. The sequence goes on from NZ_VUOI01000049.1 coordinate 79,558, forward strand.
ATGAGGTTCCGAATCATTGCAGACTGCTGCGACGAATACCCGGTTCGGGTGCTCTGCGATGCCATCGGCGTGTCGCCATCGGGCTATTATGCTTGGCGCACGCGACCGGAGAGCCCACGCAAAGCAGCGAACCGGCAGTTGCTCGATGACATCCGGCGCCTTCACGACGCGCATCGTCAACGCTACGGAGTTCCTCGCATTCATGCCGCCCTGCGGGCGAATGGGCACACCGCCAGTCGCAGGCGTGTCGAACGCCTCATGCGCCGCCACGGCCTGCGGGCGCAACGCGCCAAGGCTTATCGCGTCTGCACCACCGACAGCCGGCACGGTTTGCCGGTGGCGCCCAATCGGCTCAATCGCGACTTTGCCCCGGCGAAGCCGAACCAGACTTGGCTCACCGACATCACATACATCCCGACGGACGAGGGCTGGCTGTATCTCGCCGTCGTCCTGGATCTGTTCAGCCGCAAGGCCGTGGGCTGGGCAATGCGCGACCACATGCGCACCGAACTGCCGCTGGCGGCCCTGACCATGGCGGTCCAGCGGCAACGGCCCCAGCCCGGCCTCCTGCACCACTCGGATCGTGGTAGTCAATACGCCGCTGGGGATTACCGAAAAGCTTTGAAAAGCAATGGCATCGTGCAGTCAATGAGCCGCAAAGGCAACTGCTGGGATAACGCCCCGATGGAAAGTTTCTTCGGCAGTTTGAAAGCGGAACTCGTCCATGGCGCCCGCTATGCAACGCGCGACGCCGCTCGCAGAGATCTGTTCGCCTACATCGAAGGCTATTACAATCGCCAGCGACTGCACTCGGCTCTCGGCTACATCACCCCGGACCAGGCCGAGCTTCGAGCCGCTTAACCCGGTGTCCTTTCTGCCGGGGGAAGGTCACTCGCCGGAGTTCTACCGCGACGTGGGCGAATTGGTCGCTCGCCGTCGGGCCGAAGGGTGGCTCGTGTTCTACGAAGGGGTCCGCGACGACCTCGGCCGCGGCAACGATGCCTTCTCCGATGTCCTGAACACATTGGGAGGTGCGCCAAACCTCCTCGCGGACAGTGAGGCGCATCCTTATGAGATGCTTGCTCCAGCGCTTGCCGAAGGCTTGGTGCTCCAGGACAACGAGGTCATCATCGGTCGGCCTGGACCCGATGTACGCAACGTGGATATGACGCTATCGGAGCTGCTCGCGGAACTCCCCCCTATCCCACCGTCCGCCCACGACCTCCAGCCTGACGCGCCATTCAACTTGACGGAAGTGCGGGAAACGTTTGACGGTCTGCCCGGGTGGGTTCAGGACCGCGTGCGCGCTGCCTTCCAGATCCTGCTCGCCACCACAACATCAGGTCGATATGCACACGCGGTGCTCCCACCGGCAATCACGACCCTGCGTGAACAGCGCGTCGCTCGCGCGATCGAGGACGCACGCGACTGCAGCATCCTGGTGCTCTATGGGCAACTCCATATCAGTGCGATCTCATCTCACCTGATAGCCGCTGATCCGGCATGGCGGATCGTATCGTCTGCTCCAGTAAAGCCGTTCTGATCGTCTAGTCTCACGGAGTGCGGCTAAAGCTGACAACTGCCTCACTCGCTGGGGGCGTGATCAAGAGCAGGTGCGCCGCGGGCTCTCTCCTGGCTTTCAAAAATAGGCTCCACGTGAGGTCGCAGCGGCGCGGCTTAGCGAATGTGCGGCTGGGATCGGTAAACGTCGTGGTTTCCACCTGGCGATGGATGCGGTGGCAGGAAATCTGCACGTTCTTGTCCTATGGCGCTGATCGGGCCCGCCGCGCCGGGCGGGAGGCAACACCAGCTTGTTCGCGAGGACCACAAGCACCTCACCAACGCCGTGCGTCGACCATGTCACGCCCTGCCCTTCCCCTTCTTCCTTAGCCCCTAAGGTAGGCTCCGGTTTCGCACTGTGCCTCCCCCCACCCGCACTGATCTGCATTCCTGTGAACCACCAGAGCACTTTTGCAGAATGCGAACGCGCAGCGCAAACCTACCAACGCTTCGAGTGACCCGCCAGAGCACCTGTAGTGGCAGCGCTCGGTGCTCCATGCGTGTTGTAGCTCCCGTGGAAGCGCCTGGGCGCTGCCCCCCTGCCCTTTCTGTTTACCCGACGTCGGGTAAAACTAATCCTCCAGGGGTAAACGTGATCGTGACCGTTTTGTCGCACTCCGCCTTCACGCGTGACACACAGACGGCACGATGTTGACGCACACACCGCCAACTGCGATGCTCCAACCAAACCACCACCCCATGAGAAGAGTGAGGCCGCGTGATGGAAGGATTGACGCTGAAGGCGATACGCGAGCAACGCGGTGCATCTCAAGCCGAATTTGCGGATTGGCTGAACGCCGGTATCGGGCGAAGCTATGACCGCGCCCGCATCAGCCGTTGGGAGTCAGGGGGCGAGAAGATCCCGGCCGCCGTCGCCAAGTTTGTCGAGGCGAACTCGGATGTGGCTGAAGGTAAGCTCGTGCCCGGATTGCGCGAAGCCCTCCTGGCCAGCACTGACAAGCTTTTTGGCGTGCCGTCCAGTCCGCCGGCTCACCACAACGCTTGCGTAGTTCTAGCGCTCGCCAACCAGAAGGGCGGCGTAACCAAATCGACCAGTTCCTGCAACCTCGCCTTCCTGTTGGCTGAAATGGGAAAGCGCGTTCTGCTGATTGACGCCGATCCTCAAGCGAGCTCGACCCAGAGCCTCGCGGTGAATCCGATGCAGTTGGAAGCCGAACAGCGCTCCCTCACCCACTTCTTGCTCAACGAGGGCGCTGATCCGGCGCACTTCCCGGTGAAGGTTTGCGATGGCGCCTTCGACCTTATCGGCTGCTCGATCACCTTGGCACAGGCCGAGGGCCAGCTGAAGTTCGGCCAGACGCAGGGCGATAAGGTACTCGGCGAACGCCTTTCCCCTTTGAAGCCGTCCTACGACGTGATCATCATCGACTGCCCACCGCATCTGGGCGGACTCACAGAAAGCGCTCTAATTGCCGCCGATCAGGTCCTGATCCCGACTATTTGCGAACCAATGGCAGTGCTCGGTGTCCCTCACCTCATCAAGACCATCCAAGACGTGAAACGGCGCGGCAATCCGAAAGTTGAAATTCTCGGGATCCTGCCAGCTATTTTCGAGCGCCGCTCGACCATCGACGTGCAGACCCTGGGCGATCTGCAGGCTGCGTTCGGTGCGCACATCAAAGTGTGGGACCCGATCCCGAAGCGCAAAGACTTCGCCAAGGCGGTTCAGACCGGTAAGCCCCTGTTCGCCATCGTGCCGAAAGCCGATGGTATCGAGACTTACCGCTCCATTGCACAAGCCCTGCTCGCTAAGGCCCCTGCCCTGGAGACGACGAATGGCTAAGAAGTTCGCTAACACTAACCCGGCATTCGGTCTCGCAGCGGCATCAATCGATCTTGACCGCGTTACCAATCCGGATTTTCCGGAAATCAACAAGGTCCCGCTGGCGGACATACACCCAAATCCGAACCAGCCGCGGAAGACCTTCGATGAAGCCGAGCTCGCTGGCCTAGCAGCCAGCATCGACGCGCATGGTCTGAAGCAGCCAATTTTGATCCGCCGTCGTGCTGAAGGCGGCTACATGCTGGTGGCCGGCGAACGCCGGTTCCGAGCTCACCAACTGCTCGGGCGAGATAACATCCTCGCGATCATCGTGTCGGACCGGGAGGATGTGGAGGTTACCGCGCTTGTCGAGAACCTTCAACGTGTCGACCTCACGCCCGTCGAGAGCGGTCGCGGTCTCGTGCGACTGCAAGAGCGCGCATTGGCTAAGGGAGAGAAGCTGACCCAGGAGGACCTCGCGCGCTTCATCGGTAAAAGCCAGTCTGAGGTTACCCGCCTGCTGAACATCGTGAAGCTCCCCGAGACCGTCCTGGTCGAGTACGAGGCCATTCAAAAGGAGGTTTCGAAGTCGGCCTTGTCGGAGCTTCTGGGCATCGACGACGAGGCCGTGACGATGCGCCTTTGGGACATGATCAAGAACGGCGCGAGCGTTGCGGAGCTTCGCAAAGCAAAGGCTGCTTTCCAGGTCGACGACAACCCTGCTCCAGAAGCCGCGGTAGCGCCGAGGGCTGCGCCGATTGAGAGAGCCCGAAAGCAGTGGCGCACCATGGCGACCAGCCTGTCCAAGCACGAAATTCGACCCGAGGATCTCTCTTCCGATGACATGGACGATCTTCGGCGCTTGCGAGACGTGATCACCCGGATCATCGGGGATTGAAAGCATAAGTTAGAGGAGCGAGAGTTCTCCATAGCTCGTAGAGTCGACCCTTTACCCGACGTCGGGTAAAAAGCTGGTGGACAGGGGCCGTGCATCCGCCCCTCTGTCTTTTACCCGACGTCGGGTAAAAAGCTGGTGGGCAGGGGCGGTGCATCCGCCCCTCTGTCTTTTACCCGACGTCGGGTAAAAAGCTGGTGGGCAGGGGCGGTGCATCCGCCCCTCTATCTTTTACCCGACGTCGGGTAGGGTCTGAGGTACGGGGCGCACAGCTCACCCCCAGCCCCCCCTGCCCCAGGCCACGCACAATCATAGGCGAACAGTTTACGCCGGGCCGTCCTTAGAAAGACGTAGGATTTCAGCGTCTTTTGGAGCCGCGCGACGCTACACGATGCCTCTATTATCCGCCCCGTACAGCGAACGGACGAAGCGGGAGAGGGCGTAGTGCGGATCAAATTCGGCACCTATAAGCCGGTTGAAGGCCCGGAAGAGGTTCCAGTGTTCTGGGACTCCGAGAAGGTCATGAACTCCCATTTTACGGTGATTGGCCCGTCAGGATCGGGAAAAACCACCCGCCTCCGCCGGCTGATGGCCGGCATGTCCCTCGTCAATCCCCGGATCAGGTTCGTGGTCCTCGATCCCCATGGGGACATGGGTGTGTCGGGTGAAGACTCCTTCCGGTTCAGCTCGACGTCCGATCTAGGACTTAACCCACTAACCGTCCGTGAGGACCCGGACTACGGCGGGGTTACCAGAGCCATCGAGACCTTCCTCAAGACGATCAGCCGGACAAGCCGGCCGCTCGGCTCCAAGCAGGAGCACACCCTCCACAACGTCCTGCTCGACCTCTATGGCTACCTTGGGTTCCACGCTGACCGGCCCGAAACGTGGAACCTTCGATATGACGACCGGCGCAATCCCGAGATGCCCAAGCGGCACCCCACCGTGAAAACCCTCAAGTGGTTCATGGAACGCAAGATGACCCAGGTCTTTCTGGGCACCAGTTCAGAAACCGTTGCCGCGCTCGACGATCTGAGCCGAAAGCTGCGCTCCATGGATCGTGCGATCAAGAAGGAGATCCGTGGCGAGGAAACCAGCGTGGACGTCGACAAGCTCAAAGACAAATGCCGTGAGCTGTTCGAGCGCTTCTTAGAAGGCATGTACGATGGCCAGGAGGTCAGCGCGCTGTTCCGCTACGGGAACAAGGAGGTGCTCCAAAGCTGTTACGAGCGGATTTGCAATCTTGAACGCTCCGGGCTGTTTCGAGCCGACACCTACATGTTCGATCCAGCCGCGGCGATCTGGCGCTACGATCTGTCAGCGCTGTCCTCGGACGGCCAGCGGATGGCCGTCGACTTCATCCTGGACGACATCTTTGCTGCGGCCCGTGGCGACGGTCAGAAGCCAGAAACCGTCATGTTCGTCTTACTCGACGAAAGCCACAAATTTGTGTCCCCTGAGGCTGATCATATCATCAGCGTCTGGGCTCGCGAGGCACGCAAGTTCGGACTCGGTCTGATCCTCTCATCGCAGAACCTGACAGATTTTCCCGACGAGATCCTCGCGCAGATGGGTACGAAGTTCGTCCTCGGTGTCGACCCAATCTTCCTGGATCGCGCCGCCAAGAAGCTCAAGGTTGAACCCCGACGCTTAGAGGGCATTCAGACGCACAAAAGCTCCATCATCGCTATCAAGAACAAGGGAGATAGTGGCACCCGATGGCTGGACATGACGCTGGTCTAAAATTGGCGTCCCTTGCGGGCGCGACCATGACGAACCTAAAATGCCGGCACGCCTTTGCGCCACCGACCATGCTGCAGGTGATCGAATGACCTCGTTGTTCAACTTTGCCATGGCGGACACGTTCCGGTATCCAGGCTGGCCCTGCGCATGGTCGGGGAGTGACCGGTACGACAGCAGCCACCGCTACACGCTCTGGTGCGTCTGGGACAGCTCCAAGCCGTTCATGCAGGTGATCGGCCTTAATCCGTCCACCGCGAATGAAGATGTGCTCGATCCGACGGTGACGCGGGTCCAGAAGTGGGGCAGGGCATGGGGCTTTGGTGCGTTCTGCATGACGAACCTGTTCGCGTTCCGGTCACCACATCCCGACGTCATGCGCGCGGCGGCCGACCCAATCGGGTCGGACAATGATCACTGGCTAGAAGCGATATCCTTGGGTGTCGGGCTGGTGATAGCAGCGTGGGGAAACAGCGGGGAGTTTTTGGACCGTGCACGCCTGTTCATCACCAGCAGGGCAGGAAAAGGGCTTCCGCCGCTTCACTGTCTTGGTACGACCATGAATGGAGCGCCAATCCACCCGCTTGCCCGTGGAAAACACCGCATGCCAGACGATGTTCAGCCACGCCCGTGGATGAGCCTGGGTCCAGTCGGCGCGATAGCTGCCGCTAGGTGATCAACGCGCCGGCGCTTCCCCGCGGTACCGAGGCGTTGGCAATGTCGCCGGCAGCCTTCTCGTAGTCCTTCTTCGGTCGCAATCGTCGCTGCCCGATAGAAACACGCTGGAGATTTGAGCCCTTTCATGCCTGCTAAGAGCCAGGACGCAACGTCCTCGATGACTAATGCACAGCTTGCCGCTTTCCGCGAGCGCCAAGCGGAAGCGGGTAGGCCGCCCAGTAGGCTCGAAGTACGCCGGTGAAGCTCCTTAACCCACCTTGCTTGATCGACATCGTCGCGATTGGACGGTGTGATGCCCCCACCTGGCGGCGGCCATCTGCTGTGTTTTGCGCTGTACGCCCATGCTGTAGCGCGCGCCCTTAGGCCCCTTCATTTCATCCGCAGACTCACTCAATCCTGTCCTCGTGATACCCGAAAGAAGTGCTCGGCGTATTGACGACACAGCTCTGCTTCGACCGCATCGCCACTGCGCTCCGCGTCAGCTGCACGGGCTAGCCATTGAGCTTGCTTCTGCTGCGCAGTTCCATTCACGCGGGTCGCCGGCCGCGCGCCGCCCTGAGAGGGACTGATCTGTGAGCGTGTCTTGCCGAACGCCGGCCTCGAAAAGTGCTTTCCAGTGGGGTTTGAGGTGGACATTCCGTTTGCGACTTCCTGGTCAGGTGCACTTGAGCGCTTTCAAGATGCCGCCAGCATACTACCGCTTCTGCTGACCGAGACAATGAACTGCCGAAGGAGTCATCCGGAAGGTATTTGACGGCCTTCCTCGCCTCACCCGCTATGAACTCGCGGTTCACCAACTTCTTCTCTACTGCATCCCGGACAAAGCCTGCCTGATCATCTTCGGAGGTGAGTACCGGGGCGATGCGGCAAAAAGTGCCTTCGGCGAACCCGGGATACATATCCCCGACATACTTTTTCGGGTGTGCTTCGGGCCACTTCTAAAGCGATCTCTCTCAGTGCGCTTAAGAGATATCTCTTATTGACCCGTTAGCAGATATCTCTTAATTTGACTTGGAAGACCAGTGGAGTGACGCCATTGGCGCCCTCACTCCGCCCGAAGCAATGACCATGCACTGCACCGTGAAGCTAAGCCCCGCTGGTCACCTCCGTGGGTTCGGCAGGGTCGTCGGGCCTGGTCTCCAGGCAGCTTCGAGGGCGCAGAAACGACTAGTGCAGTGACACAGACATAGGATTCACATCGGGCTGGCAACGTGCGATTCTGTCGGCATGGCCCAGACCGTCAGCGTCATCATTGGAGCGGAGGATCGTGCGCGTTTGGCCGCGATCCTCGCCGACCGCAATCGCCCGCAGAAACATGCGCAGCGGGCGAACATCGTTCTGCTTTCGGGCGAACGGCTGCCCGTGCTGGAGGTGGCCCGTCGGGCCGACGTCAGCCGCCCGGCAGTTTGGCGGTGGCAGGTGCGCTATGCCGAACAAGGCGTCGACGGGCTGTTGCGCGACAAGACGCGCAAGCCCGGCCGAGCGCCTCTGCCGACCACGACCGTGGCCAAGGTGCTGGCGCTGACGTGTTCGGAACCACCCGGTGCCGTGACACACTGGACCGGCCGGGCGGTGGCCAAGGCCGTCGGCATCAGCCTGCGCGCCGTGCAGCGCATCTGGGAAGCCAACCGGCTCCAGCCGCATCGGCTGCGCACCTTCAAGCGCTCCAGCGATCCGGCGTTCGCCGCCAAAGTGGAGGACATCGTCGGCCTCTATATGGACCCACCCTGTCACGCGGTGGTGCTGTCCATCGACGAGAAGAGCCAGATCCAGGCGCTCGACCGCACCCAGCCGGGTTTACCGCTGAAGCCCGGCAAGTGCGGGACGATGACGCACGATTACAAGCGCAACGGAACCACCACGCTGTTCGCCGCGCTGAACACCCTGGACGGCACCGTGGTCGGCCGCTGCCTGCCCAAGCACACCCACAAGGAGTTCATCAAGTTCCTCAACGCCGTCGAGCGCGTCGTGCCGGTCGGCAAGGTGATCCACGCCATCGTCGACAACTATGCCACCCACAAGCATCCCAAGGTGCTGGAATGGCTGGCCGATCACCCGCGCTGGGTCTTCCATTTCACCCCCACCTCGGCCTCCTGGATCAACGCCGTCGAGGGCTTCTTCTCTATCATCACCCGCCGGAGCATCCGACGCGGCGTATTCAAGTCCGTGGCCGATCTCCAGGACGCCATCGCCCGTTACATCCGCGCGCACAACAAGGCGGCCAAGCCCTTCGTCTGGACCAAGCCAGCAGAGGACATCTTCGACAAACTCAGCCGTTTGCCTGCACCTTCTGAATGAGTCACTGCACTAGCTTACTCCGGCCAATAAGTAGCGCTTCCGGTCGAGTGGGGGATCATTTCAGGCGATGCACCGTCCGGCGCCGATCCGCTGATCTCGGCCTGCCTTCAATGGCCCACTGTCACTAATCCAAACGTCCACCGCAGCCGCTGCACAAGGAGCTCACTTACGATGACCAATGCCACCAAGCCGAAACTGACTCGCGGCCGCAAGAAGCAGGGCCCCAACCCGATCGACGTGCATGTTGGGTCTCGCATCCGGTTACGTCGGACTCTTCTTGGCATGAGCCAGCAAAAGTTGGGGGAGGCTGTCGGCCTTACCTTTCAGCAGGTGCAAAAATACGAGCGCGGCGCCAACCGCATCAGCGCGTCACGCCTGTTCCAACTCACGCGTGTGCTTGATGTGCCCCTGTCCTTCTTTTTCGACGACATGCCGCCTGAAGTTGTGTCGGCCCCACTCGACAACGAGGACGGCGGTGACGTTTTAGGCGTGCAATCGAGCAGCAACTACGAGCCGGATCCGATGGCCAAGCGCGAGACCCTGGAGCTAGTGCGCGCCTACTACTCGATCAACGACCTGACCGTGCGCAAGAGCCTGTTCGACCTCGCCAAGGCTCTGGCGGTTTCAAACTCTTCCGATCCTAGCTGACCTCGCTGCTACAAGTAGTGACCCTCCTCCGAATCAGTGGACACCTCTGCTAAGCTCCAGATGGAGCGGAGAGGTCAAGAATGACGACGACACGGCGCATCTTTACGGACGAGTTCAAGCAAGAGGCGGTGGCGCTGTTGGCCAGCAGCGGCCGCTCCCTTGCGCAGATCGCCCGTGAATTGGGAGTGCAGCCCTCGGTGTTACGGAAATGGCAGCGCCGCCTAACCGGGTCAGGGGGGCCGTCGATGCCCCCCGTCCAGCAAGCGGCGGCCCCCCTGATCACAGGCGCTGATCAAGCATCGGAAATCGCCCGTCTAAAACGCGAACTCGCCCGCGTCCAGATGGAACGGGATATATTAAAAAAAACTGTAGCCATCTTCTCGGAAGCACCGAGATGAGGTTCCGAATCATTGCAGACTGCTGCGACGAATACCCGGTTCGGGTGCTCTGCGATGCCATCGGCGTGTCGCCATCGGGCTATTATGCTTGGCGCACGCGACCGGAGAGCCCACGCAAAGCAGCGAACCGGCAGTTGCTCGATGACATCCGGCGCCTTCACGACGCGCATCGTCAACGCTACGGAGTTCCTCGCATTCATGCCGCCCTGCGGGCGAATGGGCACACCGCCAGTCGCGGGCGTGTCGAACGCCTCATGCGCCGCCACGGCCTGCGGGCGCAACGCGCCAAGGCTTATCGCGTCTGCACCACCGACAGCCGGCACGGTTTGCCGGTGGCGCCCAATCGGCTCAATCGCGACTTTGCCCCGGCGAAGCCGAACCAGACTTGGCTCACCGACATCACATACATCCCGACGGACGAGGGCTGGCTGTATCTCGCCGTCGTCCTGGATCTGTTCAGCCGCAAGGCCGTGGGCTGGGCAATGCGCGACCACATGCGCACCGAACTGCCGCTGGCGGCCCTGACCATGGCGGTCCAGCGGCAACGGCCCCAGCCCGGCCTCCTGCACCACTCGGATCGTGGTAGTCAATACGCCGCTGGGGATTACCGAAAAGCTTTGAAAAGCAATGGCATCGTGCAGTCAATGAGCCGCAAAGGCAACTGCTGGGATAACGCCCCGATGGAAAGTTTCTTCGGCAGTTTGAAAGCGGAACTCGTCCATGGCGCCCGCTATGCAACGCGCGACGCCGCTCGCAGAGATCTGTTCGCCTACATCGAAGGCTATTACAATCGCCAGCGACTGCACTCGGCTCTCGGCTACATCACCCCGGACCAGGCCGAGCTTCGAGCCGCTTAACCCGGTGTCCTTTCTGCCGGGGGAAGGTCATTCCCAACAGTTCCGGTGAGCAAGGTCACTTCTTGGATGGAGCCAAGAGGAACTGGCGATCCGCGCCTGCGTCCACGTCGGGACGATCCATAGGCTCGACGCCGGAGGGAAGAGTATAAGGGTTATGTGTCAGGCTTACATCTGCTTCGCTCTCGCGGAGGCCGGCATTGAAATGGCGGATGACGGGGAGATGCTGCTGAAGAACAGGCATAGCGGACGATAGTGGCTGGGGCGCACGAGGAGACCCTTGTCAGCGACGCGGCGGTAAACCTCATGCTCCTATCGATTGGGCTTTTTCCTAGTAGCGCAACGGGGCGAGAGCGAGCATTTTCCTCAAATTGCGCCCAGTCGGCAAATCGATGATGTCCATCCATCGACGCAGCGCGTGCAGTGGCTGCTCGACGGCTGAGGCGGAACCGAATTCTGGGGGAGCCTGTGGGTTGGCTTCCCCAGACTTCCGGCCAGCCTCGACACTTTCTTTGGGCAACTCCTCCACCACGCGGAACCGTTTAGTGTCTATCCTGTTTCGGAAAGACACGCGTTTCCTCTCTGATCAAGCACTGCCCGCCCGGTCCGCCGCGGCGGGCATTCCTTTGCCAGGGACCTATCTACCTTCCGCTCGCTGCTCTATTGTTTCCCTCCTCGGCTTTACCGTTCTGCGGTCCAGGGCATGAGGCCATGAAGCAGCGCATTAAGGGCCAGGGCGCGGTCACGATAGATCGGCGCAGGCTTCCCGTCCCTGCGCACGCCACGCGCCCAATAAGCCGGCGTTTCGACGCTGCTCAGGCGGAGCATACCTGCGATCTGCCGGAAGGGAACTGGCTTGCCCAGGTCCAACTCTCTGCCCATTTCAGCGCGCCACCGCTCGAAATCCTCCGGCGGCATCAGGCCTTTCTCCTCGTCCCACGCGAACGGCGGCAGTCCCTCCGCAAGCGCTGCGCAAGCCAAAGACATATAGGCGGGGATGGTCGTGGGCGTGTTCGTGCCTCGCTTCGCGCCGCGTAGCATCTCGTCGATGCGGCTCATGCTGAGACCCAGCTCTTGAGCGGCCTTCGCGTGGGTCCACTGCATCGTGTGCAGCCAACAGACGAAGGCGTCGCTGGTCATGATTGCCGCATTAACTGCTCTGGGCATCGTCGCGTCCGAAGTCGAGGTCATTTTTCCGATCGTTACCACGGACAAGCGTTGAGTCCCAGCACGGGTGCGGGCGGGAGGCGTTAGGTTGGTCATTTCAAGTCCTTTCCCGACGCCCACCAATCAGGCGGTGTGGACGTCTGTAGCCAGTCGGAGCCATCTGGGCGGCTGATTTAAACCGCTGGCTCGGGCCGGATGTCCTGGAGTCAGCGATAGAGTTCTGACCCTGTGATAGGAGCGGTCGGGTTTACGCTCCCCCCCCGGGTAACCGGCTGTTCGACCGGGCACGTATGGAGCACGGTCTGCAGGACCTGGAGTTCCCGCTCATCGGCGCTGAGCTGCCACTTGTGCTTGATGTAGATCCAGCGCCGAACGAAGAAGCAGCGTTCGGTTTCACCATCAGGGAGCCATGCCTCGGGGCCATAGGCACCCTTTCGCTGGTTTACATCGCGGCCGGTGACCACCAGGTTCTCCATGTCGTTGAAGAACCGGTGTCGGACCGCGGTCTCCCACTGATACCCCCCGGAGTCGTGCGCTTCCTGAACAGGGACGACGTGATCGATGTCCGTGTTCTTGGGATCGGTAATTTCCACACCAGTCCAGGCATCGCGCCAGAGCTCGGCAACCACCTTACAGTTTCGGAGCCGCGGCCGAACCAGCGACGTGGCAGCCAGCACTGCGTGCCGCGTCGTCAGGCACCCTTCTACAGGCTCCCAATCGCCCCAAGCCTTGCGGTCATAGCCCTTGCGCATTTCGGCGGCCGCCGGCGGCAGTTGCTGGGCCGCTACCGGTTGGGCAGCGGCGGCCACCATTGCGGCGGCGATGAGGATAGCGAAGCGGGGCATCGTGCGTGTCCGTGTCGACGGGACAAAAGGCGGGGCGGTAATCACGCGGAGAGGATTGGGAAAAGCTCGGCTTCGGTAGGCTCCGGGATTTCGCTCCACGGCCGCCCGATCCGGGGGGTCGCCTGCCAACCTTTGCTGCCCTCCGGCAGCTTCTTAGCAGGGCGCGGAAAAACGAACATATTCGGGCCTTTTTCCCCCGCTGCGGCTTGAGAATGGGAGTTCTGACGCCCGTTTTCATCAGAATAGAGCGCCTTTTCGCGCTCTGCGGCTCCCGGAACCGCCATTCAGGCGGATTCCGGGCGTGATTATGCCGCCGCCAGCAGCTTGGGCAATCGGATCAGGTTGTAGGCGGTAGCGGTCAGGGTGAACATCCAACCGACGCGGGCCGTGCCGCGATGACGCGTCTTGCGCAAGCCGGCTCCCTTGATCCAGCCGAACACCTCCTCGATCCGTTTGCGGACTCTCAGGCTGACGGCGTAGCCGGGGTGGCGGGTGGTCCGGCCGTCGATCGCCGAGCGGCGGTTGCTCGTGTTCTGCGCAACATGCGCAGCGGCGCCCAAGCTGCGCATGTTCGCCACGAAATCCTTGGTGTCGTAAGCCTTGTCGGCGCCGACTGTGATGCGGTGGCGGCCGGGGATGGCCTCAATCATGGACACCGCCGCTTCGCGTTCAGCCAGACCGGTGGCCGCGGTGAGCCGGACATTCACCACCAGGGCGTGACGGTTCTCCATCAACGCATGGCCCATGAAGGCCAGCTTCGCCGGCTGCCCGTTGCCCTTGCGGTACAACCGCGCCTCGGGATCGCTGGTCGAGGCATGGGTCTCGTTGGACCGCTTCTCGCCATGAAAGTCGCGGTCGCCGTTGCGCCCCGGCCCCGGCGGCTCGCCGCTGCCGTCCTTGGGCCGAAAGCTCTTCACGCTGGCCCAGGCTTCGATCAGCGTGCCGTCCACCGAGAAGTGCTCGTCCGACAGCAGCGCCTTGACCTTCGGCTGACCCAGCACGGTGGCCAGGAACGTGGCCGCCACATCCCCGGCCAGCAGACGCTCACGGTTCTTGGTGAACACCGTAACGTCCCATACCGGGGCGTCCATCGACAGGCCGACGAACCAGCGGAACAGCAGGTTGTAATCGAGCTGTTCCATCAGCTGGCGTTCCGAGCGCACCGAGTAGAAGGCCTGGAGCAGCAGAGCCCGCAGCAGCTTCTCCGGCGGGATCGACGGCCGCCCGATCTTCGAGTACAGGCCTTCGAAGGCGGGCGACATCACCTCCAGCGCTTCATCCACGATGGCCCGGATCGGCCGCAGCGGGTGATTGGCCGGAACCCGCGCCTCACAGCTCACGTAGCTGAAAAGACCCTCGCTGCGTTCGTCCGATCCGCGCATCATCCCCTCTCCGACCGCACCCTGTGCCAGCAGAGAGAATCACGAGAGCCCGCCGCAGCACAGCCTTTTTCCGCATCCTGTTAGGGTCGAACGGCTGTATCATCCCGGCTCTGGCCAGCTCATCGAAAGCCGCTAGGGCACGTGAGCTGATAAAGTGCGGGGGCTCGAAGGTTACGGTCGTCACGGCGCCCATTCCAAACAGGCGGTAAGCGACGACTTGGGCGTCTCTGGACAGCGTGCACATGGTGTGATGGCTTCCTTCATCGGGGCGGTCAAACGAGGCGTGGAACGTACGAGACGATAACCCCCAGCCAGAACCCGAGCAGAACGCCGAAGAGCATCTTGGTCCGGGTGTTCGGCTTGTTGTCGTTGGCGGGCGGCATGAGGTGTCTCCAGAGGACGTTACGTGCAGTGACGGTTCTCGAAGTGCTGCGCCGGCCGATTGGTGGTTGGATCGAGAACGGACGCGCCGTTGAGCGACAACCGGATCACCGCATCCTTCAGGGAGATTAGCCAGCGGTGCAGATCGCCAGACGGGCTGTCGATTCCGGCCAGCATCTCGTCGATGTAAGGAACCCGCATCAGCGTGTCGGCAAAGGTCTGCGCCTGGTGGATACCCGGCGCACCCATTGGCATATTGGGTACGGCAATTCCTCGGGCGCTGGGTCGCTCCGTGAGCAAGCGTTTCACGGAACTGGGCGGAACGTGCCCCTCAATCACATAACCGTCAATCGTCGCCGAATGGCACGACCAGAGGGAATCAGGCAGACTAAGTTCAGCCTTCTTGCGCGCGAGATCGTCGACCATGATGACGCTCGGGTGGAACCCCTCGGCCTCCATCCGCTTCACCCAGGCGCCGCAGCATCCACAGGAGGCATCCCGATATACCCGCAGCTCAGGAACGCCGGCGGCGGCGAGCGGCTGTATGGCGGCCGGAACGACGATGCTGGCGGCGGCGAGGGCGAGGGCTCCACGAAGGAAGCTGCGGCGTTCGACATGGATCATGGTGCACCTGTTGAATGGCTCGTTTCCGTTGCGGGAAGATTAGACCGGTGAAGGTGTCTCCCTCGCCTTCCATAGACGTTGCTTTTCATCGCCTTTCGGCAGGGTCGTCGGACATGGACGTTGCCGGCGAAATGCTCACACGGGGTCGATGCCCCGGCTCTCATGGGGCACGGTCAGGCAGCCAAGGGAAGAGCACAGGTCGCATCCAGGTGCTGGTCGGGAGCGTCCGCATCCTCCAAGAGGTCGGCTGCCCACGCGAGGATCAGGTTCTCAGTGATCTGATCGTGCTCCATTTCACCGTCCTCGATGAGCTGGCGAATTTCCTCCTTCGCCCGCTCAATGCAGACCTCGAAAGGGGTCTTTGGCGCCGCGGCGACTGGAGGGGGGATCGGAAGGGCTTCCTGAAACACGAACCCGCCTTTCTTTAGGCGCTGGGTCTGACGGTTCATCCAGGCGGCCATGACGTTGGCGCAGTAGGCGTCCGTCTTCTTGAAATCTGGGTTCCCGACGGGCGATTCCGGCTCCAGGCCGGGCAACGGAAGAGCGATCTGAGCCTTCTCGGCCCGGCGCCCTCCATGAGTGCCGCGCCGGATATGGAAGGCTTCCCACCGGGCCGTCTTACCCCAGGCTTGGCTATCGACCGAGATGACCCTCGGGTGCTCACGGCACAGCTCCATGGCCTCTCCGTGCAATCCGAAGAGGTGCACGCGACAGTTGGCCGGTAGCCAACGATCCAGATGCGAGAGGATTTGGAGAACGCCATTCGGGCCGTGCGGTTGCCGTCGGCAAAAGGAGCCAATTCCGACGACGGAGTGCTCCGAGAGCCACGGCATGCGCTCAATGCAGCGCCCGTAGTCCGAGGCAAGCCAGCCCTGCACCACAGGAGCAAAGCGGGCGATGGAGCCCGCCTCGATGGCCAAGTTCCGGCAGAGCACGTTGAGGCGCACTGTGCGGGAGATCCGGTCATGAACCTCGGTGACTGAGGCGGCCACCTCCGGCTCGACGCAGTAGTCCATGCTATAGAACCGCACTACCGGCAGGGAGCTGGCGAAGGTGATGTATTCCTGCGGCCCCCAAGGCCAACCCGAGTATTGGCGCATGGCCGAAAAGCCCCCACTGTCAAGCTGAAGGTTCATTCCGCTTGCATTGGCAAAGCTGCTTCCGTCAAAGCCGTCAAAGTACGGAATGCCTAATTTGTCCTTTCGGTACACTGCGAATGCATTGGCGCTGACCAGAACCGGAACGCCGAGTTCGCGAGCGCGGGACAGGAGCGGTCCTTTGCGAAGGTGAGGCAGGCCCAAGATCATCTCGACCATGATTGGTAACTCAGTGCATTGGGGGAACGCACATAGAATATCGTACAGGGCGCATATCGCAAAGGAAGAACCGCCCACCCTCTCTCCGGTATTTGGCTTAGAGTCTGTCCTGAAAGATTATTTCCGAGCAAGCCTCCGGAGCATCAGGCGGATCATAGCGATGCGTATGAAAGCAACGGAGGTGCGGAGGTACTGCTCGTAATGTCGGACGAGGCGTCGGCAGCGGGTGAGCCATGACAGCGTTCGCTCAACCAGCCATCGCTTTGGGAGCACGACAAAGCCTTTGGCCTGATCGGAGCGTTTGACGATCTCCAACTGCCAGTTACCGGCCTCCTTCACCTTGGTGGCCGCGACCTCTCCTTGGTAGCCGCCATCGGCGAAGATCACCTGGATGAAGGGGAACAGCGCGCGGGTTGCCTTGTCGAGGACCAGGGCTGTGCCGTCGCGGTCCTGGATGTCGGCAGGGTGGACGGCGACGTTCAGGAGCAGGCCTAGCGTATCGACGAGGATGTGGTACTTGACGCCTTTGATCTTCTTGCCCGCGTCATAGCCGACCGGGTCCGCCGCAGGCCCCCTTTTTCCGCCGTGCGGACGCTCTGGCTGTCCACGACGGCGGCGGTCGGGCTGGCCTCGCGGCCTTCCCGTTCGCGGACCTGTTGGTAGAGGTCATGATGGATGCGCTCCAGCGTGCCATCCCAGGCCCACAGGTGCAGATAGCCGTGTACCGTGCTGCGCGGCGGCAGGTCCTTGGGAAGGTGGCGCCACTGGCAACCCGTCTCCAAGACGTACAGCACACCGTTCAGCACCGCCCGGACGTCGACGCTGCGGTGCCGGCCACCGCGTCGTGCCGGCGGGATCAGCGGCTCGACGATCCGCCATTCCTCATCGCTCAGGTCGCTCGGGTAACGCAGCATGCTACGATTATGGCGCTCCCGCTTCTCCGGCCTCCACATCCTCACCTCCGTCTTGGAGGCTCCTTTGAATCACAACTGATTCATCCGATTCAACTTCTTCTCGGACGGGCTCTTAACCGGCACGATTTTCTCTTTTAACTCCGATCGCTGTCGCCTCTGCTTCAAAGTCCAAGCAGTACTTTGACTCCAGCTTTGCATCGGTGATGGTATGCCCGATGCACTCAGGCACACCGCCCGCAGTGCCTCTTCACCCCTGACAATGGCAGGAAATGCTGCCGAAGCTTGACCAGACTGGTCCTTTCGCCGCACTCCCGATATACGACCCAGATGACGAACGCGTCGCGTTCGGACATCACAAGCACGCGCTAATCAGATCGCTTCAGTGGGCGTGGCGGTGAGAACGTCGCTGCTTTCGAGGTGAGGCCGGTCGACGAAGGTCTGGCGTGGCACCGGGACATGCATCGGATACGGTCGCTTCGAGGCCTGCCAGCGGTCCAGAAATTCACCAAGATGTGGCCGCGCGCTTCTCTCACGCGAAAGACAGTCCACCAAGCTGTCGATGCTCGCGTTGTGGCCCGTAGGGTCCGTTCGTCCAGTGAGCAGTGCCCAGCGGATGTAGGCGATGTAGAGGTTCAGCGTGTCCGTCTCGCAGTACGCCCGCACCTTTTCGACCTCTCCACGCGCCATCATGTCGGCGACTTCCGATCCATGGCCGAACCCAGCTTTCCCCGGCAACCCAAGCATGTTCGAAATGTCCTGAAGCCCGATCCGCTGCACGGCACCGTAGTCGGACACCTGCTCCATTAGCAGGCTGCTGAAAAACTACCAGTGGTGAGCCTTAAGCTGGATCTCATCGCCGTGGTGGATGCTGATTTCAACCTCAAGGCTCCCATCCTCGGCCAATTCGGCCGTGCCGGTGCCGCGGATGGGGGTCATCTCGTCGCTGCCCTCGAAATCGAAGAAGATGGTGCTGACGCCGTTCTCGCACTCCAGGCCGGCTTGAAGGGCGCCGAACACCATCTCGCCGCGGCCGTCGACGTCGAAGCGGATGTAGGCCGGCTCGACCAGATCGAGATATGCACGGTCCCACTGGTCGGCTTCGATGAGGCGCCACTTGCCGAGCACCTTGCAGCGTCGCGCCGCCGTCATGGCGCCGTAGCCAGCAGCTTGGGCAGCCGGATCAGGTTGTAGGCTGCCGTGGCGAAGGTAAAGGCCCAGCCCACCCGGGCGGTACCGCGGAAGCGGCTCTTGCGATGACCGGCCACCGTCTTGATCCAGCCGAACACCTCCTCGATGCGCTTGCGGCAGCGTTGGCTCACCTCGTAGCCGGAATGCCGGGTGGTGCGCGCGTCGATGCGCGAACGCCGCCCGGAGATGTTCTGCGCCACGTGCGGCGTCGCCTTCAGTGACCGTAGGTCGGCGACGAAATCCGCCGTATCGTAGCCCTTGTCGGCGCCCACCGTGATACGGTGCCGGCCGTCCATGGCGCCGATCAGGTCGAGCGCGGCGCTCCGCTCGGCGGTGCCGCTGGCCTGCGTGAGCGTCGCTCCAACCACCAGGCCGTTGCGGTTCTCCATCAGCACGTGCCCCATGAAGCTGAGCTTGGCCTCCTTGCCGCGCCCCTTGCGGAACAGCTTGGCTTCAGGATCGGTCAGACTGGTGTGCGTGTCGTTGCTGCGCCGCTCGCCGTGGAAGTTCCGTTCGCCGTTGCGTCCGGGCCCCGGCGGCTCGTTGCTCCCGTCCTTCGGCCGGAAACTCTTCACGCTGGCCCAGGCTTCGATCAACGTCCCGTCCACCGAGAAGTGCTCGTCCGACAGCAAGCCTTTGACCTTGGCGTGCGCCACCACGGCACCGAGGAAAGTGCCGGCCACGTCGCCGGCGAGCAAGCGGTCGCGGTTCTTGGTGAACACCGTCGGGTGCCAGACCGGATCGTCCACGCCCAGGCCGACGAACTAGCGGAACAGCAGGTTGAAGTCGATCTGCTCGGCGAGCTGACGCTCCGAGCGGATCGAGTAGAAGGCTTGCAGCAGCAGCGCCTTGAGCACCTGTTCGGGCGGGATCGACGGCCGCCCGGTGCTGGCGTAAAGTCCGGCCAACGCCGTATCCATGCCGGCCAGCACCTCATCAACCACTGCCCGGATCGCCCGCAACGGATGCTTGGCCGGAACCCGCTCCTCCAGAGACACGTAGCTGAACATCCCGCCCTGATGCGACTGCCGTCCGCGCATACCCGTGACCGTGACGACGGAAGCACGCGGACCTGATGGCCGCTGGCGGGCTGATGTCCTGGTACGACACCCGACACGAGGGTGGGGGGTCGCTATCGAGATCCAGATGTCTCGCTGTGCCTTGGACGAGATCCAGCGCCGGCAAGCAGCCTACGCGGCCGACGGCGTGCGTGGCGCGTGGTTGATCGGCTTCAGCCTGCCCGACTACGAGCCCCATCGTGATCTGCCGCTATTCCACCTGGTTCCGCTGCGCGACGGCGTCCTGGCGCCATGGATTGATCCGGGCGATGGCCGGCAGACCCCCATCAGCGACTTCGTGACGTTGTTGCTGAGCCGTCGGGTGCATCTGCACGAGCCCGCCGCGCACACCCTATCGCTGTCAGCGGTTGCCTCCCCATCAAACTGCTGGAAGTGCTTTCAGAACCAGATGCTGCTGGTGAGCTTTGTGAACGCGCCATTTGGTATGTTTGCCCCCAAGGGATGGCTCCTGGCAAAGGACTTGGCAAAGGTGCCGGAAATCTATGCTGCCTATCGGCGGGCCGTGCCGATGCTGCTGCGGACCGTTCCAGACCTGTCAGTGCTACGGCCGCCAAGGCACGCGGAGGCAAAGCCCGAGCTCCAGGGCTACTGTCCGGCGTGCGACGCGCCGCAATCCCTCCACCGATTGAGCCAGGCTCTGCTGGACCCCGCGCGTCAGCGTTGCTGGTCGTTGTCGGACGGCCGGGAATGGTCCCTGCAGGAGCGGGTTCGGCCGCGGTGGGAATGGCAGAGCGAACCGGAGCCGAAATAGCTGCGGACAGACGCTGGAAGCTGCCCGTGGTGTCCGGCTGCGTACTACCAGCCTCTGTTTCCGTGTCGCAGTCGGACGATGGGGCTGGTGTCGAAGCTGGGGTCGCGACACTGCCCGGCCACTTGCCTTCGGCCACCAGCCGGGCCTTCATCTCGTCAAATCGAGCGATCTCTGCGGCGCGCTCGGCCCGCCGGCGCTCATCCAGAGCGGCGCGCTCTGCAGTCGTCAAACGCCTTGGTGCGGCAATCAGCGACGGCATCTCCAGACAGCGACGCAGCCGGTCGCGCTGCTGACGGGCCTGTACGACCAGCCGTTCGCACATCGCACGGATCTCGCCAGGGTAGGGCGCGCGTCGATTATCAGGGGTGCGACGCCATATGCGGCACGCTTCCTCCACGGCCCACAGGGGATACTCCTCAATGTCCTCGCCCCACTGCCCGGCGATATCTTCCTCCATCTCCAGAGCCCGGTCAGGCTGCCGATAGTAGGAAAGCAGCACGGCAACGGCGCGCATGGCGCGGGCATTGGTCTCCCAATCCTGAGGACGCAGGTATTCGTCGAACGCCGCCATAGCTTCTTCAGCGGCTGCGCGCTCGGCCGCCGGAACCGGGCTGGCTCGCCAAGCCTTCTCAGCGGTCCCGAGAAATTCGATCCGGTGCTGGGCTGCGTCCTTCGGATTTGCCGGTTCAGCTGACGTGAGTGAAACCTGCTCGGCGCGCAAGAGCCGCTCTAGCCCAGGCGTCAAAGCGGGCTTGGCCGGCAGCCGCTGGAATGGCACTACCTCGCCTCGCCGCTGGCCGGCCGGTGTCGTGGACGGACGCGGCGCGGAAGGGAGCTTGATTGGCGGAACGGTCATGGCGCTTGATTTCCTTCCTGATCCAGCAGCGGAAGATGGACGAGGGGTCGGGCAGGGGCTGGCCACGGTAGTGGCCGACGAACTTCCGGGCGACGATTGCCACGTCGTCCGAGGTCAGATCGGGACGGGTTGTGGAGGCAAACGACAGGTCGTCTTGCGATGGCGCCCAGCCGTCGTCGATTGGAGACGGAGGCGTTGCACCGGCCGGGTTCCCAGTGCCGTCGCGGTCAACCCCGGTACCTCCCTCCGGCGCGCTCGCGCGCCCAAGAGAGAGAGATTCTTGATGGAGATGTTCGGGGTGTTCTGTGTCGCCGTCGGCAACAGTGGTTGGCACCTCGTCGACAGCATGGTGCAGGCTGCCCAAAAAGCCGTCCAGCAGGGCCTCGTGCCCCGCGAGCTGGTAGGTGCAGACCCGGACCTTCGGATTGGGATGCTGGCCCTTTGCAACCAGCCCAAGCTAACGAGTTTCGCCAGCACGCTGTTCGCCGTCGATCGGTTGATCTTGAGCTTGGTTGCGATCGTCGTCTGCGACGGCCAGGACAGTCCGGTGCGGTCCGCATGGATGGACAGGACCGTCAGGACACCAAGCTCAAGAACCCCAACATCAGGATGGTCGAGGTAACGTGCGGGCACAAGCCCCACCCTCTGCTTGGAAGCGTGTTCCATGCAGTTGCTCCAATTTTATAAAAGTGCGGCAATAGACCATCGTTCCCAAAGTCTCTAAACTTGGGTGGATGGCATCGCCGAACTTCGAGTTCTGTCTGATACGAAAGGCCCCGCAAGGGAGCCCGGCATTACACTTTGACGTTCATGGCGACTTCTTCCTTTCGGACTAAACGGCAATGCTACGATTCACACAGATCGACGTGAGACGGATCCGCCATTATGGCCTCCAATCCGTCACCGTGACGTTGAAGGGGGCATAACGGCTGAGTGCGGCTCGCCATGATGCTCCACGGTCCGTCACCGTGACGCCGCGTGGAGCGTGATGGCGGGAATCTGGCCCACCAGTATGCTCCACACCGCGTCACCCCCAGCGACTCACACGGAATCGCGGCTGCTGTCCGAGTGGGAGCGAGTAATCCCGCCATTATACCCCATGCTACGTCACCCAGGGCCAGGAGCCACCCGCTCGCTTCCGGAGCCCCGATTGTGGGCGGGGAGCGGGCGCTAGCCTCAGATCCGCATCGTGGTGACGCATAAGAGGCTATGATGGCGGCGCGCCGGACAATCCTGCCTCACGCGACGCCGGGGTGACGAAGTGGGGGCCATAATGGCGGCACGTTCGGCCGCCGTGCGGCAGATCGCGATGTGAATGACTGATTGGAGGCCATAGCGGCGCAGCGGACCAATCCTGGACTTCGCGGCTCCTTCTGGGGCCGTTGCCGCCTTCGGGCGGAGCAGTAGCCAGACACTGCGCGCCGGTTCGGCAAGGCCAACTCTTCCTAAAAACCCCCATCACGGCGGCTGGAGAACCCAGCCCGCAACATATTAGGCACCGTTTTGCAAGCGCCGCGACACCCGAGAAAGACGTCGATTTTCGGTGTTTTTACCCCGTATCGCTTAGCGTGTGTCGTGTGTATCGTCTCGGCGACGAAATTCAGCTTTAGAAAGCCGAGCGACGTTCCAATGGAACGTGGTCTACACTGAGGAGGTTTGCTGGGGTCAGGCAGATCGAAGCGCCAACCTGAGGGATGGCAGTAAGGACCGGTGATCAGTCACTAAGCCATCATGGCCTCCAACACGTCACCATGACGTGGTCGGGTCTATAATGGCGTGGCGCCATTGCTGGATATACCTTCATAGCCTCCAACACGTCACTGTGACAAAGCGGAGGCTATGTTGGCGCGACTCACGTCCGCCATCATGACCCCCATTACGTCACTGTGACGTGCTGGGGGCTATCGTGGCGCGTCTGTCTGCGTTCAGCATGGCCAGCATAGCCTCTATCTCGTCACCGCTGGACTGGTGATCGTGGCTGCGCGCCATTATGGCCTCCATTGCGTCACCGTGACATGCTTGGGGCTGTGTTGGCGTCGGCCATTCTACCGGGAAAGCCTCCAACGCGTCACCGTGACGCAACGGAGGCCATGATGGCGTTCCGGAGCATGTTTCACTGGAGCCGCAAGGCCCTTGCCGCCCTCGCACCGTGTGGGCGGCCATTATAGCATCCGCTGTGTCACGGTGACGTGTTGGAGGCTATGAAGGCAGCGCTTGTGCCGCCATTATGCCCCCCGCTGCGTCACCTCGACTTTGTTAGCCCCTGTAAGCCCGTTGCCATCATAGCCTCCGTCGCGTCACTATGGTCCAACCGGCACAATCGAGACATGAAGGCCTATGGAGAGGGGAACCAAGCGTGTGACGCCGGCCGCGGATGCCGAGGACACTTCGGCTGAACTACGCGTCCAGCAGGCGGCACCAGCGGTCAACGGCCCGAGGCGGAGTCCTCTCGCTGTGTCCAACTGGATGCACGGCGATCCCAGCTTCCTGAAGGTCCGCGAGCTGATCGAGGTCCTGGACCCGGATTTGTCGGTTGTGGATCGAAAGCTCCTCGATGCCATGTTGGCCCACGCTTCCGATACGGTGTTGAGCGACGCTGCGACGGGAGAAGCGGCTCCTGGTACCCGCGTCTATTCGGCGTTGGCTACCGACGTTAAGCGGGCGATGGGATGGGAGAGCCACAAGAGCAACAGCCGAATTCTGGCCGCAGCGAAGAACTTGCAAAGCTCGGTCATCACCATCGGGTATTTCGCTCCGGGAGATAACACCCTTCGGCACAGGAACATCAGCTTGATCACGCTCTCGGAGGTTCCGGAGAGCCATGGTGTCATCTACTGGCGCTTCAGCCCTGAGGTCGAAAAGCTCCTGTCGATGAAGGGGGAGCGGTTCCTTGTTCAGCTCAAGGTGCTTGCGAAACTGACGTCGGGTTACAGCCACCGTCTCTATCAGCTTCTGTGCGCCAACACTGACCGCGAGACCCTGTCTTGGACCGTTCCTGCTGGAGATCTAAGGCAGGTATTGAATGCTGCCGCCGAGAGCTACGACAAATGGGCCGCCTTCGAACGTCGGGTGTTGAAGGTTGCCGTGGATGAAATCAACCAACACGCTGCGTTCAACATCCGGTACGAGTTGGTTTTGCAGGAGCGAACCAAGAAGCGCACGCACATCCGCTTCATTTTCGAAGGCCCGGCTTCCGCATTGCCGCCAGCTGAAACCGGTCCGCTCTTGGAGGAGCCTACAGGCCAGCTTGTGTTTGATCTGCCGGGGGCCACTGAAACGAGCATGCCTCCCCCTTCGGCATTTGCTGGGAAGCTAGGGATTCGGGTGCGGAGCCGATATCGGGAGGAGTTCCCTGGAGCACCGATTGATGACCTGATCGACCTGTGGGCCACCTGGTGCGTCAGGCATCGAATAAAGGCGGAACGACCGCCAAGGGTGTTCGAACGATGGCTGAACAGCCTGTTCGGAGATCTCGTATTGGAGGCCCGGGAGGGCGACGCCTCTGTATGGTCAACAGCGTTCAGCCGGGACCTGGACCAACCGGTGTATCGTGTCATGTTCGCGTTGGGCGGGATGGTTGCTAGGCAACGCCAGCTTTGGCTGGCCCTTGCCAGAAGCAAGTATGCGGACAAGTACCCACGCACGGCGATGCCGGCTGTGTCGCTGGACTGTGTGGACTTCCACCTCTGGGTTCCACTCATCAAGGACGAGTTTATGAAAGCGAATCCGGTTTGAGCTGACACCGTTTCGCAGGCTGAACTCCCCTAACCTGATCGGGCACCGGGGAGGCCGGCCAGGTGGCTCTCCCCAGTAGGCGGCGCGCCTATTTAGCCTTTGCCCTTCGTCGAGGCCGAACGCTCCGCCGCCGGCAGGAAGTCGTTGCGCAGCGCCGCGCATCCATTGTGGCGCTTCTCTTCCAGAGTGTTCATGGGCGGCCCGGCTGTGTTGTGGATCACGGTCCACTCATCCGCGGTCAGGCGTTGACCGGAGCAGAACTTCGTCCATGCGGAGCGATGCGTGTCGATCGACCGGCTGGCCGGCGGCACCATGCCTGAGCGGCCCGCTGAGAGCTTAATCGGCTTGGACGAAGGCGCCGGCAGTTGTTCACGCTGGATTGCGGTCTTGGCGCCACTCGCCTCGGTGTCGACCGCGTTCAACCGAGCCAGGACACTCTTGATGTCCAGGTCGGACCCAGCGGCGCCTGTGCCACTGCTCAAGTTGGCCCCGAGCGGAGCCACCGTGTAGGCCGCGTCCATCGCAATGACGTGCTCGTAACCCTCACCCCTGACCGCCGCGCCCCCCCGGCGTGCGCCGACCCATCCGACGCGAGCCTCGTAACGGGGGGGCGTGGTTTCGGCCACCTGATGCGCGGTCGCCATCACCAACGGGGCCTGGGCGGTCGTTTCCGCACAACCTGCGAGCACTGTCCCTGCAAGCAGGACGGATGCGTAGATGGTTAGGCGCAAAGGAACCTCTCAGTATTGAATCGCCTTGGGAGCGCCCCGGAGAGTAGCGGGGATCGGCATCTGCGCGCGCCGCCGAAAGGCGACGATTTTCAGCGTCTTTCGGTGGCGAGAAACCAAGATCGACTTTGGTACAGAGATCCCCATGAAGAAGTTAATTTCAGACCTCTCTGACAAAGCGCGTCGCTGGGCCTTCCCCGGCTACTACGCCAATGCGCCGCTCGCGTCGAAGCCGGAAATTGACGTCGACGAGGAAGTGCCGCGCTATCCTCCCTACGAGAAGGGGCTCCCAGTCTACAGCACCGAGCGCCTCATGCGCCGGCAGCCGGAAATGCTCATCAAGATCCGGCAGACGTTTTCATTTCCGGATGAGGACTACAACCGGATCATCCTGCCGGTAATCGAGCGCTTCGCCTCGTATATTCACCTTCTGCCATCCTCGGAGCACCATCATCACAAAGGGGCTGGTGGTGCGTTCCGGCATGGGCTTGAGGTGGCGTTCTCCGCAGGCCGCTCCAGCGGCGCACACATTTTCATGCCGGAGGGCACCCCCCTCGAACGCAAGCGCGTGGAAATCCGCTGGCAGGCTGCGATCTTCTTTGCCGGCCTCCTCCATGACGTCGGCAAGCCGGTCACGGATGTCGAGGTGGTCAATGCCGATGGCTCGCTCATGTGGAGCCCTTACTCGGAGACGATCAGCGAGTGGGCCAATAAGCATGGCGTTGAACGCTACTTCCTGCGTTGGAAGCGCAACCGGGGTAATGAACACCGCATCCTGGGGGGCTCCATCGCCCAAAGTCTGATTCCCAAGCATGTGGTTCACTGGCTTAACGAAGGGGGCTCTGACATAAACCAGACTC
Organism: Azospirillum sp. INR13; assembly: GCF_015390205.1. NCBI lineage: Bacteria > Pseudomonadati > Pseudomonadota > Alphaproteobacteria > Rhodospirillales > Azospirillaceae > Azospirillum > Azospirillum sp. INR13. The sequence goes on from NZ_VUOI01000049.1 coordinate 106,238, forward strand.
TGAACCTTTATCTATCGGGGTCGGAAAAGCTCAAGCACCTCCTCGTCGATCTTGTCACCAAGGCGGACTCCGCCAGTGTTGAGCGCGACCTCGTCGCCACCGGCCATGGGAAGATCCGCGATCCGGGGTTCGGCGTTCCCGTCGAGCAATTTGTGCTCGATGCCATGCGGCGCCTTCTAGCCGACGGCACTTGGAAGATCAACGAACCGGGGGCGCGGGTCTGGGTGGTTTCCGATGGCGTGACGGACGGCGTGTTCGTGGTCTGGAAGAAGGCGGTCGAAGACATCATCGAGCTGCTGCAAACCGACCGCATCCAGGGAATTCCGAGAAATCCTGATACGCTTGCAGACGTAATGGTCGAGCGTGATCTGGCGGTGTCCAAGAAGCTTGGAAACCAGGTGTACCGGTACTGGCCGGTTTGTCCGGACGCGCTGACCAACAACGGCAACCCGGTGAGGCTGCTGATGCTGCGCCTCCAAGCGCCCTCGCTGCTATTCTCCGAGCCTCCACCCTACGTTGGCGCGCAGATTGACCCGGCGCCAGCACCTCCGCAACCGTCGGGTTCGACAGGATCGTCCACAAGCTCGCCTGCGGCGGCGTTGCCAGCCGCGGCCGTGCAGACGCAAGGTCAGGTTTCGCCGGCTGCACCCAAGGCCCCGCCGGCTGCTGGCGTCCACTGCGGCTCATGCGGTGTTGTGCACCCTAACCCCGTTTCAGCCGGTGCGGCATGGACCTGTGCCGACTGTGGGGCCGTCCACAACGCGCTGGCCGCGCCAGCCGCTTCAGCCGCCCAGGCAGCGGTGCCCACGGCTTCCGTGATCCAACCGGTCCAAGGACCTGTGGCGTCGAACAGCACGGTGAGCAAACCCATTGTGCAGGCACCAGGCGGGAAGGCTAACGTCCCTGGCGTGACGGTCAGCAAGCCAGTGGTAGGTGCGCCCCCCAAAAGCACGCCCAAAGTGACAACCGGCAAGGCACCACTCCAGCCCGGTACTCGCAGGTCACCTCAGGACGATGGTTTCTGGCACACGACCGGGGATGAAGAAGCCTCACTTAAACCGAGATCCGGTGCAGCGGATGCCGTAAGCAATGCCGAGCCTCCTCCACCTGCTAAGCCCCCCGCGACGAGTTCCAAAACCGCGGCCGTCGCGCCCACAGCGCGAAGCGAACTGTTCGGCAAGGGCAAAGCTGGTCGGCTCCTGGTCGCGATGGCCGAGGATATCGCCGGCGGACGCGCGAATTGGGGCGAAAGCCTCGCGCAGGTCGACGAGCACCTGATGGCGAAGATGCCGGAGGGGTTTGTCCCTTACCTGCGATTTGAGCTAACGGATGGCGAGCCTGATGCCCAACCTGTCGAACTGGCGAGCCTGCTCAGGGACGCGGGATGGATCGTCAAAGACCATCCGGACGCCGTGACATCGATCAGAGTGATCGCCGGCATCAAAGGCGTCGTGATCCGGAAGGACATTGCTGCACTGGTGGAAGCGGTCGCCGGCGATGGGAGCCGTCCTGAGATTGAGCAACAGCCTGCACCGGCGACTCAACCCTCACAGCAAGGCAGCAGCGTGGATAAGAGCGCTCCGCGTCCGATGCAGACGACGGGGGGACCGGCAAACAACAACCGCGGCGGTTTCGTAGGCGCGGGGACCCGAAAAGACACTGCTGCACTGGTGGAGGCCGTTGCCGGCGATGGAAGCCGTTCTGTGATTGAGCCACAGCCTGAATCGGCGGCTCTATCGTCGCTGCACGGCAGCAAGGACGAACAGAACGCTCCGCGTCCAATGCAGACGACGCGCGGATCGCCGGACATAGAAGCCGGCAGCAAACCCGTCGTCGAGCGAAGCCAAGATAAGCCGCCGCTCTTTCACAAGGCAGAACAAAAAAAAGGGTACACGCAGAGTATCGAAGACAAGCGCACGCTAATAGCAAAGGAGTTCCTTGCGTGGTGCCGGTCAAGCCCGTGCCCTGATTTGATAACAGATCACGGTGATTGGCGAATAGTGCCGGCGCATGTGCTTGAGGCCGCTGCTAAAAAGCGGCAGATCGGAGTTGGCAATTTCCGACCCGCTTTCGAAAGCCTCGCGGGAGTGCAGCGCACCGACAATGACTACATGATTACAACTCAGGAGCCGAGCGGTGGTTGAGACCTATGAAATGCCGTGGCGCCCAAACTTCGAATTGGCCGCAGCTGCGGGATGGGGTGCGAGTGCATCCCTGTGCCTGACCATTGGCGCTGCTTCTGGTCTTCCACTCTCGCCCTTTGCCTGGATGGCGGCACTCGGCGGGGGCATGGGCGTGCACCGTGCTTACCAGGCGTGGCGCCATCACCAAAGGAAGGCCCGTCTTGCTGGAAAGCGCCTCAAGTTCGCGTCGATCAAGGAACTGCAGGCGCACATGAAGCCCGGAGCCATCTGGCTGGGAAACGGGTTCGAATGGGATCAGCCGCACACGCAGTTGTGCTACGAGATCCTGAAGCGCGACAAATCGAAGATCTTGCCGAAGGTCGAGCAGATGGGGGCCCCGTGGATCCACGGCGTCTCCATGTCCGAGGAAGACCTGCAGCTTCCGATCAACGATACGAAGGGACACCTGCTGGTCGTTGGAACGACAGGCTCGGGCAAGACCCGGCTGTTCGACTTGCTCGTCACACAAGCCATTTTGCGCGGTGAATCGGTCATCATCATCGACCCAAAGGGCGATCGGGAACTGCGCGAGAACGCGCAGCGGGCCTGCGCGGCGTTGGGAAAGCCGGAGAAATTCGTCTGGTTCCATCCGGGCTTTCCAGAAAAGAGCGCCCGCATCGACCCGATGAAGAACTTCTCGCGCGCTACAGAACTGGCGAGCCGCATCGCCAACCTGCTGCCCGGCGAGGGGCCGGCGGACCCCTTCAAGTCCTATGCTCAAATGGCGCTCAACAATGTCGTCCAGGGGTTGGTGCTTACCGGGCGCCAGCCGAACCTGGTCAATATACGGTCCCATCTGGAAGGTGGGCTGGACGATCTGGTCATCAGATCTGTTTCGATCTGGTGCGAGAAGCAGATCGAGATGTGGGAAGATGAGGCAAAGCCATTTCTGAGCAACGCAAAGGGAAAGGACGGCAAAGCGCTGGCTTTGATCCGGTATTATCGCGAGAAGGTACACCACCGAGCGCCGAATACAGACCTAGAAGGTCTGCTCAGTATGTTCGAACACGACAGGACCCATTTCGGGAAAATGATTGCCTCTCTTTTGCCTCTTCTTGGGCAGCTTACATCCGGGCACATGGGCGGTTTGCTTTCGCCAAACCGCAACAATGACTTTGATGAGCGACCGATTGTGGATATGGCGAGCGTCATCAATCTGGGACAAGTCTGCTACATCGGCTTGGACAGCTTGACCGACGCGATGGTGGGCTCGGCAATCGGGTCGATCTTGCTCGCCGACCTCGCTAGTGTCGCCGGCGACCGCTACAACTATGGTGTCAACAACACGCCGGTGAACATCTTCGTCGATGAAGCGGCCGAGGTGGTCAACGACCCGCTCATCCAGATCTTGAACAAAGGCCGCGGCGCCGAACTCCGGCTGCTTATCGCCACGCAGACCTTCGCTGATTTCGTGACACGGCTGGGCTCCGAACCCAAGGCCCGCCAGGTGCTCGGCAATGTCAACAACTTGATCTCCCTGCGCGTGACCGACAACGAAACGCAGACCTACATCACCGACGGTCTGCCAACCGTCCGGGTGAAATACGTCATGACCACGCAAGGGTCCTCGATCGGCACCGGCGGTCACGAGACCATGCAGTTTGGCGGCAACGCCGGCGAACGCCTTATGGAGGAGGAAGCGGAGTTGTTCACCCCGGCCCTGCTGGGTCAGCTCCCGAACTTGGAGTTCGTCGCCAAAGTCTCAGGCGGACGCCTGCTCAAGGGCCGCCTGCCGATTCTCAAGGAGTAGCTGGCGCGATGATTGCCATGGAAAGCGCCATGACGATCGGGCTGACATGCCCGTCATCCGATGATCCATGCGAGATGCTTCGGACCTTCCGCGCTGACCGCAAGCGCATCATGGCCGTCATTCGGCGGCTCGAGATGGATTGGCCTTGCAGCGCGGAGATACAGCGGCGGATGGCCGAGTACATCACGGACGCCTTTACGGCGCCCCCGCTCAAGCGGGGCGGCGCGCCACTTCCGTTGCTGCACCGTGCTCTGGACAGGGCCTATGATGCCTACGACGCGGCCATGCTTCAGCGTGATGACCTGCGCCTCCTCGCCTTCACCGACGCCGCATTTTCAGAAGTTGGGCGGGTGCTCGCCGGGATTACTGTGACGGACAGCGGCGACCGGACGTGGGCTCCTGGTCGGGGGGCTCCGATGCTGCTCTGGCTAGGCGCAGCCCACCGGGACGTGGCGCGCTACACCCTACGCTCCGGCGACCGCACCGTAAGCATCCGGTGAGCGCCGCGGTCAGTCCGGCTTCCAGTTCCAGGGCAGCAGTTCGTGCAGGCGGGTTTGAGGGATGTCGTTGATGCGTGCCAGCACGTCGGCGAGCCACGCCTGGGGATCGATGTCGTTGAGCTTGGCCGTGGTGATCAGGCCGTACATGATCGCCGCCCGCTGGCCGCCGCGATCGGAGCCGCAGAACAGCCACGCTTTCCTCCCGAGGGCGATCCCGCGCAGGCCGCGTTCGGCAGCGTTGTTTGTCAGGCACAGCCGGCCATCGCCGAGAAACCGGGTGAAGGCGTCCCAGCGGGTCAGCATGTAGTCCATCGCCTTGGCTACGGGGGCATGGCGGGAGAGCCGGGCGCGCTCCGTCCGCAACCAGTTCTCCAGCGCGGCTACCAGGGTGACGCCGTGTTCCTGGCGTGCCGCCAGCCGCTCGGCCGCCGGCTTGCCGTTCAAGGCGCGCTCGAGATCAAAGATGGCGTCGATGCGCGTCACGGCCTCCAGCGCCAGCGGCGAGATCGGCGGGGCATCCTTGCCGCGTTTCGTGTTCGCAGCGATGTCGGCCAGCTTGAAGAAGCCGCGCCGGGCATGCGCCCAGCACAGCGCGGCCCTGATCGGCCCCGGCCGGCGGTCGGGTTCGTACAGCCGGTTGTAGCCGGCGAACGCATCGGCCTGCAGCCAGCCCGTAAAGCCGGCCAGATGCCGTTCGGGGTGTTCGCCCTTGCGGTCGCGCGAGTAGTGGAACAGCGCCGCCGGTGGGGCTTGGCCGGCAAACGGCCGGTCATCGCGCACATACACCCACAGCCGCCCGGTGTCGGTCTTGCCCTTGGCCAGCACGGGCACCGGCGTATCGTCGCCATGCAGCCGCCCGGCCGCCATCACATGCGCCGCGATCAGGTCGTGCAGCGGCCTCAGCACCGCGGCGGCGGTGCCCACCTGGTCGGCCAGGGTGGACAGGCTGAGCGGCACGCCTTCCCGCGCGTAGCGCTCGGCCTGCCGGTTCAACGGCTGATGCTGGCCGAACTTCTCGAACAGGAGGGTGGCCAGCAGGTTGGGGCCGGCCCAGCCCCGCGGGGTGGTGTGGAACGGCGCCGGCGGCTGGCTGATCGTCTCGCAGGCCCGGCAGGAGAACCGCTCGCGCACCGTCTGGATCACCTTCCACCGGCGCGGGATCATCTCCAGCGTCTCGGTGATCGTCTCGCCCAGCTTGCACAGCTTGTCCGAGCCGCAGCACGGGCAGTTCGCCGGTGCCGGCACAACGACGCGCTCGCGCGGCAGGTGGTCGGGAAAGGGCTGGCGTGATGGCCGTTTGCGGGTGAAGGCCGCCACCGCGGTGATGCGGGCAGCGGCCTGTTCGGCCGCCAACTCGTCCTCGCTGGCCGTCGCTTCCAACTCCTCGAGCTGGAACTCCAACTGGTCCAACAGGCGTGCCTTGCGCTCGGAGCGTGTGCCGTAAAGCTCGCGCCGGAGCTTCTCGATTTCCAGCTTCAGGCTGGCGATCAGCGCCTCGGTGTTGGACGCCATCGCCCTGGCCCGGGCCGCTTCGGCTTCCGCGGCGTCCGCCCGCGCCTCGGCCTGCGCCAAGGCGGCGCGCAGGCTGGCGATGTCGTCGGCCAAGGCGGCAGGGGGCGGAGCGGCGGTCATGGCGCCAGTTTACCCGGGATCGCGCCGTCGAGCCGCCGCAATCTCCCCTGAACCAGCCCGTCGATTCACCGTGTCGCAGTCACCCGCGGCCTCGGGGCGCCAAGTCTTCTGCGGGTTGCGCCAGTCGATGCCTTCGAGCAGATAGCCCATCTGCCCCACCGAGATCGACACCGCGCCGTCCGCCGGCGTTGGCCAGATGAACCGGCCCCGCTCCAGCCTCTTCATGAACAGGCAACTGCCCTGGCCGTCATGCCAGATGATCTTCACCAGATCACCCCGGCGCCCGCGGAAGATGAAGAGATGGCCGCTGTGCGGGTCTTGGGCGAAGCGTTCCTGAACCAGCAACGCCAAGCTCGCCCAGCCCTTGCGCATGTCGGTGTGCCCGGTGGCCAGCCACACCCGCACCCCGCTCGGCACCGGGATCATGCCAGGGCACTGACGACGGCCGCCGCTAGGGCCGGGTCGACCGGCCCTTCCAGACGCAGGCGTGTCCCGCTGGGCAAGATGACCTCGAGGATCGCCGGGCTCGTGGCCGGCGGCGCCGGAGGCGGCAATGACCCAGGGGGCTCCACGACCGGCGGTTCCGTTACGGTCGGCTCCGGCGCGATGGTCACCGCGACGAAGCTGGACGGTTCGGCCACGGCACTCCCTGTGGCCTTCATCAGCCCCCGCCAGCGATACAGCAGGCTTTCGTGCACGCCCAGCCGGCGGGCCGCGTCCGTCACCACCACGCCGGGGCGGAACGCCTCCTCGACCATCCGCACTTTCTCCGCCGGCGTGTAATTCCGCCGCCGCTCCGTTCCCGTCAGAACCTCGACCCGCTGATAAGCCATGACGTTTGCAACTCGTTTGCGTCCGCGCGATGACGCGCCACACAAACCTCAGACGCCAACCCCTACTTTGCCAAGGCGGCGCTCACCGGAGGCGTACACCGCACCCAAACGGCGGCACAGATCACCGCGGCCGTTGCTGACTTCGCCCTGACGGCGACGCACCGCGACATCCTCAAGGAGGCCAGCCATGGCGGCTGAATCACAGAACACCACCTGGGCACGCTGGCTGCTCTGGCTTATCCTGGGCGAGTTCGTGATGATCGCCGTGCTGACGCCGATGCTGGGACGGGACGCCCTGGACTGGCTAACGCGTGTGGAGCGTCAGTGGTCCCTCGCCGAACTCGGCCTCAACGCGACGCTGTGGATCGAGAAGAGCGGCTTCGGTGCCTATGCGACTATCTTCCGTGACACCGGGGTCGAGCGAAATGTCTACGAGTTCTTCCTGCCGACGCAGGACAAGATCGTGGAGAGCCGCGGCCTGGAAGCGCTTGGGGCGAACCTCTACTTTCCGATGATCAAGGCCGGGCTGGATGCTGTGTTCGGATCGCTGCAGCGGCTGTTCGTCCGGCTTGCGGCCGTGGTGCTATGGCTCCCCGTGGTGCCGCTGTTCCTGGTTCCGGCGGTCCTAGACGGCATGATGAGCTGGCGGCGCAAACAGTACACGTTCGATTACCCCTCGCCGCTGGTGCACGGCTATGCGGCGGCGACCGCAAAGTGGCTGCTGGTCGGCTTGCCCATGGCGCTCCTCCTACCGGTGCCGATCCCGCCCCTGCTGGCGCCGTTCTTCTTCATCGCCGTAAGTCTATTGCTGATGTTGGTGGCGTCCCACACGATGAAGCGCATCTGACCGCCCCCGACCTTTGCAGCTGGCGCGATGGGTTGAGCGGCTGGGCCGGAGCTTGTCTCCGGCCCTTTGTCATTGGCGGAGCCGCCGGTCCTCGTCGGAGATGGACGAGGTAAGAACGCGCCCTTGCGGAGCACGTCCGATTGGTCCGCGCAACCGAGAAAGGCAGCGTTTTCCAGCGTCTTTCAACGGCGCGAAGGCGCTCACGCTGGCCAGGATAATGGGCTGGACCCGCTTCACGGCTTGTTCTCCTGGTTCTTGCGAGCCTTCAGATCTTCGATCCGCTGGGCACGCTCCTGAATTTGCTGCCGGCGCTCCCTCTCTGCGGAGGTCTGCGCGGCTCCCGCGTAGTTCGTGACCGAGGTGATCTGTGGCCGGAAGTTCCGTACGGTCCACGTGTACTCGTAGGTTGCCTCCTCACGCTTCTCATCGGCAGAAGGCCCCGTTACGACGCGATATCCGGTGACGAAATACTTGCTCGTCTCCCGCTCATAGATGATTTTGCGCGGATCGAAGCGTGCGGTGATCCGGTTGTGTTTGATTTCGTCGATGGTGCTTTCCACAGACTTCATAACTCCGTGGAAGATGTCCGGAGCCAGTAGGGGCTCCAGACCCTTGCGCACGAAATCCGCATTCGCTGGCGTGATGTTGCCGAGCAGCATGGACGTCGACCACGACCAAGCCTCCAGATAGTCCTGATTGGCGGACGATCGCGAAACCTCGACGGCCTTGGTCAGTTCCGGCGGGGCGATCACCACGGTCTTGTCTTTGGCGATGGCGTTGATGGCCAGCAGGAGGGCGACGCCGAGAAGGCCGAGGTTAGCTGCCCTCTGGAACCTGTTCTCAGCTCTGGCCCCCTGCCAGGACGCCAGAAAATCCTTCAAATGCATCTGTGCGTGTCCCGGCTCAAGGCTTGTAGTGATCGGCGAACGGATTGCGGATAGTGCGCGCGCTCGTGGGCATCAACCCGATCCAATAGAGCAGGTGCTGCAAGTAACCGTCCGGGTGCCCGTCGCGAAATCTCTTGTAGAGAGACGAGGCGGCAAAGCCGAGCGCCGTCATGATCAGCACGTTTCCAGTGAAAATACCGATGACGTGGAGGAGCACGATGGGCGCAAGCTCATCGGTGTTCCACAGGAGAACCGTTGGTGGTTCGTCGATTTGTCTCGGAAGCTGTACCGGATCCATGTGCCAATCCCCTTGCACGTCTGGCGCATTTATGCCCGTTTTCGGCGCGGCTTCGCCGTTCTCGTCGGACACCAGATCGCACAGGCGCAAACTCCGGAGCTTCCGGTGGCGCCGTTGAGTGAGATTGAGGCCGCCTACGATAGTTCCAAGGCCGCCGCTCCGGCCTCCGAGTTGGACACCCTGCAAAAGGCTATCCAGGAGGAGATTGACGCGCGCGGTGGGAAGCCCAACGTAACGCTGCCTTCTCAAGCTTCCAAGGGTGCTGCACCGGCAACGCCGGTCGCCACGACCCCGCCGCGCTCGGCATCTCCGACCACTCCCGCCACGACGCAGGCGGTGGTTCGGTCCGGCACCGCGGCGGCTCCGAAGGTTTGAAAACGCAGTGGAGCTTCCGGCCGTGCCTTCCAGTGTCGTTGCTCCAGGCGCGGCTCCACCGCCCGAGGATCTGGCTGCGATGACCCAGCCGGCCGTCATCACCATCCGCCCTGGCACCACGGAGCTGTTGGCAGTGGCGGAGGGGCACGCGAACCGCATCGTAACGCCGTTTGCCGAACCGGCGGTCATGACGACAAGCGATGCCACGTTCAAGGTTTCCGGAAACGTCGTCTACGTGTCCACCACTTCGCCTGCGACGATCTTCATCACGCCGAAGGGAGATGAGTCCGTGGCGATTCCGCTCGCCCTCGTGCCCCGGCGCGTTCCCCCGCGCGAAATCCAGCTGCAGCTGCCTCGCGGTGGTGTCTGGAATGCCTCGTTTGCCGCCGGCGGGGTTGGCGCGGCCGGCGCAGCCGTGGCTGGCAACAAGAAGGCGCAGCACTGGGAGGAGAGTCAGCCGTACGTCGAAACGATCCGGTCGATCATGCGTGAGATTGCACTCGGCACCGTGCCCAGCGGCTATCAAATGCGCGACATGGAGCGTGGCGAACAGACCGTCGGGTGCACCGGGCCGGCCGGTGTCACGTTCCAGTTTGGTGGCGGTCAGGTGATGGAAGGGTCACACCTGCAGGTCGTCATCGGCGTTGTCTCCAACCAGTCAGGATCGTCCGTCGAACTGGCCGAGCCCTGGTGTGCCGGACCGAACGTCGCAGCGGTCGCATATTGGCCGAACAACGTTCTCGCCGCCGGTCAGTCCACTGAGGTTTTCGTGATCCGTCGCCCAGCACTGCAGTCGGACACCGACGCGCGTCGGCCGTCGCTGCTGACACGAGCGGGAGCGGTCCGGTGAGCGTACTGAATATCACTGAGCACTGGCGGAACGCGAATCCGACGCTCCGTCGGGTAGTAACCGTCGGTGCGATCGCGACGTGCTTGATCACGCTTGTCGCGATTTTCCAGCCGGGCGATCGAGTCCGAGCGTCGCGCAAGGACCCGAACGCGATCCCAGGAAAATGTGCTGCTCGATAAGAACACGCGGCAGGTGTCTCTCGACAGCATGGCCGCGCGGATCGAGAACCTCGAAACCAATTTGGCGAAGAAGGAACAGAAGATCGAGCGCCTGGAGGAGGACCTGAAACGCAAGCAGCGCGAACCGGCGCAGGCCAGCGATCCGGATCGGTCTGCGTCGGATATGCAGCTTCAGGAGTTGCAGAAGCGTGTCGGCGACCTCCAGCAAAAGCTCGCGGATCAGGAGAAGGGCACCGTGCCGGCGCAGGGCGGCCGCTCGCCTATCGGCCGTGCGCCAACCGAATTGGCGCAGCGTCCGGGTCCGACGCCCGCAGCTCTTCGCGCGCCTACCGCACCGCCGAGCTCGGCAGAGATGTACGAAAAGAGCGGCCAACCTACAGGATGTGAATCGGCATGGAATAAGGACCCCGTATAGGGGGTGATCGGCATCCAACGGGACCCCCGAAGCTTTGGGTCCACACTGGCCGCCATGGAGGACATGGAGGCCTGTCGAGGGATGCTGATTGTGGAAACGATCGCGAAGATCCGTCGTGCCTACTTCGTGCAGCAGAAGCCGATCAAGGTAATCTGCCGGGAGTTCGGGCTGTCCCGGAAGGTCGTGCGGAAGGTGATCCGTTCGGAGGCCACGGAGTTCCGCTACACGCGCACGAACCAGCCTTTGCCGAAGATCGGCCCCTGGCGTGAAGAACTGGATGCTCTGTTGCTGGCCAACGAGGGGAAAGCATCACGGGAGCGCCTGACGCTGGTCCGGCTGTTCGAAACGTTACGGTCCCCGCGGCTATGAAGGCGGCTACGACGCTGTCCGTCGCTATGCCCGGGTTTGGCGGCAGGAGCAGGGGCCCTCCGTCGCCCAAGCCTACGTGCCGTTGAGCTTTGCGCCAGGCGAGGCCTACCAGTTCGATTGGAGCCATGAGGTCGTCCTGATCAACGGAACGACGGTCACGGTGAAGGTGGCCCATGTCCGCCTGTGCCACAGCCGGATGCTGTTCGTGCGGGCCTACCCGCGCGAAAGCCAGGAGATGGTGTTCGACGCCCACGACAGGGCCTTTGCCTTCTTCAAGGGAGCCTGTACGCGGGGCATCTACGACAACATGAAGACGGCGGTCGACACGATCTTCGCCGGCAAGGAGCGTGTCTACAACCGGCGCTTCCTGCAGATGTGCAGCCACTATCTGGTCGATCCGGTCGCCTGCACCCCGGCGTCGGGCTGGGAAAAGGGACAGGTCGAGAACCAGGTCGGCTTGGTCCGCGAGCGCTTCTTCACTCCCCGGCTGCGGGTGAAGAGCTACGACGAACTCAACGGCTTGCTCCTGGACCGCTGCGTCGCCCACGCCAAGGCGCATCGCCATCCCGAAATACGGGAGCGGACGGTCTGGGAGATGTTCGAGGCAGAACGGCCGAGCCTTGTTCCCTATGCCGGGCGGTTCGACGGCTTCCATGCCGTGCCAGCCTCGGTTTCCAAGACCTGTCTGGTGCGCTTCGACAACAACAAGTATTCGGTCGCGGCCGGCGCGGTGGGGCGTCCGGTGGAAATCCGCGCCTATGCCGAGCGGATCGAACTGCGCCAGGATGGACGAATTGTCGGTGAACACGCCCGGTGCTTCGGGCGCGACAGAACGGTGTTCGATCCCTGGCACTATGTTCCGGTCCTGGCGCGCAAACCGGGGGCCTTGCGCAATGGGGCACCGTTCAAGGATTGGGTCCTGCCGGCCGGTCTGGAGCGCGTTCGGCGCAAGCTCGCCGCCGTCGAGGACGGCGACCGGCAGATGGTGGACATTCTCGGCGCCGTGCTGAGCGACGGGCTGCCGGCCGTCGAGGCGGCCTGCGCCGAGGCCTTGCGCGAGGGCGTCCATTCCGCTGCCGTCATTCTCAACATCCTGGCCCGGCGCCGGGAACCGGCGGCGCCGATCACGATCATGACCTCCGACGCACTGCGGCTCCGGCACGAGCCGGCCGCCGATTGCGCCCGCTACGACAGCCTGAGGAGACCCCTGTGATGGAGCGTTCCGAGATCCTGGCCACCATGAGCGAACTCAAGCTCTACGGCATGAAGGCCGCCTACGACGAACTCATCGCCACCGCCGTCAAGCGCCAGCACGAGCCGCAACGGGTGGTCGGCGACCTGCTTGCCGCCGAAATCTCCGAAAAACAGGCGCGCTCGATCAAGTACCAGATCACCATCGCCAAGCTGCCGCTCGCCAGGGACATCGACGATTTCGTCTTCGACGACACGCCGGTCAACGAAACCCTGGTGCGCGATCTCGCCGGCGGCGCTTTTCTCGCCCAGCAGCGTAACGTCGTCCTGGTCGGCGGCACCGGGACCGGCAAGACCCATCTCGCCGTAGCGATCGCCCGGGCCTGCATCCGGGCCGGCTCCCGGGGGCGCTTCTTCAACGTGGTCGACCTCGTCAACCGCCTGGAAGCCGAAACCCGGGCTGGCCGGCAGGGCCGTTTGGCCGACCACCTCGCACGCATGGATTTCATCGTTCTCGACGAACTCGGCTACCTCCCGTTCGCCCAATCCGGCGGCCAGCTGCTGTTCCACCTGATCAGCAGGCTTTACGAGCGCAGTTCCGTGATCGTCACCACCAACCTGGCGTTCGGGGAATGGCCGTCGGTCTTCGGCGACGCCAAGATGACCACCGCCTTGCTCGATCGCCTCACCCACCACTGCGAGATCCTCGAGACCGGCAACGAAAGCTGGCGCTTCAAGAACCGCGCCTGACTTCCCCCCCGATGTCGCCCAGGTGGGTCCACAGCGCCTCCCCACGCGTGCCGCTCCGTCGCAGATGAGGGCACTGCGCGGCACGCGCGGGTCCCCTCCATGGACTACCTGGACGACAAGTCCTCGCCAGATCACGGGGTCCCTTTTCCGTGCCGATCCAGGGTCCCTATCTCAAGCCGATTGACATACAGGACAGGGGCAAGCGGACGGTGGCAAGGTCGAGCGTACCAACGCCGCTGCACCCGCGTCACGGGCTGCCACCGAGATCCGCGTGGTGGTTGAGGAGGTGCCAGAGACCCCGGTGGACGAGATGCAGGAGGAAACTGCTCAGAATTATCTCCCGTCCGGCTCCATTTTCTCCGGCACCCTCATCACCGGCATGGATGCCCCCACGGGAAACAGTGCCCGGAAGGAGCCGTTTCCCGCCCTCCTGCGCATTAAGCATGACGCCATCCTGCCGAACCGCTGGAAGGCGGACGTGAAGGAGTGCTTCCTGCTCGCTGCGGGCTTCGGTGATCTGTCCTCTGAGCGCGCGTATTTGCGCGGAGAGACGATCAGCTGCGTCACTAAGCAAGGGAAGGTGCTCGAAGCAAATTTCCCGGCCTATGCCGTTGGCGAAGACGGTAAGGCAGGCATCCGCGGGCGCTTGGTGAGCAAGCAGGGACAGGTGATCGGCCGCGCGCTGATGGCTGGCTTTCTTGATGGTGTGAGCAAAGCGTTCGATGTGAAGCCGGTCCCGGTCCTGGCAACCAGCAACACGGGCAAGTCGCAGTATGCTGACGTGTTTGCGGGTGAGCAATCGCTGCGGTCCGCTGCTTTCGGCGGCGCATCGTCCGCGCTCGACAAGATCGCTCAGTTCTATCTCGACATGGCGTCCAACATCTTTCCCATCATCGAGGTGGATGCAGGCCGCAAGATCGACCTCATCGCAACTCGTGGCATCAGCTTGACCTTCAAGAAGAAGGGGAAGGAGCAGGCGCTCCAGGACATGCGGTTGCCGGGCCAAGGGCAACAAGGCTCCGGCGCCGCGGGAGGAACTTCCGGGCTCCTGGGGTCGATGTTCGGGTTTGGTGGCAACGGTGCCGGCGGTATGGCCGGTAATGGGCCACGTTGATGTTTGAGAAAGACGTTGAAAGTCGTTGTCTTTCGGCGGCGCGAGAAAAATCAGAACGCGGCAAACTGCCCCCGAAACAAGGTTGCGAGAAATGAGCCTAAATTCCTCGAAGGTTATCGCCTGCCTGGCGCCGCTCCTCCTTGGCGCGTGCTCCAACCTCGGGATCGGGGCTGGCGATTACAGCTGCTCGGGAATGCCGCAAGGTGTCTCCTGCAAGAGCGCCCGGGAGGTCTATGAGCTGACAAATACCCGCGATGCGGTGAACGGCTTGACGTTAAGCCAGGAGGCCCAGCGCAACACGGAAAGCGCGGCGGAGACCGGGTTGGTCCAAACCATGCGGAAAGCGGCAGCGTCCGACCCGTCGGCACTCGGCGGCTCTCCGGTTGGCTACCGCGCGACGCCCGTGGCTTACACCGACGATGGCCGTGTGCCGATCCGCACACCCGCTGTCGTCATGCGTGTTTGGATTGCCCCGTATCAGGACAACAAGGGTGATCTGCATATGCCGGGCCTCGTCTTTAGCGAGGTCGAGCCGCGCAAGTGGCAGGTCGGTCTGCCCGACGCGGCGTCCGGTTCCCCGTCGGCCTTCCGGCCCCTTGAAGCGACTGCTCCCAAGGCGAAGCCGCCGGCCCACGATAGCGCCCCGGTCCGGCCGGCAAAAGCTGCGGACAAGTCGGAGCACGTTTCCTCAATCCCCGTAAAGCAAGGGAAGTAGCAAGACCATGAAGCACCGCATTCACCCCAACACGCAGGTCGCGCTGGCGCTCGCGCTGATCGTCGCCTTTACCGCGGGCGATGTGTTCGCTGGCACAGGCGGCACGGCGTTCGACGACATCTGGCTGACGCTGACCGATTGGACCCAAGGAACGCTCGGCCGCATCATCGCCGGCTCCATGGTCGTCGTCGGCTTGGTTGGCGGCGTCGCTCGCCAGAGCCTGATGCCGCTGGGCCTCGGAGTTGGCTCGGGCATGGGTCTTTACAACACCCCCACCGTAATCGACTCGATCATGACCGGTACTTTGCCCGTGCAAGTCTCGGAAGTGGTCGCGACCACTCCGGTGCTTCCCATCTGAAACACTCGGCGCGCAGAGCTGCACGGACAACAAGGGCGCTTCCGGTGTGGAAGCGCCCTTTTGCCATGTTTTGTCGGAGCCCTACCGTTGCAGTTGGACGCTCACGCGACACACGGCGACTCTGCAGAAAGATGATGGTTTCGAGTGCCTTTCGAGGCGCGAAGAGACGCAGCATTGTGGAACTCTCCAGGCTGCGCGTAGCCGCCGTCGGCAGGCAGGTTCGGGCTATGCTGGAGAGGGTCTATGAGAAAAGTCACCGCGGCCCTGCTGCTCTCGATTATTGCCATGCCGCTCGCTTCCTGGGCGCAGAGTGGCCCATCGCTTGAGCTGCGGGTGAAGAATGCAGGGGAGGCCACGGGGCCTGAGGGCGGGACGTATCCGAGCGTTGTCAGCCCCGCCGCGCCGCGGCCGGACGCGGTGGTAAGCGGCAGCGCCATCACCATCACGGACTTCCGTGATCTGGTGCTCTCGGTCGATGGTGCGCCGGCGGCGGCGACCAGCGTGTTGCTGCAGAATGGCGGGCGCAGCGCCGGACGGGCCGAGGCGTTGGGTCTCTACATGGACAAGCCGCTCGCCGCCACGATCAGCGCCGGGGCGGAACACTTCACGATCACTGGTGACAATTGCTCCGGTGCCCTGCTCGGGCCACCGGGCGATGCGGGAAGCACCTGCCAGGTGACAGTGCAGCCGCGCGCCAGCTGGTTCGGCCCATTGTCCGGGACACTGCGCCTGAGCACCGGCGGCTACACGATGGACGTGCCGCTGTCGGGCACAGCGCGGCATTTCGATCTGCCCAACCTGACGATCACGTCCATCGCGGGCGCACCCACATCGTTGAACGTCGCCGGGGAGACCCAAGGGGAATGGCGCATGTCGACCCCGGCCACGTTCCGGATCACCAACACGTCCACCGAAGAGTCCACGGACATGCTCGTGGCTTTGTTCGGTGGAGACAATCCGGGCAGTTTCGAATTCGTCAGCAACGCGTGCTCGGACAGTCTCTCGGGCCAGGCGCGTCCTGCGATGTGACGGTCCGAGCACGCGCTGATCGCAATGGCAGCTATGCCGGCACGCTCCTGCTCGCGAACCACAACCAGCCCAGTGTTGCGCTCGCAGGGACAGCTACGGGCTTTCTGCCCGTTGCCTGGAAGACGGCTGCATGGGGAGCCTGTGAAAACGCCTGCGGCACGTCCAGCCGCTCACGGTCGGTATGGTGTGAGCGCTCTGATGGCGTAACGGTTGCCGACAGCTTCTGCGGTTCTGGGAAACCGCAAACGGTGGAAGCATGCACCAGCTACGCCACCTGCACCTACGCTTGGCGGAGCGGCGACTGGGGAGCCTGTGCCAATGCCTGCGGAGGCTCCAGCCAGAGCCGCTCGGTCTGGTGTGAGCGCTCAGACGGAACCTCGGTCGATGGCAGCAACTGCGGCTCGGCCAGCCGGCCAAACGGCTCTCAGAGCTGCACCAACTATTCAGGCTGCTCGTACTCCTGGGTGGCGGAAGGCTGGGGCGGTTGCTCTGCCTCGTGCGGCGGCGGCAGCCAGTCGCGGTCGGTTTGGTGCCGACGCTCAGACGGTGCGTCGGTCGATGGCGGCAACTGCGGCTGGGGCAGCCGGCCAAACGACTCTCAGAGCTGCAACACACATGGGTGTTGTGTTGGAAATATGGGCCAAGCCTGCGCCCGGTATTGGTGCCAGTCCACCTATGGAGACTCCTGCGGTAATTGGATCGCCACGCCGTCTACGTGCGAGCAGTACCGCGGCGGATGGATAACGTCCTGCTCTGAAGGGAACAGCATCTGCTGTGGCGTTAATGATGGTCGGATCCAGTGCAATGGCAGCTGCCAATAAGCGCTGCCTAGCGGTGAACCCGCGGACCGTCTACTGGGGGGACTGCGCCAACAACTGCGGCGCCCCCAACAGGCTGGCATCAACAACCTGCGCCGCGGCTGTGTCGGCTGCAACTGCTCTTGGGGTCGTGGGCCGAATGGCAAGGAGATTCGAAGCTGTGCAATCGTTGATTTCCGCGAGCAGGGGGAACTGGACTCAGTCCTGGCGACGGTGCATATCGCGGGCACGGTCTTGCGGCGCTACTGTCCATGAACACGCCAACCGGCTGAGGTCCACAGCCCTCGCCGTGGTGACGGCTATCGGCGCTGTTCCGCTGATCACCAGCGGCGTTGCAATGGCTGAGAGTTATGGCGGCACAGCGCCTCACATTGAGCATCGTGCAGGCGATGGCACATCGTTCAAAGTGATCGGACCGGGAACCAATGTAACTGGTGATCCTGTGATCTTGACCCTCGCCAACCGTGCCGAGGGCTACAAGATCATCACCGATAATCCTCTCCCCTCTTCCTGGGTGGGTGATTACAAGCTATCTGCGACGACGAGAGATGGGAATGGGGCGTCGGCCACCCGGGAGTGGACGATCACATACGCGCCAGCCACCGTTCCCGTCGTGACAGCGGCCGCCAACGAAATCTGGATCCCAGGGGTTCAACACAGCTTCCGTAACGGCGCTCGTCTAAATCCGCTGACCACCGAGGCCTGGAAACTCCCAAATGGGGTCACGCTTGGCGGCACGCACGAGATGCGCGTTTCAATGCACAAGGACTCCAATGTCTCGCTGGTGATTGCCGGCGTGAGGATAAATCCCGGCGATGTGGGTGTGCCGATCGGCTCCTACGATTTTACCACCGCGTCGGGAAAGCTCTCGTTGCCTATGATGGCGGCGGACGACGGGCGGGAAGGGCAGGCTCGGCTCTGGATCACCACTGTCGCTCCGAACAGCCCTGGCGTTGATCTCCGGGTGAACACCTGGGTGCCGCATGTTGCCATGAAGGCTGAATCCTGGTCCGTGCGTCAGGCATTTGACATGGCGAAGCTCAAGGTCGAGCCGGTCGCTGGAAACCGATGCGAACTGACGTCCAGCCGTTCGACCGCGCGATCCAGTGACGCACTGGCCGCTCCGAAGTGCCTCGTTGAGTGGGAACCACTGCCGACGGACCTCAAGCCCGTAACCGCGCTGACGCCCATGGCAGAGGGACGCATGTGGGTCCACGGAGCGTACGACGTCGGCTACAAGATCAGCTTGGTCGATCCCAACGATGTGCAGGTGCGCGTAGCGTCGGGTACGGCGACGCTCACAGTTACGCCCATCGGCAATCTTCTCGCCTACCAGCCGCAGCGTTCGTCAGACCGCGCCTACCGGCTGGTCCAACCGTTGGAAGTGATGTTGAAGCAGTCTGCGGGGCCGTCCTGCGACACGTATTGGAGCTATGAGGGAGCAGAGTATCGTTCCTCCGATGCGGTGGTGCGCTGTGCACTGACATGGACGGCGTTGCCCAACACGCTGTCCCAGGATCAGTATTGGGTGCGCCCCTACTTGAAGGGGGCACTGGAGCAGGCCGGCACTCAGGACGTGCGGTGGAAGGTCGATGTCATCACCCCGCTGGGCTCCAAGATCCCGGCTGGAGAAGGATCGTTCGCGTATAACGTGATTGAGCCCCCCGGTGCCGGCTATCACGGAGGACATGCTGACCGTTCTAAAAGACGGTCTCTACGCGGTCTCGCGTGACGGCGGCTACGCCGGCAACTCCGTGATCAAAGGAGCTAACGCAGTCTACCGTGTTTCGGTCGTGCGCGGAGGCGAGGTGATCGAGGATGGTGAGTTCGATGCCTCCCCCTGGGGAGAGACGAGGGAGATACAGCGGCGCCTGAACGCGGTAGAGGCGGAGCTGTGGAGCCGCACACTCTGGACCGTGAAGGCCCGCTACTCCCAGATGCCCGATAACAAGTCCGAGCGTACGTTCGAACTGCTCGCTGTTCCTAATGCCAACATCAAGCCCGTCGTTACGGTGCCGACAACGTTCATGTTGGACACCCAGGACCTGCCGGTCGCGGTGGGCATTCGGGACGTCTACAAACAGGAGGCGGGCTACAATGCCGAGACGATGGGCGTGTGGGAGGTCCGCCTCGTCAAGTACATCGATTATCAGACGACCGAGCCGCTGACCGAATTCGTCTCGGCGGACAACGGCGACGTTTCGTTCACGCTGCCGGAGGGCACCTTCGACACCGGCTACGTCCGCCTCACGGCTGAGGCGCGCGTCAAGTCGCCGGTTCCGGAATACTCGCGCACCGAATTTGCGATCCGGCCGCTGAACCTCACCGTCGTCAAGGGCGGTGCGATCGGCGCCGGCCTGACGGCACGCCGGATCACCGGTGAAGCACCGCTCACTTCCATCTTTAGTCTTGCCCTCGATCACCGCCTGGATGCTACTGCGCTGGGCACCGTGACCTGGCAGGTGAGCGCTGATGGTGGATCGACGTCGAGCGTTGTTCCCCCAATGCGGAACAACAAAATGCGCCTGTCGTACACGTTCCCGAAAGGTGAGTACGATGTGCGTGCGGTCCTCCAGAACAAGTTCTCCGGTGCGGAACACACGACAGACCCGATCCATGTCATCGCTTACGACGTGCCGCAGGGCAAGTTGGACGGCCCCGAGCACGTTTTCCTCGGCGGCAGTGGTCATTACAAGCTGCTGCTCACGCACAAGGGCGAGCCGGTAACCGACGAGCAAGTCTCGGTCGAATGGTCGCTGGATGCCGGGAAATCCTTCAACCCCGGCAAGCTGGAATTCAACGTCACCCGCAACGAGCCGGAACGCATGGTTCTGGTCGCCCGCGCCCGTATGCTGGACGCGCCTGCCGACGACCCGTTTGCGTGGCGTGAACTGCGGCGGCGCGTCAACTTCGTGCCGGTTCGTCCGCCGATGATCCGCATCGTTGGCCCGGCGCGTGTCGAGTACCCGCAGACCGGCACGTTCCGCGGCGTGATGGGCCTGCCCTACCGGAACATGGATGTGGAACTGCGTGGGTGGTGGACACTTCCCGACGGGACTCGTGTCGATGGGCCGCTGCTGACCTGGGGGCCTACGTCGGAGAACCTGGCGGCTGACACGGTGACGCTCACCTACCACGCTGAGATTGTCGGGTTCGACGGTACCTTGGGCAGCGAAGACAAGCGCGTGCGTGTCTGGGAGTACGTCTGGCCGGAGTTCAGCCTGGAGCCGACCAGAAGCTCGCAGTATGCGCCGGCGGATGTGACGGTGCGCCTGCGCCAGATCGGACGGCCGATGCAGCTGGACAACCCGACTTACAACTGGACGCTACCGCCGGCCGCCACATTGCTCGAAGACGCCAACCAGACGATGCGAGTTGTCCGAACCGAGACGCCGGGGGCCTATCCGTTCTCTGCGTCCGTTTCCGACGCTCGCGGCAATTCGTCGACGGTGACCACGACGGTGAACATGCTTGCCGCTCCGAACTACAACATGACGCTAGCAGTGTCTCCGTCCAACCCATACTACAGAGCCCCTCTGGACCTAACGTTGAAGCCATCGATTACGGGGGGCCATCCAAGTGACCGGATCACATCGCTCGCGTACTATCTGAACGGCGCGCCGACCGGGGCCTGCCGGGTCCTATTCGAAGATGAGCCTGGGCGAGGGTACGCACACGGTGGAGGCGCGAGCGAAGACGCTGATGGGATGGAGCTTTGGGGCCACGCAGACCGTCACCGTAGTGGCCAACACACCGCCTCATCGTCGATCCGTTCCGCCAGCTGATCTACTCGACAAAGGCCGAGGAGGTGAACGCCATTAAGCGCCTGAGCGCGCAGGGTGTTTCGGTTCGGGATGCAGTTTACATGCTCATCGAGGAGAGAAATGGTGCAAACCGCCGTTCCGCCGCCTGACGCACAGGCTGCCTCCAGCACCGGACCTGACGGTGTGCCCTCTCCGGCTCCAGCGGCGCGCCAGAATGCGGGCCGCAAGCCGGACATTCTCGACGGCATGCTCCGCTTCGTGCTCACCGTGGTGGTGAGTGTCGGTGTCGCCTACCTCGGGATGGGGCATCGGGTGGCACTGCTGGAAGCGGAGATCGCAGCCCGTCCTCCCGTCATCGTCGTCGACTTCACGAAAATGGCAGCGGCGCTGCAGGGGCAACCGAACGACGTCATCGAGACAGCGATGGGTCGCGTCCGCGGTGATATTCGCCGGCTTCAGGAGGGTGGTTACATCGTTCTGGATGGCCAGTCGGTGCTTGCCGCCCCGGACGAGGCCATGATGATGCCAGCCGGCGCCAAGCCGGTGTCGCAGCCGGCACTGCAGCCCGGCAGCCAGGAGAAGAGGGAGTGACAGGCGCCGCCGCACGCCAGCGGGAGCCGTGGGGGCGCTTCGCCCTGAAAGCAGGAGCGCTGCTGGCGGCGCTCTACGCCGCCGGCGCCTATGTTACTGACCGCTATCGCATCGGGATCGACCCGCAAATCTCCCGGTGCCTGCCGGATACGCGGGTGGTGCTCATCGATCGCTGGGATCGGAGTGTGGAGCGTGGGCAGCTCGTCGCTTTCGCGGCGAGTGGGCTCGCGCCCTACTTCAAGAACGGCACCACGATGGTGAAGGTGATCGACGGTGTGTCCGGTGATCGCATCGCCGTCAATGAGGCTGCGGTAACTGTCAACGGAGCCAGGGTGGGCGAGGGGCTGGCCCTTGCCCGCACGCTCGGCCGGCCCGCAGGCGACTTCGTGCGCGACCTGGTGGTGTCGCCTGGATCGATTTGGGTGATGGGGCGGACCATCGACTCCTACGACAGCCGGTACTGGGGTGAATTACCAGCCGCTCAGATCATTGGACGAGCGTACCGCCTCAAGCAGCAGGCAGTCACCCAGCCACCACCGGCGTGGCTCTATGGCAAGGAAGCCGCCGAGCGACAGATGTCCATGCCTGACACTGGGCCTGTCGCGGGCCAACCTCCGCGTGACGAGGGGGTGCGGGTGAAAATCCTGGCATCCTGGGCGCTGGGAGACGCAGCGCTCAAGGAACTTTTCCAAAGCGTCGCCGGCCGCGACGACGTGCAGGTGGTCTTCAGGGGCGTTCTGCCAGGTGAGACATTTGGCCAGGGCGTCCGCCGGCTTCACGCAATGCTGCGGGACATGGACCCGCTGCCGAACGTGATCATCGATCCAACGGTCTTTCGTGAACTGTCCGTTACGGCGGCACCGGTGGTCGCGTACACGGAGGGTGCGAATGTGCTCGCCCATGCCACCGGCCTTAGCTCTCCGGAGTTCATCGTCGACAAGGTGAGGGCGGGCGCGACTGGTGATCTTGGCGTTCTCGGCCCCACAGTTGAGGTCGTAGAGCCCGATCTGATCGAGGTGTTGCAGGTGAAAGCCAAGGACTTCGATCTTGAGGGCTACAAGCGCCGAGCCCGAGATGAGTTCTGGAGCAAGGCCCGGTTCGACGAGCTGCCGGAGGCAACGGAACGGCGGGTGCGCTCTATAGATCCGACCGTCGTGGTCACCACCCGCACATGCCGAAGGACGCGTTTCGCAAATCTGTGGGCGACGATCAAAGAGGGGCGCCCCTGGGAAGGTTTGGTGAAGAACCGGACCAAGAGCGGCGATCATTATTGGGTCAAGGCCAACGTCACGCCGGTCACCGAGGACGGCCGGATCACCGGCTTCATTTCCATCCGCTCCAAACCCGACCGGGCATCCGTTGAGGAGGCGGAGCGGGTTTACGCCCTGTTCGGCTCCGGCACGCCGCACGCGTATGCCCTGTTGGACGGCGACATCGTCAGCCGCGGGATCGGGCCGACGTTGATCCGATGGGCCAGGAGCGTCACCGGCCGTCTGACCGCCACCTTCGTCCTTTTCATGCTCGTGATGGCTGGTCTGGGTCTGCCGCCCCTTTTCCACGCCGAACTCACCGACGCGGTGCCCCTAAGCTTGCTTCTGTTCGGGGGGCTGTTCGCCGTCGTTGCCGGCCATGTCATCCTGAGGACGGTTCGTCACCCCCTGTCCCTTGTCGAAGCCCATCTCGACGCCATCGCCCGCGGCGACCTGCGGGCTCCTATCCCCGGTTCGGGCATCGCCGAATTCAGCCGCATCCGGTCGACGCTCAATGCGGTAAAGGCCAAGCTGGATTATTCCAGTCAGGAGCGGGGCGAACGACAGCGGCAAGCGGATGAGGAGCGTGCCGCCGCGATGCTCGCCATGGCGTCGACGGTTGAACGCGAAGCGGGGCAGGCGGTGGAGGAGGTCGCCAGGCATACCGGCGGCATGGCCGAGGATGCCGACCGCATGGCCGCGGCGGCCGACCGGGTCAGCGAGAACGCCCGCACCGTTTCCACCGCTGCCGAACAGGCGCTGATGAACGCGCAGACCGTGGCGTCGGCGACCGAAGAACTGGCGGCCTCGATCCGGGAGATCTCCGCTCAGATCGCCCACTCGAGCACCGTTACCCGCCGTGCCGTCGCAGGGGGCACCCACACACAGGAAACGATCGTCTCGCTCTCCAGCGCCGTCAACCGGATCGGCGACGTCGTGAAGCTCATCGACGACATCGCCAGCCAGACCAATCTCCTGGCGCTGAACGCCACCATCGAGGCGGCGCGGGCGGGAGAGGCGGGCAAGGGCTTTGCTGTCGTGGCCCAGGAGGTCAAGACCCTCGCCACCCAGACCGCCCGCTCGACCGAGGAGATCACGCGCCTCATCGCCGAAGTGCAGGCCGTGACCGGCGCAGCGGTGACTGCGGTGGAGCAGATCGGCAGCACGATCGGCGAGATCGATCAGGTCACCGGAGCGATCGCCGCCGCTATGGAGGAGCAGGCCGCGGCCACCCAGGAGATCAGCCGCAACGTCGTCGAAACCTCCCGGGCCGCTCAGGCGGTGTCCACCAGCATCGCCACCGTATCGCAGGAGGCTGCCCAGACCGGCTCCCAGGCCGCCCAGGTCCGCATCGGCTCGGAAGAGGTCGCGCACAGCATCGAGGCTTTGCGCAGAACGTTGGTGCGCGTCGTCCGGACATCGACAACCGAAGCGGATCGCCGGCGCAGCCCCGTTATGCCATCGACCACCCGGCCCAACTCGCGGCGGCCCGAGGACAGTTGACTGTCCGCATTGCCGACCTGTCGATGGACGGAGCCAGACTGCTGACGCCTCGGCAGCACGCATTGACACCCGGAGATACCGCTCGATTGGCACCGGACGGCATGTCCGCGACGGTCACCGTTACGGTGCAAGCGTTGAGCGACGGAGCGGTGCATGTCCGCTTCAACAGACAAGAGGAAAGCTTGGCCGTGCTCCTCGAGCAAATGGCTCACCGTGCGGGCTTTGCTCCGCTTGCCTGGGCGGCGGAGTGAGGACATCTGCCAGGGATGAGGCCTGTCCTCATCCCTGGCATGATCCTTATACGGCCGGAAAGGGCATCTGACAGGCGAGGACGAGTTTGTTGGGCGGGCTGACCTCCATCACCATCGCCCCGGCGGCGGCGGTGGCCTCGATGTCGTTCGCCGTCATCCCAGCGGTGTCTCCGAGCCAAATCGGACCGTCGGGGAGCAGGACGACCAGGCATCCCACTTGGCGATGAGCGTCAAAATCCGCCTCAACCGGGTAGTTTTGCCCCACCTGATACAGAGAAAATCCATCCTTGGTGCAGGTGCAATGAACGAACGAACGCATGGATCACGATTTCCCTGACGTGAGAGTAATAAAATCCCGAGTCTGTCGTGGCGAATTTACAAAAGGAATTCCAAATCCTCTCTCTCCGTTTTAGAGGGGAAAGCGCAAAGAAAGCGTTATAGTATGAGAAGCGCGCCTGGTCTCCGGAGATATTATTGGCGCACATATCAGAGATATAAAACAATGGATGGCTGTGTCGTTTGAGCTCGACAGTCATCGTTGCAAATTAACACCTGTGGTCCGCTCAGGTCTCCCAGGATGGATGCGGCAGGAACACTCTGTTCAAGCATTTTACCAAATACAAGGCAAGTCATTGAGTTCATCGTAGTTCTTCACCCGCAGCCGGCGCGAAGACGCGCTCGCAGACCAAGCCGACCTGGGTCTCGACCTCTTTCAGTTCCCAGCCCCAAGCCGGGGTGCAGGCGACCGGATCGACCGGATGGTGGCTGCACATCTGCGGGAAGCGCCGGTTGTGGACGCGCTCCTTACCGGCGATCCTCGTATCGATGGCCGTTTTCATGGTGTCGCAGAGGCCCCGCGTACAGGCTCCCTGTGGCAAGGCGCAGGCGCGGTCGTGGGCGTCGAACACCATCCCCTGACTTTCGCGCGGGCAGGCCCGTACGAACAGCATCGGGCTATGGCACAGACGGACATGGGCCACCTTCACCGTGACCGTCGTTCCGTTGATCGGGACGACCTCATGGCTCCGGTCGAGCTGGGTGACCTCGCCCGGGGCAAAGCTCAACGGCATGTAGGCTTGGGTGATGGAGGGCTCCTGCTCCTGCCGGCAAACCCGGGCGTAGCGGCGGACCGCGTCGTAGCCGCCCTCATATCCACCGGATCGTAGCATCTCGAACAGCCGGACCAGCGCCAGGCGCTCCCGTGGCGACTTGCCCTCATTGGCCAGCAACAGAGCGTCGAGCTCTTCACGCCAGGGGCCGATCTTCGGCAAAGGCTGCGTCGTGCGCGTGTCGCGGAACTCCGTGGCTTCCGTCCGGATCATCGTCCTTGCGACCTTCCGGGACAATCCAAACTCCTGGCAAAACCCCTGTGCGCCAACGGTGATGAACCGTCCGCCGCAGCACTGGATGCGTGGATGAACGCCACGTCCAAGCCGATCGGCACACCATCACAGCCTGGTGTCCTGGCGTGTGGAGCCGAGCAGCCGTTCCAGGGCCGCCCACAATTGGCCCGGCATGACCGGCTTGTGGATTATTCCCAGCCCATACTGGGCAACGTCACGCGCACACTCCGCTCCGGTCTCGCCGGTCAGGATAACACCCGGAATCTCCAATCCCAGCTGGTTGCGAACCTCCCTGATCGCCTCGCACCCATTCCGGCCAGCCCGAAGACGATAGTCGGCGACAACCACGTCCGGCCGGCGGTCAGCCTCGGCGACAATGGCCATGGCCTGCTCGGGGGAGCCGGAAATCAGCGTGTCATACCCCCATTCCTCCAGCAGTGTCCGCAGCGACATCAGGACGATGGTGTCGTCATCGATCAGAAGCGCAAGTCGCCCGCGGCCGATCGGACGGGCTGTCTCGTTGTGCGCGCTCACGGCCTGCCGCACATCCGCATTGAGGTCGATCGGGGCCTCGACGGAGAAAACCGATCCTTCTCCAAGCCTCGAGTGCACGCGGACCTCATGGGCAAGGATCCGGGACAGGCGCTGCACGATCGACAATCCCAGGCCGAGACCGCGGCTGCGGTCCCGCTCGGGATTGCCAATTTGGTGGAACTCGTCGAAAATCATGGCGATCTGGTCGTGAGGGATGCCGATACCGGTGTCTGCGACGTCGATCCATGCGCTTTCCCGCTCGATCCGGCAGGAAACCGTGATCCCTCCCTGCTCGGTGTAACGAACCGCGTTCTCGACGAGGTTGCGGATGATCCGCCCAAGCATGGTGCGGTCGCTGCGGACGGCCACGCCGCAGCATGAGCCGTCGGAAGAAACGGACAGCCCCTTGGTGGCGGCGAGCGGCCGGTAGGAGTCGGTGATTTCCTGGATGAGCGCGTCGAGATCGAAGCTCGACACCTGCGGCTTGACCACCTCGGCGTCGAGGCGGGAGACGTCGAGCAGGCTGTCGAGGAGTGCCTTCATCGTCTCGGTTCCGCGCTCCAGCATGAGCAGCATCTCCGTTCCGCGGCCATCCTTCACATGGGCGTGCAACGCGCCGCCGAACAAAGCCATCGACTGGAGTGGCTGGCGCAGGTCGTGGCTGGCCGCCGCCAGAAAGCGAGCCTTCGCCCTGTTCGCCCGATCGGACTCCTCCTTCGCTGTCCTCAGCGCGACTTCGAAAGTTTTGCGGTCGGTGATATCCACCGTGAGGCCCGACATTCGCAGCGGCCGGCCGGTTTCGTCATACTCGGCCTTGCCGATGCCGGCGACCCACCGAATGCCGCCATCCGGCAGCAGGACCCGATATTCGATGTTGTAAGCGGTCTGCCGCGATGCCAACGTCCTCCTGACCTTCCTTTTCGCTTCGCTCCGGTCCTCCGGATGAAGCGCAGCCACCCACTGCGAAAAGCGGGCATGTCCGTCGCCGGGCTGTATGCCATGGATCAGGTAGTTGCCCGGCGACCAATTGATTTCCCCGGATCGGATGTCCCATGTCCAGGTCCCCGCCCTGGCCGAGGCCAGGGCGGCGCTCAAGGTCCGTTCGCTTTGCCGCAACGCCTCTTCCATGGCTTTTCGCCGCGAGATGTCATGGAAGGCGACCACGACGAGGTCCACCCTGCCGTTGGTTCCATGCACGGGCACCGCCTCGACAAGAATCGTGGTTACCGAGCCGTCACCCCGGCGGTAATGCATCTCTTCCTGTGACACCACCTCTCCCCGCAGCACTCGGGCGGGAGGGTACTCATCGGCGGGCAACGGCGTACCGTCGGCCTGGACGCCGCCATAGGCGCTGTAATCCGCAACACCGGACGTAGCCATGATGCTGTGTCCGATCAGCTGCTCGGCTGCAGGATTGTGCATGAGGAGGCGCCCCGACGGCGCCTCGACGATCAGCAACCCGATGGGCAGGCTGTCGCTGATCGCCCGCAGCAGAAACCTCTCCCGCTCCAGCTCTCCAGCCAAGGCACGGCGTTCACCGTCCGCCGCCCTTTGCTGGGTGATGTCACGGAAATAGATGGCCACACCCTTGCGCGACGGGAACACCCGCAGCGCGAACCATCGTCCGGTCCGTTGGTAGAGGAACTCGAACTCAACCTCTACGCGACGATCCATGACGGTCTTGAGGCAGGCTTCGAGGTCGGAGCCGGCGAGACAGTCGAACGCGGCCTGCGCATGATCTCCGGTGACGTCACGCTCCAGGCTCAGGAGGTCCCATGCCTGGGGATTCAGGTAGGAGACCGTCCAATCGCTTTCGATTTCCATCACTGCGTCCGACGTGCTCTCCAGAACGGACGACATCCGGGCGGCTGCGGCGGCCTCCTGGCGCCTGGCGGTGGCGAGTCGCGACGTCCCGTACGCGCCGCCGGCGAACACCAATGCAAGCAGCAGCACGAACGCTGCAAGGGAACTGGCGGCCGACCGGTCGATGGGCTGCAACGCTTCACCGGGGGCGATGGCCACCGCCAGCATCAGCCCAGCATCGGTTGCCTTCGGCGGCAGGAAGGCGAAGCGCCGTTCCACCCCGTCGAGACCGGGAGATTGCCCGAAGCCGGGTGCAGACCCCGACAAGGTGTAGCGCAGCCGGTCCGGAAGCCTGGTGCCGAGGACAAGCCCCTTGTCCATCGGCGCCTGTGCGAGGATCTGTCCGTCCGGATGCACGATCGTGACCACGGCGTATGGCGGCCAGGGCAGCTTGACGACATAGTCCTTCAGCCAGTCCAAGTCGATCAAAGCGGTCATCGTGCCGTCGGGTTGTCCGTTCGCCCCTTGATAGCGTTGCCTGTACGGCAGGATCGTGCGCCCTTGGGCGGTCGGTGTCGCCCGGATCGGGCCAGGTTCGCCGACGACAACCCGGTCGTTCTGCAGCGCCTCCCGGAAACTCGGCAGATCGCCGATGTCGGTCCCAACCGATCCGGGCTGTGTTGCGCACCACACCCGGCCAGTCTTATCGGCAAGCTGAATTTCGAGGTGGTTTGGGTATGAAGGCCTGAGCTTTTCCATGATGCTCCGGCAATCGGCAGGCGGCAGGTGGGGGACCCCGGTCGCCTGCAGGGTCGCGAAAATGTGGCGGATGTCCTCCACGGATTTTCGCTGTTCGGTGTCCACCAGCACAAGGAGACGTCCGGCCTCCGCCTCCAATTCCTGTTCACGCTCCTGGCGCAGTGTGGTCAGGGAGAGAACCTCGTAGCCGAGCAGCGGAGCGGCCATCACAGCCGCACCGAGTGCGATCGTTACGTGGCTTCTGGGATTTTTCCAGCCCACGCTGACGGCCTCCCGCCGGCAATGCCCACCTCGGCGAGGCGATGCACACCGCAAGACAGCTAAACGGAGCCGAGGCCGCATTGTTTCGTAAGCGCGGAACACCAGTTGGCCGGGTTCCGGCAAGGGCGTTTGGGAGGCTCTGTTGCAAAGTTGGCCGGCACGCGGCGGAATGGCTGGACGTTGGAGGGAGCCAAACCGTGTCGGACTTCAAGGGTCGCCATTTCGAGGGCGAGATCGTGCTGTGGGCCGTTCGCTGGTACTGCCGGTACGGGATCAGCTACCGTGACCTCGAGCAGATGATGGCCGAGCGCGGCGTCACGGTCGACCACACCACCATCTATCGTTGGGTCCAGAAGTATGCCCCCGAGATCGAGAAACGGCTGCGCTGGCAGTGGCGCTGCCCACGATCGACCAGTTGGCGGGTCGATGAAACCTATGTGAAGGTCGGTGGCAAGTGGGCCTACCTGTACCGGGCCGTCGACAAGCATGGCAACACCATCGACTTCTACCTATCGCCCACGCGGAATACCGCGGCCGCCAAGCGTTTCCTCGGCAAGGCGCTGAACGGCCTGAAGGTTTGGGAGAAGCCGATGGTCATCAACACCGACAAGGCGCCCACCTATGGGCCAGCCCTGGCGGAGCTGAAGGCCGAGGGCAAATGTCCCGAGGAGACGGAACATCGGCAGGTCAAGTACCTGAACAATGTCGTCGAGGCCGACCACGGCAAGTTGAAGCAGCTGATTCGGCCGGTGCGGGGCTTCAAGACCCTGAAGACGGCTTATGCGACGATCAAGGGGTTCGAGGTGATGCGTGCGCTCCGCAAAGGGCAGGCGGCCGCCTTCAACCTGACCCGCGACATACACGGCGAGGCACGCCTTGTCGAGCGCGCCTTCAACGTCGGCCCCTGCGTGCTCGCCGAAGCCGTTCAGCTCGTCAACCAGCAGCTCGAACTCCAGGCCGCGTAGCCTCCGAAAATGATGCCGGTCGTCATCATCACGCGCCTACTACAGGAAGAGTTTGCAACAGAGCCCAAAGTCGGTCCGGATGCAATCACTTGCCTGGAATGCAGTAAGCGCAACCGGATACTCAAGCGGCACCTGGGGAGAGAACACGATCTGACGCCTGATGAGTACAGGGCCAAAGGGGGTTTGTCGGGGGACTACCCGATGACCGCCCCCAACTACGCTGCACAGCGATCTGAACTGGCCAAGGCTCACAGGCTGGGACGCCTGCGCAGTGTACAACCAGACTCTGAACGCAACGAGCTGCCGGTGGAAGTGGCTCCGCAGCTTAACGCACAGGGAGCGCGGCTCACGTTGGCGCAGGGCATCGACGACGGTCAGTGCTGGCTTCGAATACCAGATGGCGCTCCGGCGCCGCTGTCCCCCTGGCTGCGTGCCGACACCAGAAGGCGCTGAGAACGTCGGCATTTCGGCCGTAAAGATGTCCGGAAGCCCGCCAAGATCAGCCCATTAGCCAGTTGATGACAACGCCCAGATTGCCCTAAATCGCTGTAAGCTGGAGGGGGCTCAGGGCACAAGCGGCCTCCAGGCGGTAAGGAGAGGCAATGTTTGTCGTAAGCGAGGACGAGCGGTCTGCCATCTGTCAGGCGTTTGAAGCCGGGGGCGAGTGGGCTGCGGTGGCCGAACTGCGGCGGTACTTCCCGCTCCAGCGCAATGAGGATGCTCTGTCAGCCGTGCGGGCGATCGTGCGTTGGCCCTCGGAGGCGTCATTGTCCAAACGCAACACCCGCCGTAAGTCGGAGCCGCCAAGCCCTCGGGCGACCGCACGCCCCGAGCCGACCGCCCCCGAAAGCACGATGATCGAACCCCCGATGGTAGTTGGGCGCAACGCTGATCTTGTTGGGAACGGGCAGTGGACATCAGCGACCTACGAGGCAGTCGCCGCCGATCCCGCAGGAGGTGACTGCATAATAACCATCACACTTTCCGGCGAAGTGTGCGGCGCCTTCGGGATCGACCAACGAGTGGCCGATGATAAGGTTGCGGTCTGGGTGATCACGCATCTGTTGACTGGACAACGTCTGCCTCGCGAGTTCCTGACGCGGAAAGCGGCGACCGCCTGTGTGGAGAAGCTCCAGGGGCTGCGCTGCTGGAACAGCGGGGATGCTGCGGCAATGCTGAGCCATCCCGATACACCCCTTGCCCAACGTATTCTGTTGATGGCACCGGACAGCCGCGAGACGTGAGAGGGTACTGCTGGCGTTCGTTGTTGAAATAGTCTCAGGAGAAGGTGGTAGCGTTATTGAATAGAAATCAACGAGTTATTTCATATAGCATGTTTAACTAAACATCTTTGGCTTTACCATGCGATGCGATTGCATTCTGGTGATAATTTGCGCTATCGCCAGCAGGGGAGGGCGGCTATCGTCGTCGGTGACAGACAGTTGATGCGAAAAGCCGGTGTTGGTGGACGAAATAGCCTTTACTGACGGAGGACCAGCGGAAATCCTGATCGCATATCAACAGCCTCCCCCGTCCACCGTTCCGTAAGCCGGTTCATGCAAAATGCTGGCAGTTCATGCGAAAAGTCCGGACCAGTCGGCAACCGTCCCTAACCCTCTGACCGCGTGATCCATGACCTCCCAGCCGCTCCTCCCGGTCGTAACTGGGTCCAGAGACGACAATCCTCTCGATCGCGCTCTCGCCCTCGACGGCGTGATCCTGCCGCACGCGCCGATCGCTCTCGCAATCGCACGGCGCTTGGTGCCCTGGTGGCGGGCGCTTCAGCGCAACGCGCCGGCCAACACCGTTCGCGCCCTGTGGGCCGATGCCCGCCATTACATTCGCTGGTGCGGGTTCAACGGCCGCGTTGCGGTCCCTGCGGTGCCGGAGACGGTAATCGCCTACCTGACGGCGCTCTCCAAGAACGGCGGCCGCGACGGGCAGCCGGCCGCCTATGGAACGGTGGCAAGGCGGAAGTCCACCATCGCAACTCTGCATGAGGCGGCCGGCCTGCCGGATCCTTGCAAGGACCGGCTGGTGCGGCTGGAGATGAAGGGGTTCGCTGGCCGCCTCGGTCGGCGCCCCGCCCAGGCGGTCGGGCTTCGCCGCGAGGACGTGCAGGAGATTCTCGCGGCTCTCAATCGTGAAGAGGGGCCACAGGCGGTGCGTGATGCGGCGCTGATCGCCGTCGGCTACGACACGCTGCGCCGTCGGGCCGAGTTGGTGCGGCTGACGGTCGCCGATGTCCAGGCTGAACGCGACGGCAGCGGCCGGCTATTCGTGTCCCGGTCGAAGACTGACCAGGGTGGGCAGGGCCGTTGGTGCTGGCTGGGGCCTGACACCATGACCCTGCTGCAGCGGTGGCTTCGTCTGCGCGCCCTCCTGCTCGACGAGGCCTTGGCAGAGGGAGAGCAGCTGATCCGGCGCTGCAGCCGTGGAGATGGGGCCCGGCGTGAGAAGCTGGAGCGCAGGCAGTCCCGTTTGGAATGTTGTCGCGCTGTCCTCTGGCTGCAGATCGGCACCGACCGGCTGACCCGCGGGACGGACGTTGTGCTGGGACCCTTGGCGGTGTCGGGGCCGGACCCTGGCAAGCGGGTGGGCGAGATCTTCAAAGAGCGAGCCAAGGCTGTGGGGCTGGAGGGCACTGGCGTGCCAGGGGAGGGGGCGGTGTCGGGCCACAGCCTGCGGGTTGGCGCTGCCCAGGACCTGGTGGCCGCCGGGTTCGGCCTCCCCGCTATCCAACAAGCCGGCGACTGGACCTCTCCCACCATGCCCGCCCGCTACGGTGAGCGCATCGCCGCCGGCGCCGGCGCTATGGCGCAGCTGGCGGAGAAGCAGGGGCGGGGTGGTGTCGGAGGTGACGAAGATGACTTAGGACAGATGCAGAAATAGATGCTCCAACTGCCTCGGTCGGAGGCATCGGGATACTCGCAGAATGGGGAGGACACTTGACGCAGTTATTTCTGCGAATCTCCTTATCTGGACTTTGGCCATTATGAAGCGGGCATGGAGCACGGGAAGCCTTGAGGTCCTGCGGTGTACGTGGGTTTTCTCAATATGCAACCAGCTCCGTGACAGGTCGAAATTGCTCTGCAACCTTAACGCTGACGTACACTCGACAGCACTTCAGCGTGATATCCGCTATCTGGCGGTATCTCGCACCGTCAGCGTAGGGTTTGAATATTGGCCAAAGTCCAGCTCAGGTGAATCGGCGCCGGGAGTTCGCCACCGAAATTCGCACACGGGTCCAGGATAGATCGCGGTTGGTCGCCCAGCCACGGACGAGAAGGCTGGCCGCGGTGTTCAGTCAACTAGGAGCGGAACCTCAAAGGGAATCATTCCTCCGGTGTTTGCAACCCCAGCGGGACGGAGTATCGTGCTGGCCGGTTGGTCCGTCGTGAGGTCCTGATGTCGCCCGAACCCCGCCTGCTCCCTGGTTACGCGATCATCGAGATCAAGCCGCCGGAATCGCCCATCGAGCGCCTTATGCTGGACCTTCTCGAAGGTGGTCTCGACCTTGGTGTTCGAGCCCAGTTCTGCGCGGTGAACACTTGGAGCGAGGCCAAGGCCACCCTGCGAGACCACCCGGAAGCGTTCTCCCGCGCCCGTCTTGTGGTGTTTCCGCAGGTGGCAGTCGGCGGGTACCGCATGGACTTCCTTGTGGCCGCGACCGACCGTGTGATGACGACGCTGGACGCCTTCAACGACTTTGATCTCCTTGCGGTCGAATGCGATGGCAGCGAATTTCACGGCCCGCAAGCCGGAGGACTGCGCGACGACCGGACGCGGGAGGCGGCCATTCGGAAGCAGACCGGATTAGACTTCCTGCGGTTCTCAGGCGCGGAGTTGAACTTTCGCAGCGAGCAGGTCGTCGAGGTTTTGTCGGCCTACATCGAAGCCCGTTTCGCCCACCGCAAGATCGCGCGTGCCCGGTTGGACCACCTGGAGCGGGTCCACGGCTACGCCCGATCCGAGGTGCAGGACATGGCGCCGGAGATGCCCGAGCCGATCGGCCGGGTGATCGCGACGGCGCGAGACCTCTCGGGCATGCCGGCCCTGCGCTACGAATACCAGTCCGCGGCGTCAGAAAAGAAGGTCGCCGCGTTCCGCGCTGCCCTGGCCGCCATGCGGCAATGGATGGAGGACTGGCAGCCGGTCTGCCCGATTTGCGACGAAATCTGAGCCTCGCTGCCTACGACACGATCAGGAATATCATGCGCCTCGTCCTTCTCGCTGTCCTCCTCACCTTGACCGCCGCCGAAGCCCGTGCCGATGTGCTGCGCTATTCCTGCCGCTTCGTTGCCGGCGATCACGAGCGCGAGGCATCGGTCGACACCTTCGTCGCCGACAGCGGCCGAAACCGGGCAGACCTCTGGATGTCGCGCGCGAACGATGGTTGGAAATACGCGCCCGGCGACCAATACTCCGCCGACAGCGCGGAGGTTCTCATCGATCCTGAGTGGGTGAGCGTCAGCGCAATGCGGATGCGGGTTCCAGTCGCCATCTCGCTTGAACGGTCAACCGGGCGCCTGGTCTACGTCTACGTCACCGGGACCGTCACAAAGCACTTCGAGTACAATTGCGTGCCGCGATGACAACGCTGTTCGCCCTGGCGGCGCACCGCTACGGCCCGGTCTACATCGGCTACTCGTCGGACCCTCGCCGGCGCATCGGTCAGATTCAGACGAGCAACCACGAGGTGCTGGATCTGATGCACGCCATTGACACCGAGGCGGCGGTCGTGCGGGCCAGGGCCATCTGGGAGCGGTTGAATCGTCTGCGTCTGCGTCCGACGGCGCGCGAGCACGGCGACGGCGGCGGTTGGTTCGACCTGACCTTCGCCGACGCGATCAGGGCGCTCGACCGGGCTGGGGAGGATGACACCGTCCCCGGCTCCCGTCGGTATCCGTCGCGCTACTGGGCGAGCGAGCCGACCGTCTATGCGCTGACGGTCGTCGTGGACGGCGAGGAGATCACTAAGGTCGGGTATTCGGACCAGCCACACGTCCGCATCGCCGAGCACCGCGATTGGTGCGCCCGCAAGATCGAGGCCGAATTCACCGCCTCTGTCCGCCAGGCCGTCGAGAATGTTGTGCTGGGCGTTCTTGCCGGAAACGACCTTCTCATCCGCGGTGAATGGGCCCGGATCACCCACGAGGACGCGAGGGCTTTGATCATCTGGGTCGCCGAGCGCATCGATCTGGACCCTCGTCTCTGGCGCGGTTTCAACGCGCGCCTGATGGGTTTGCCGCCTAGTCTGGCTACCCTCCTGCCAAACAGCCTTTAATCACTCGGCCGACGGAAATGCCCAATCAGACACCGCTCTCAGCCCTTCCCTATGGGACTACAAACCGTTCGGAAGCGGCTCTGGTGGCAACGCTCTACTACCTGCTTCATCAGGGAGACAACCTGAGGCTTTTCCTCGATCATTTCGGCATCAACTGGCCCATCAATTGGGCTGAGACTGCGATCTATCCCGAATACGCGTTTTTGCGTGACCACTGGATGTCCTTGGCTCGCCAGGAAGGAAAGAGCAAAACCCAACCAACTGCTCTTGGCCGTTCCTTTCTGATCTCTGCCTTCACCCGACTTAGCATGAGTTCAAGCGTTATTGAGTGGGCTCAATCACTCTCCATCAGCCACTTCAACTTGCACTTCGCTGGACGTGGATCTCCCGGCGGATACATCTATCCTGGCGATTGGCGGGTCGAGTGCTATGGGCCAAGCATTCGCGATGCAGGCGGTCAAGATAGTGACATCCGCTCTGTGTATTTGCTCAAGGCGTCGTTCCACGCGCGGCCCGATCTTGTAATCCACCTCTCTCCGGAACATGCCATTGCTGTCGAGGCAAAACTCGAGTCTCCAGAAGCACGGCATCCGAGAGACAAGTTTGACCGTCAGGTCTTACGGGAGCATTGCCCGATCATCCAGGATGGTTTCCTCCAGACCAAACTGTACGAGTGGCTTCTTGATGCTGTGATGGGCTATTCGCACAGCCGTGCATTCATTGTCAGGGCCAAGGGGGAAGGAGCCAACACCCGAACCTGGAATTCGGTGATGTCTACATTGGATAAGGCAACATTCTCACTGTTGAAGCCATACCAATTGCAGCAGGTAACTTCTTTCCTTCCCAAGGAAGGATCATGAACCAACCTCTGAGCTGGACTTTGGCCAATATTCAAACCCTACGCTGACGGTGCGAGATACCGCCAGATGGCGGATATCATGCTGAAGTGCTGTCGAGTGTACGTCAGCGTTAAGGTTGCAGAGCAATTTCGACCTGTCACGGAGCTGGTTGCATATTGAGAAAACCCACGTACACCGCAGGACCTCAAGGCTTCCCGTGTTCTATGCCCGCTTCATAATGGCCAAAGTCCAGCTTATAAAATAGCTTCAATGAGTGTCGGCACCGATGTCGGTATCAGTCAACGTGCTGCTCCGGATCGCGGTTAGGCTCGACCCCCAGCTCGTTCCGAACACCTTCAGCCAATTCGAAGACCTCTTCCCGCACTTCCAATGTCTCTTCCGGACTGCCATGGAAGCTGATGTCGTCGAGAAAACCGAGGACGATGGCATCCAGGAAAGAAGGAAAGACCTCGATCGTCGAAGGCGCGTGCTTGGTCGATGCGACGGCGTCGGTGAGGAGCCGTCGACCTGTGCCGGCGAAATCCATGTTGCTGATTTTGGCGTGGTGTTCGATGCGGATCGGCAGGTGCGCCCATTCAGCCGGTGGGGAGAACGACAGCGAGCAGTAGAGGTCCTGATGACCAGTGTGATCATCCACTCTGGGCCAGGCGAAAACTCCCAGAGTTTCCCAGGCGATGTCGAGTGCCCATTGTCCGGTGCGCTCTGCAGTGGCCGTGATGGTTGGAGTGATGACCATCTCCGCAACCGGTGGCTCGTCTTGAGCCGTAGGTTTGCCATCGGTGTCGCCAACCAGTCTGAGGTGGGGCGGGGCCAACGCGCGGTCCCAGGCGTCGAAGTCGCACCAGCCCATGCGCGACAGCACCTCAGCCCAAGGCCTGAGGCATCGCATGAGTTCGGCTACGGTCAGACCGGGCTCGAATTCCGGCAATGAGCGGACATGCCCCAGTAGAGCGAGGTGGTCTGTGGCGTCCATGATCCGATCTGGTTCACGGTGCTCGGCGATGATGATCGTGCCGTTTCGCATCAATCGCACAGTGGCCATATGATGAAACTCCTGTCTTCGGCTGCCAACAGCACGCGAGCTCACTCGCTGCTCGTGTTTATCGCTTCAGCATCCTATTCAATGTGTTTGAACTTTGCGCTGATGCAACAGTCGCGTGGCCGTTCACTCAAGGTATGCACCGTCATAGAGGACGGCAGCGTGTGGCTGCTCGCAAACGATTGCCCGAACTGGAGACAGCAAACGCCCGGACGAATCGTCCATTCAACGCGGGTTGCCGCGCCCGGCTTCATCTTCGTCGACCGCCTCAGTGCAGTCTCGAAACCGCCCGGTGGATGGTCGGGTACGTGTGTATCCCCAAAAGTCCTGCACCAAACGCTCCGTTGCGATTCCTGAGGCAATCGTCACGTTATGGTGACAAAGCGTCCGGAGGCCCCATGAACACGGACAGCAATGATTTGGCCGACGCGGTGGCGTTGCTGGAGCGTGAGTTTCCCGACTGCGCTTGGAGCGCAACCCGTATCACCAACCCAAGGCATTCAGACCCTCCTGAAGGGCCGGGGGCTGCAATATTGCTACATGTTTCCTCTCCAAATGGTGGCGAACCATTGGCAGTGTGGGAGAAGCACCCGAACAGCTTTTTGGCGGCCGCTGAACGTGCAACCACGCGTATGCATTTCGAATTGCAGGTCAAGCAACATGCTTAAGGGTAGTTCTCAAAGCACAGTGATACGGTCTGCAATGAGAGCTTCTGCTAGCATTGCCAGCGGATATACCAGATACAGCGGCTAGACTCCGATATCCCAGCGGCTACAATGAAGTACAACGAGGTGCGCGCCATGCTCAGGCTGCGGTTGGCCCCCCAATACCCCCAGCGGCTACAATTATACATCGCCTGCGGCGATGTGCGCGGCAGTTCCGGCTGGACCCCGATCCCCCAGCGGCTACAATAGGGTCAAAGGCGGGATCATACACTGGCTCGTTGCGGCTGGACCCCGATCCCCCAGCGGCTACAATGCAGTGTTCGGGATCTGATCGGTGCCGTCGTTGCGGCTGGACCCCGATCCCCCAGCGGCTACAATCAGCACGCTGCCGAGCACGTTCCATGCGTCGTTGCGGCTGGACCCCGATCCCCCAGCGGCTACAATCGCGGGTGGACAGCATCTTCGACGCCGCTGTTGCGGCTGGACTCCGATCCCCCAGCGGCTACAATGCCCGAAACTTGATCCAAGTGTCTGGGATGTTGCGGCTGGACCCCGATCCCCCAGCGGCTACAATGCAATACGATGCTGTCGCCAAGCCGGTGGAGTTGCGGCTGGACCCCGATCCCCCAGCGGCTACAATCGTTGGTCGAGAAGGCCGACAGATCGACCAGTTGCGGCTGGACCTCGATCCCCCAGCGGCTACAATCCCCGCCAATATAGCAACCGAGTCGGTTCCGTTGCGGCTGGACCCCGATCCCCCAGCGGCTACAATTTTCAGGCGGCGGAGACGCATGGCTATTGAGTTGCGGCTGGACCCCGATCCCCCAGCGGCTACAATACGGGCGCTCCCGCACACCCCAGCGAAAACAGTTGCGGCTGGACCCCGATCCCCCAGCGGCTACAATCTCCTTCCGCGCTTTGCACTCGACGGAATAGTTGCGGCTGGACCCCGATCCCCCAGCGGCTACAATCGTGGTAAAGCGGGTATGAAGGCCTGGTTGGTTGCGGCTGGACCCCGATCCCCCAGCGGCTACAATTGTCTGACGATGGAGGGCGGGGCGCCACCGGTTGCGGCTGGACCCCGATCCCCCAGCGGCTACAATCTCCTTCCGCGCTTTGCACTCGACGGAATAGTTGCGGCTGGACCCCGATCCCCCAGCGGCTACAATCGCCCGCATCAAGGAATACTGGGTCTCCCAGTTGCGGCTGGACCCCGATCCCCCAGCGGCTACAATTGTCTGACGATGGAGGGCGGGGCGCCACCGGTTGCGGCTGGACCCCGATCCCCCAGCGGCTACAATGGATACCAGTTCGGTATAGACCCGCCCGCCGTTGCGGCTGGACCCCGATCCCCCAGCGGCTACAATTCCCACCGTTCCGGTGGTGCTGCCGAGCTTGTTGCGGCTGGACCCCGATCCCCCAGCGGCTACAATCTATCGCGAAGATGCACGAAAAGCGGACAGGTTGCGGCTGGACCCCGATCCCCCAGCGGCTACAATGGCGGAGTGGCGCGCATCGGTGCGGGCATCGTTGCGGCTGGACCCCGATCCCCCAGCGGCTACAATCTCGGCGACCAGATGAAGGGCATCCTCGAGGTTGCGGCTGGACCCCGATCCCCCAGCGGCTACAATATCAACTCCCACACGATCAAGACCCTGTCTGTTGCGGCTGGACCCCGATCCCCCAGCGGCTACAATAGGGCTGCTGACCATGGTTACCTCCAGAAAGTTGCGGCTGGACCCCGATCCCCAGCGGCTACAATACGACCCCGGATAACCCACTGAAACAAAATGGGTTATTCGGGTTTCTTTTCTGAAGACCTTCCATCGGATGCCCGTCAAAACAGCTTGAACTGTTCGTATTTCGCGGCAGGTTCTTGTTTCGTGCGCGTGTCGAAACACACCATCGTCTGGTATTGACGGTCGGTGAAGGTCAGGATCTGCACCTTTCCCCGCTTCGGCAGGTTGGATCTGATCCGTCCGATTCGCGCCTCGACCTGCGGTGTGCCGGCGCAAAAGCGTATGTAGACACTGAATTGCGACATCTCGAAGCCCTCATCCAACAGAAAATTGCGAAACCGAGTCGCCGCTTTCTGGTCGGTTTTGGTCACGGTCGGCAGGTCAAACATCACCATCATCCACATGAGCCGATACGCGCTGAGTGGCATGCGCGCCCTCCTTGCCTGAAGGACCACGGGCTATTTCGAGGGGAAGCGGCGACAGCGGAAGATCGAGAACCTGACGCTCGCCCGAAAGAACCTGTGCGAGCGATGTCGCCAGCCGGAACAGACAGGTGGACAGCGGCGTCACTCCGGCGTCCGTTCGCAAGTCCTGCACCAGCAGCCCGGCCAAGATCCGCTTCGTCTCCCGATCGACCTCCAGAAGCCCATCCGAGACCAGACGATGAACGGCGATCTCCACCATCGGCCGGAACGGTTCCAGCAGATCGTCAACCAGACACATGGGGTTAGAACGGTTGGAATGCTTCAGGCCAAGACTGGGATGCAACCCAGCGGCTGCCGTCGCCCGTGCCGTGCCGCCGCGCAGCACCGCATAACCATAGTTCAACAGCCCATTGATTCCCGGCTCCTCGGCATCGCGGCGAAAATCCGGCCCGAACAGCAGGGGCCAGTAGCGCCGCGCCGCCTGCGCCTCGATGTTCTCCGGGTCGCCGGTCCGCATCTTTCGGGCCAATTCCTCGAAGGCGCCGGCGGAATGGCCGAGCGCCTGAAGGATCGCCCCCTGATTGCGGACCTTCGCGCGGGCGATGGCCTGCCACAGCCGGCGCTTGAAGGCGTCGGTAATGTCCGCCTGCGCCCGCATGCGCTGGGCCTGGATGTGATGACCATCCAGCGGCCAAAGGATGGCCTGCCGGGGAGAAATTCCGCCCGCACAGGATGACCGAGCAATCCCGTTCCAGCAGGGCCAGCAGCAGGTTGTTGGAATAGGTCAGCCCATGCGCGGTGGCGATCAGCACCGCCATGTCGTCGAGCGGGACGCGGCCAAGCTCCCGCCCTTTTTCCGACACCAACCATAAAACCGCGGTCGAGCGACAGATGCCGCCCGTCCTCGGCCACCTCCACCACGACTCCGGCTGCGCTCGCCATGGCCTACTCCAACGGCCCCGCGGTCGTGGACGAAGCCGGCGGGATCCACGCCAACCGGCCGGGCTTGCGCCTTGCGCAAAGCCTCGGGCGAGCAGTAGCGGTACTTGAACGGATCCTCCTTGTCGGCATCCCGCGCCTTGAGGTTGCCAGCCTCGCGATGGCCAGCGAAGGTGATTGTCCCTTCCGTGAACTTGACCACCTTCAGAATTTCCCCGGCTCGGTGCGGTTCCGAAGGCCAGCATGTCCCCCTTGAACAGGCGGAACAGCGGCGTGCCGATGCTGGCGCACAGCCGGCGTGCTGCCCAATCCGGAAAGGCTGCATCGTTCCGCCCGCAGTCCCCCCTCTCGGCCAGCCATTCGGCATGCAGCCGATAGGCCTCATAGGTGCTGACGATCCGCCCCGTCCAACGCCCGCGCCCATCGCGCAGGATCTCGTACCAGGCGTTGCTGTCGCCCTTGTAGAGTTTGAAGGTGTGTCCGTCATCGTCCTGGACCGCGACAGGGCTGCCCAACTTGTCCAGCATGCGGACCCGGCGCACCTCTCCCCCCGTCCAGGTGAAGCAGGACAGGGGCCTCGCCCAAGCTGCGCCCCTGCGTCGCCTGTTCGGCGACATGGCGTTCCAGCGCCGCGGCAAGGGCGCGGTCACGGATATTCCCAAAATCCTTTTCGGCAAGCGCCGCCAACGGCTTACGCGTCACCACCTGATGGGTTCCGTCGGGCAGCCGCTCAACCGGACCATAGGCGGTGTCGTTGTGCATCCGCCTTGCCAGCCATGTTCGGGCTTGTGGGACACGATGATCCCGTGCGCCCTCTCCTGGACCTGTTCGCGGAAGGACGGGCCGGGCAACCCCTCAAACGGATCGGGCAGGCCGTCGAACAGCTTTTCCAGCTCCTTCTCTTCCGCCCGCTTGGCGGCGTCGGCCACCCTCTGCACCAGTCGCTGGTCGATCACCCCCAGCACGGCGGCATCGACGGCATGGTGCCGGTGATCCGCCCGGTTCTTCAGATTGGCGTCGGACAGGATAGCGTTCAGCCCCCAGCGGCCGCGCAGCATCGCTGTCAGCCGGCCGGGGGCGGCCCGCACCTTCTCCAGCGGCACGATGCAGCCCAGATATTCGCGGGCGACCCTGGACAGGTGCCGGGTCTCCACCAGCTGCCGGTCGATGAATCCCCGCTCGTCCTCGAACCGCTCCATCGCGTTGGGCAGGAAGCGCCAGCGCTTGTTTTTGGGCAGCGACTCGGCGCGTTCGGCGATGGCCGCCCAATCATAGCCGTCGGCGGAGACGACGCCGAACGCCTCCCACGGCGTCCGGTTGCGCTTGATGCGGTTGGCGCGACGGTGGCAGACGATCTTGTTGTCGGCGCCGTTGGCCAGCGTCCGGCTGAAGGGCAGGATGTGATCGACATCCACATCGCCTTGCAGCAGCTGCGTCATACTAATCGGTTGGCCGGTATAAACGCAGACATGGGCGCTGCCGATCCGCGGCAGCTCCTCCCACAGCCGCAGCCGCAGCAGCGCCTCGCCGGTCGGTTCCATCCCCAATTCGCGAAGCTGCTGGGTCCGCGTCCAGTTCTTCTTCTGCTTTTCCGCCTGTTCACGCTGTTCCTTGTCGCGGTCGGCTCGGCTCTGCTTCAGATTTCGGGCCAGTTCCACCACGATCTCCTCCGGCTTGCCCCAGCGCCGGATGATCCGGTTCACCACCCGCCGCAGTTCGTTCAGCGCGACATGGACAGTCGGATTGGGAAAGCGGCCGATCCGCAGTTCGGCCGGGTCGTCCGCCTCGCCGGTGCCCGAAGGCGATGAAGCGCTCCAGCGGCAGGCCGTAATAGGGCAGCTCGCCCAGCAGCTCGTCCGGGCGATAATCGGAGTGATGGAGGCCGAGCGCGCGAACCGCCTTGTCATAGGGCAGATGCTCCTCGTGCATCAGCGGCACCACCTGCTCCAGCGCCTTTTCGCTCAGTCGGCAATAGCCGTCGGCAGGCCCGGCCGCTCGGCCGTCAGGATCGCCACCTCCCACGGCAGCCCCAGCTCCTCCACCAGCCAGGCCGCCAGTTCTCCCTCATCCTCGGCATCGATCAGGCGGCCGACGATCTCGCGCTGACGGTCGGCCGGGAAGCTGTGCCAAGCCGCGCCGATTCGCCGGCGCTTGCCCTTTTCGGCCGCCAGCGCGTCGGCGGTGGCGTCGCCCTTCAGCCGGTCACGCTTGTCGTCCTCCAGATTGATGCGGGCGTCGGGTGGGAGCTTCAGCTCCTTGGCCAGCGTCTTGAAGGTCAGATCGCCCTTACGGCACAGCCGGTCAAAGAAGCGGTCCGAAGTCGGCCGGCGACAGCCCCTCCTCCCCCTGCCGGACGATGCGCAGATTGTGCAGTTCATGCAGGATGCGGAACCGTTGGGCGATGGGCAGCGCCCAATGCGCCCGCTCCTCCTCCGGATAGAGGGTGCATTTGCCGGGCTTCACCGGCTTCAACGGGCGCTGGTGGAAGATGACGCTCTCGATCCGGTCCCACTGTTCGGCGGTGACGCCGGGATGATGCGGCGCCTGGGCGGCGCGGATCGCCTGGAATTCCTCATGGACCAGCGCACGCTCCGGATAAAAGCTGTAGGTCGCCCTGGCCCCCGTGCCGGTCAGCCTTGCCCTTACTGGCTGGCGGGTGGCATGGCGGGCGGCAAGCCACTGGCCGAGTGTGCCGGCGCCGCTGGCGGCCAGCTCGGCCTTCAGAGCGGAAATGCCGGTCTTGACCTTGCCCGCCTCGTTCTCATCCCCGGCCGCCTTGCGGTTGCTCTTGAAGCCGCGGCGCTGGTTCAGGTGAAAAAGGGCACGGCCGAGCTGGTGGGGCCGGCAGCGGGCCGGCGACCGCCGCCGCGCGCAGCTCGTAGGGGTCCAGCCCCTCCAATGCCTTGCGCGCCTGCAGGTCTTCCGGCATCAGGGCGGCGGCGACCAGGGCGTTCATCAGAGCCTTGCGCCGGCGCAGATAGCGATCGCGGCGCCGGCGCATCGACCGAGCTAAGCGCCTATCGGCCGCCAAAGATTGCTGTGACTTCGGATCCCGGCCATCGGGGAAGATGCGAACGCCCATGCGGCGCACCCCGCAGGGCCTGCCATCCCCGTTCAGATCCAGCAGACAGAACCCAATACTGTTGGTGCCGAGATCCAGGGCGAGGCGATAGCGGAGACGCTTGGACACGAAGGAATTCCTCCCGCACATGATGCGAATGGGAAAGGAGCATTCGCACCTGAAGTGCGGAATTGTCTAAGCGCACCCCGCCCGTGTCCAGAAGCAAAAAGGTCTCAACTGGATTGACGATCGCGAAATCCCGTGAGATGCTCTTCGCGGAAAGACAATCACCTTGCTTAGCCGCTGGGGGATCGGGGTCCTTCCGTTAACACGTCGCAAGGGTTTCCCCTTTGTGGCACAAGATGTGCGGCGGGCTTCGGCCCGCCGCGTTCTTTTTGGCTTGATGCCAAAGCTCTGATACCCAAGCTCTGCTCCAGCTTGCAACCGCTCCGCTGTTCTGGACGACAGTGCCTTCTTGGAAAACAACTGTTCTTCATTGGCCTCGGGCCGACCTGTCCAGACGCTCTCTTCGGGGCCGCAATTCTGACCGTCGACCGCTATCGGAATGGATTTCCATATGGGGACCCATCCAGCCTGGTGTGTCTCGCTAGCTCGTAGCAAGGGCTGGACGGGCAAGGAGCGAAAAACCAGAGCTTGACAGTGCTCCTGTTTTTGGCGAACAAAAAGGGAACATAATCCTTCCCTTTCTGTCTCAAGAGACATGCATCCTGAGCCGCGCCCTAGTACCGCCCTACAAGACCTGCGCAACCGCATCCACCAGCTGGAGATTGGCGGGCGGCGCGC
Organism: Azospirillum sp. INR13; assembly: GCF_015390205.1. Lineage (NCBI taxonomy): Bacteria > Pseudomonadati > Pseudomonadota > Alphaproteobacteria > Rhodospirillales > Azospirillaceae > Azospirillum > Azospirillum sp. INR13. The sequence goes on from NZ_VUOI01000049.1 coordinate 151,174, forward strand.
CATGCGCGTGCTACCCTTCGGGATCAGCGAGGTCGACGATCGGCTGCCAGGTGGCGGGCTGGCGTTGGGAGCCGTCCACGAGGTGGCCGAGGGCGGTGACCTGGGCGTGATCCACGCCGCGGCGGCCACTCTGTTCGCCGCGGGCATCCTGGCCAGAATGACCGGGCCGGTGCTCTGGTGCCTGCGGGCGTCGGACCTGTACGCCCCGGCGCTCTCCCAAGTCGGGCTGGATCCGAACCGGGTCATTTATGCAGAGGCACCCGATGAAAGGACGCTGCCTCTGCTGGTGGAGGAGGGGCTGCGCCACCGCGGACTGGCGGCCGTGGTAAGGTGAACTGGCCAAGCTCCCCATGGTGGCGTCCAGACGCATGCAGATCGCCGCCGAACACTCCGGCGTCACAGCCATCATCCTGCGCCGGTGGCGCAGCCCGGCCGCGGCTGCCGCCGAGATCGGCCAGCCGACGGCTGCCGTCACCCGTTGGCGCGTTTCAGCCCTGCCGTCCAGCCCACTGCCAGCGCCGGGGATAGGCCGCAGGCGATGGCGGGTGGAACTGGTGCGGTGTCGTGGGGGCGTGGCGGGTGAGTGGGACATTGAGGGCTGCGATGAAGAGGGTCGTCTCGGTCTACCTGCCCACTTGGCCGACGGATCGGCTTCGCGTCAGGGCACGCTCATCGAAGGAACGGCACGAGCGGTCGGGCTCCGGTTCGGCACTTGAGGCCGACGAGCCGCCCGGCACACCCTTCGTCGTCGCGTCGACCGGCGCGCAGCGCGTCATCACCGCGGTGGACGTCGCCGCGCATCGGCCGAACGTCGGGAGCCGCCGGACATCGACGTCGATTTCGAGCACGATCGCCGAGAGATCGTCATCCAGTGGAATCTACGAGACTTACGGCCGTCACCCGCGCCGCCCTGACGGCGGTGGTCACCCGGTACCGGGCGCGCGGCGCCATCCGCGACGTTGGCAAGGTGCTCGGGCTCACCGAGGACGTCACAGCGGCACTGGCAGGGCAGATTTGGGCTTGGTCGGATGAGGGTGTCGAGGAGCAGCACGCGAAGGAGCTGAGCCTAAACCTGGAGGACCGGCGTCTGCGTCTGACTCTGGAGCTTGCTCAACAGCTGATGGGCACGCCCCGGCACCTGTCTCAGCACCCGGGCGGCTTCGTCCTCACGCAGCACCGGCTGGACGAGCTGGTGCCGATCGAGCCCGCCGCCATGGAGGACCGGCAGGTCATCGAGTGGGATAAGGACGACATCGACCTCCTCCGCATCATGAAGGTCGACATTCTGGCGCTGGGGATGCTCGGCTGCATGCGCTGGGCCTTCGAGCTGCTGGAGGAGCACAAGGGCATCCGCATGGACTTGGCGGGCATTCCAGCTGAGGACCCGTCGACCTACGCGATGATCAGGAAGGCCGACACACTGGGCGTCTTCCAGATCGAAAGCCGCGCCCAGATGGCCATTGCTGCCGCGGATCAAGCCGCGGACCTTCTACGACTTGGTCATCCAGGTGGCGATCGTCCGGCCCGGTCCGATCCAGGGCGGACATGGTGCACCCCTACCTGCGCGCCGCGAGGGGCTGGAGCCGGTGGACTATCCCACGCCCGAGCTCAAAGCGGTCCTGGGATCGACGCTTGGCGTTCCGCTCTTCCAGGAGCAGGCGATGCGAGGGCCATCGAATGCGCCGGCTTCACGGCCCGGCGAGGCCGACCAATTACGCAAGTCGATGGCGACATTCAAGGTCACGGGCGGGGTCAGCAAATTTTCGAGCAAGCTGGTCGACGGCATGGTGGCGCGCGGCTACAGCCGGGAGTTTGCCGAGGGTACCTTCAAGCAGTTGGAGGGGTTCGGGTCCTATGGTTTCCCGGAAAGCCACGCAGCGAGCTTCGCGCTGATCGCCTATGCCAGCAGCTGGATGAAGTGCCACCATCCCGAAATCTTCACCTGCGCCCTGCTGAACGCTCAGCCCATGGGCTTCTATGCGCCGGCGCAGATCGTTCGGGACGCGCGCGACCACGGCGTCGAGGTCCGGCCGGTCGACGTCAACGCTTCACGTTGGGACTGCACGTTGGAGCCGGCGGGGCAGGGCAGGCTGGCGGTCCGCCTCGGACTCCGGCTGGTGAGAGGGTTGGCCAACGCCGCCGGCGCTGGATCGTCGCCGCCCGCGAGGACCGTCCCTATGGCGACGTTGAGGACCTATGGCGCCGGGCGGGTGTGCCGGTCGCGGCACTACGCCAACTGGCGGCCGCCGATGGCTTCGCCGGTATGGGGCTTACGCGTCGAGAGGCTGCCTTGGGCCATCCGGGCGCTCCGTGGATGAGGCCCTGCCGCTCTTCGCGGCGCCGGGGCTGCGCAAGAGGTGGTGGAGCCGGAGGTCACCCTCAGGCCGATGAGCGAGGGCAGGGAGGTGGTCGAGGACTACACGATGACGGGCTTGAGCCTGCGCAGCCATCCCCGTCGCTCTCCTGCGCCAGGACCTGAGAGGGCAGGGCATCATCCCTGCGCCGATCTCGCTCGCACGCGGGATGGACGCAGAGTGACGGTGTCTGGACTGGTGCTGGTCCGGCAGCGGCCGGGATCGGCCAACGGGGTGTTGTTCTGACCGCTCGAAGAGAAACCGGCGTCGCGAACATCGTTGTTTGGAAGAAGCTCTTCGAGCAGCGGCGACGCATTATCCTCGGAGCCAGCATGCTAGCGTGAAGGGCCGCGTGCAGATCGAGGGCGAGGTCATCCACCTGATCGCGGAGCAACTGGTCGATCAAACGGAACCTACTGCGGTCGGTTTGGAAAGTAGGGAGATGCCGACGCAGCCTGCCGGCAGGCCTGCACGGGTGTAGCGTCACCAAGGTTCAGGCTGCTTTGTCGGGCCACGGCCATGGCATGGTTTGGCTAACGCTTTCGACCGGCAGGCCACAGCCGGTATCGACAGCCACGAGGCGCAGGCCGGCAGCGTCTGGCAGCCCCTCCACCAGTTGAATCGCTCGATCGGCCGACATGGCTCGAACGTGCCAGACGACGGTGGGGATTCTGAGCCCGCTGGAAAACCCTTAACCCCAAACAGGCGCATCAAGTGCTCCATCATAGATTGGTTTGCTGATGCGACTATACTGTAGCTAGGTCTGCCGATCGATGCGCACAAAGGTCTTGTTTTTTGGTCATGCGCCACCGGTCTAAGCGCTTTGCTATGTAACCCAAGTGCCATACCCGATACCCTTCATCTTCGCTGTTATGACATAGAGGCGCTCTGATGGCATTATTCTCAAAGAACCAGCACGGGTATATTTTACCTAACGTATTCTGCCATTCCTTTTTTACCATCGCAGGCCAATGGTCTCTGGCGACCTCAGCGGCAATCATATCTTCGTCTCTAACATCTATCCAAAAATACCTGATCGACTGAGCCTTCCGCCCCTTTGACAATGGGGAGGAAATCGACGCTGTAAGGAGAGTATAGGTAACGCACGACACATCGTAAACTAAAGGCGGTCTTGTGTCTTGCCATTCACCGCTGTCTTGATGCAGCCGCTCTATAACTTCATCACAAGGAATTTTCCAAAAGTACTCTGCGAACATCCGCTTCCGACATTCCAGGGCGCACACGCTGCAAATACTCCTTTGCGTATCCGTCGGCGAGCGCGTGAGGACATACTCGCTGCGATTAGCAGAGCCGGTACACAAGAGCCGCAATGCCACCATCACTCCAACGTGGAAATAGAACACACATAAGTTCAGTTATGGAAATAAACTCCACTCATTGCGACATCGCATAATGAACCGACACTATTCCAGATGTAGCTTCGCCATGCGATAAAAAATGGGCCGCTGCATGAAGTCAGCGGCCCAAGTCTAACGAGGACGGCGTGGAATTCTATACAGCAGGCTGCGATAACGCCGGCTGGACGAGCCGCAGCGGGCGGGATTGCCCAAGGCCCGGAGGCGAGGTCATCCTCCCAGCGGCCCCATTTGCCAAGGGCCTGGGACACCCGTTCGACGGTCAGGTAGTACGTGTGCCGATCATCCATGCTCAGCTCTGCCGTCCCATCGCGCAGAAACCAGCGCAGATGCTTCGCCTGCCACTGAAAGGGGCCGATCTCGTACTGGCGCCAGATTGACCCAGCGATCTCGGCCGACAGGTACTGGACCAACTCGGCATCAGCGGGGCGCTCCCGGTGAAAGGTGCCCTTTAGAAGTGCTGTGACTTGGCCACGGGCGTGGGCTTCGCTGATTGGGTTGGCGAGGGATTTCCTCATCGGCGCGCTTCCCGAGTGTCGAGCCACGACGATACGGTAGAAGGCTTCGCCTGCGCGCCGGAGAAAGGCAGCGGAAATCATCGCCTTTCCGGTCGGTCATCGTTTCAGGGGTTTTGGCGTCAGGCGGCGCGATCAGCTCGTCGGCAAGGTCGAGGACGTCATCCCACTGGGGCCTTGTCGATTTGGACAGGCGATGTCGGACGGCCAGCTGGCCCAGTGTCACCCCCTCGTCCTCGTATTGGATCGGCACGTCTGCGGAGCGCACCAGGGCGCCGGTGATGCCGCCGTCGGCGTGATCCTTCCAGACCAGCAGAGCGAGCCAGCGGTCGCCGGCGCACTGTGGACCTCGAAGGCGAACAGCTTCTCAGGGCCAGGGCGTTCGGTGCCGGCCCAGAGTCCCTCCCCTGCATCCCCGATCATCTCGTGCACGAAGCTGCCGTAACCGGACAGTGCGGCCAGCAGGGCGGCCAGATCGTCTTCGAACGGGCGCATGGCGTTTCTTGGTGTTTAAGCTGGACAACGACAGATCTCCTTGGATGCTCACGCGCCACGGCGGGGGCGCGGGTGGATGAAGGTTGGGCGACCGCGTGAGGAACGAACACCATCGCTATGTCCCTCTTGCCGTCGCGGTGCCGTCGGTGAATGCGATGCAGGCCGTCGATGACCTGCGTGGTGCCGCCTGCCATACCGACGGTGAGGATCGGCACCTCAGCTTCGGCGGGTGTCATGGTGGCGATCCGGCGTTCATCGCGCTCGAAGAGGGCGACATGGGTCAGCAGCGCCTGATCCAATGGGACCAGCTCAGGGGGGAACTTGGACGGTGGCGGAGCGCACCAGCGCCAGTAAGCCCTCAACGTCGTAGATCTGATCCTCGAAGATGAAGCTGCGGCCGGTGATCTCGGGGATGTCCTCGTCCAGCACCAGAGCCCCGGTGCCGCTCCTCCAGGTGCCGGCGCAATCCGTCCTCCGTCTTGTACGGACGCCGGCACTGGAGGACAGATCAAGTTGCTCGTGAGGCATGGTTGAACCTCGGGTGTGATGACGGTTCCGGCCCGTACCCCAGGCCGGAGAAGGTGTTGTGCGCGACGCCGGGGCGGCCTGGATGAGCCGCACGATGAAATCGTGATCTTCCTGCCCATCCAGCAACTCCACCGGCAGAGCGCGTCCCAAGCGCAGATGC